>JAYTZV010000049.1:0-6165 GCA_043741695.1 Burkholderiales bacterium
CGATACAGAGGCGAAGTTATCGGTCTGGATAGCCCAGCAGGCAGCTCCACGGGGCGCGTTATGTTGATGCCCGCGCGTCGGTTATTGCGCATGACCGACACGGTCGATTTATACGTTGCATTTTCACCTTGTTGATCCGCGGATCGAATGTTCCTGCCACGC
The DNA here is from genome assembly GCA_043741695.1 of Burkholderiales bacterium. Classification (GTDB taxonomy): domain Bacteria; phylum Pseudomonadota; class Gammaproteobacteria; order Burkholderiales; family Burkholderiaceae_D; genus Actimicrobium. Next base: position 163 of record JAYTZV010000049.1, read on the forward strand.
AGGTACTCCAACAGCGAATGGGGACGTATCCATACCCTGTCCAGGAGAACATCATCAACCTATCCAAATTCACTTTACGCGAGACGCTCGCGATCTTGCAGGACTGGGAAAATTTCGCCGCCACGATTTACCCGGCTTCCGCAGAGGCCGATAGCGCCGAGCTGCGAGACCATGCCGAGGCGATGCTCAAAACAATTGCCATCGATATCGACACCCCGCAGGACCAGTTTTAAAGTACCAAAAAATCAAAGGGCGAAATGGATGGTGCGGCGCGGGTCGATTCCGCTGCCGAAATCCATGCTGCCGCGCGGCTTGCCTCTGGCTTCACGATTGATCAGTTGATGGCGGAATATCGTGCCTTGCGCGCTCGCGTGTTGCGCCTGCGCAGATTCGAAAAACAGTCGGACAACCAGCTTGAACTGGACACGATGATTCGATTCAACGAAGCGGTCGATCAGGCATTGAGCGAGTCGGTAGCGCGCTACTCGTTGATGATTCGCGAATCACAAAATCTTTTTCTGGGCATCATCGGGCAGGTGTGCGCACACCGATCGGTGCAATCGGCATGGGCGCGCAAGTCTTGCTGCGCGACGAGGCAACGCCAGTCAAAACCCTCAAGATCGCCGCCCGCATTTTGAATAGCGCCCAGCGCATCGACGATATCGTGCGCGATCTGCTCGACTTTGCTACGACGTACTTCGGCAAGGGTATTCCGATTTCACCGGCTCCCTGTGATTTCGCTGTCACTTGCCAGAATCTGGTGGAAGAAAGCTCGGACGTTTTATCCCGAACACCAGATCGAGCTCAACATGAGCGGCGAGTTCGATATCGAGGCCGACGAAGCGCGACTCAGCCAGGCGTTATCGAACCTGATTGCCAACGCGGTGCAGCATGGCAGCAGCGATCCGCCGATCAGCGTGACCGTACGCAATGAAAAGGATCGCATTGTCTGGTCAATCCATAATCAGAGAACGCCAATAGCGCCCTCCCAACTTGCAGATGATTTTTGATCCGGTGCGGCGCTATGCGCTTGAAGCAGACGTGCCGCGCCACGGTAATTCACATCGACATCTTGGTCTCGGTCTGTTCATCACGCATAAAATTATCATGGCGCACGGCGGCACCATTCGCTCCACGTCAAGCGCAGCAGAGGGTTCGACTTTTGCGATCTGGTTGCCGCTGTTGCGTACGGCTTAAAAACCGGGTCATACGACAGCGCAAGTTAGCGTCGGTATTCATTCGAGAAAGTGTGAGATAAACCAATGGCGAATTGTTAAATCGCAGTATTCTTCGGAGGATTTCCGCTGTCGATTTCACTCATGCTTGCTCCAACCATTCCTCCCGATGAAGCCGCGCGTATCGATGCGCTGCGCCGCTACGATAGGCTCGGCACCCCAGCCGAAGCAGAATTCGATGACATCGCTTTTCTTGCATCGACAATCTGCAATACGCCGATCGGCCTGATTTCGTTGATCGATACTGATCGTCAGTGGTTCAAGAGCAAGTTCGGCCTCGATGCATCGAAAACCGCGCGCAGCATTTCGGTTCGTGTGCATGCAATTCACGCTGACGAACTTTTCGAAGTTACCGCCGCGCTCGACGATGCGCGCTTTGCCGACAATCCGCCGGTCGAGAACGACCCGTCGATCCGCTTTTATGCCGGTGCACCGCTCATTACCTCGGATTGCTATCGCTTGGAGACGCTGTGTGTCATCGACCGCACACCACGAAAACTATCTGCCAGTCAGCGCTTTCTAAGGAAGCACTGTCGCGCCAGATAGTGCGACTGATGGAACTGCGCGTACTCAATCGCGACCTTGCGCGCACCTTCGAAAAGCTGGCGCGCGCTGTTGAATTCAAGGCAGCCAGTGAACGGCGCTTGCACATGATCACCAATACGGTGCCAGCATTGATTGCGCACATCGACACCAATGAGCGCTTCACATTCTGCAACCAGTACTACAAAACCGCGCTGGGATTTGATATCGACACGATGTTGGGCCGCCGCCTCGGAGAAGTCTTCGACGCGCTCGCTTACGCCATCATCAAGCCAAAGATCAAGGCGGCGCTGGCTGGCGAAGTACGGTCTTTCGAGCGTGCCATCGTCATCCACGGGGAACAGCTTTTCCAACAATGTGAGTATCTGCCTGACACCGATGAGGACGGCGACATCATCGGTTTCTATTCGCTGGTTATCGATGTCACGGCGCGACGATGTATGAATGGACAAACAGTCGAGAGGAAGCGGTAATCGGAACAGGTGTCTGTTCTGTCGTCGGTGCCGGGTTTTACAACGAGCGGGAACATTATTTTTATCGCGTCCTGGCCGGCGAACAAGTTACGTTCGAACAGTCGTCGGTCCTGGCTGGACAGCACAGAGTGATTCAATCGACCTACATTCCAGACATCGATCCGGACGGTGACATCGTCGGCTTCTACACAATGAGAAGCGATATCAGCAGCATGAAAAACCGAGTAGGATGTGCGGCGTCTGGCCTGTTACGACTCACTGACTGGTTTGCAAAATCGCACGTCGATGTTTGAATCGCTCGACGGGACGTCAGGTCGTTGCCGGCGTACCGGCAGTGCGCTGGGCGTGCTGTTTTTGGATATCGATTATTTCAAGGCAATCGACAATTTGCTTGGCCATGCCAAAGGTGATTTGGTATTTGCCGAATTCGCGCGCCGGATCAGCACCACCGTGCGAACCACCGATACGGTCGTGCGTCTTGGCGGAGCCGAGTTCGTGATCGTGCTGGGAGCGGTCGACGATGTAGCGGCAGCGAACGCGATTGCGCAAAAAATTCTTGCTGCAGTCGTCCTACCTTGGCTGCTGAACGGTGAGAAGTTGCTGATCACGACCAGTATTGGCTTGATAGTCGATATACGGCATCGCCATTCAAGTGCCGACTTATTGAAGGCAGCTGATGATTGTCTGTACGTGGCCAAAAAATTGGGGTGCAATCGCTGTTGTGCACGCACTCTATAAGCGTCGCTACGTTGGGCGATTAGATCGCCTAACGCGTCACTTCATCGTGATTTTTTCTACGGGTGTATGACTCCGTCAAAGGCCGACGCGATGCCGGGCAGAATATGGCGGATCGCATTTTGGTATCGAAGTAGCCCAGAATTTTGTCTTATCTTTGAGCTCAGACAGGCTCCCTACTTATTCGATCTTCAGTCCGGCGAGTCCCGGCTTGGCGGGTGGATAACTCAGCTTCATCTGCTGCATCGTCTCCAGAACGATCGAACCGATAGCCAGATTGCGATGGGTTTTCGAGTCGGCAGGTATCACAAACCACGGCGCGTGATCGGCATCGGTTTCCTGTATCGCGGTGAGATAGGCTTGCTGATATTGCGACCAGAGTTTGCGCTCTTCGATATCTTGCGGGTCAAATTTCCAGTGCTTGTCAGGATTACTGAGTCGCTCTTCAAGACGCGATTTTTGTTCGTCTGCCGAGATATGCAGAAAAAATTTCAGCACCACCGTTCCGGTCTCAATTAACATCCGCTCGAAATCGCGGATGTGTGCGAATCGCCGGTCACGCTCAGCGTCATCAATTAAGCCGTGCACATGCGTGATCAGCACATCTTCGTAGTGACTGCGATTGAACACGACCATCTCACCCTGTGCGGGCACTTGCTGGTGCACGCGCCATAAAAAATCACGGGCACGCTCTGTCGTGGTTGGTGCCTTGAATGCATAGCCGCGCAAGCCGAGCGGGTCGAGCTCGCCGAACACCCCTTTGAGCGTGCCATCTTTTCCGGAAGTATCCATGCCCTGCAAGATGATCAGCAGCTTGCGCTTTTGTTCTGCGTAAAACATGTCCTGCAGTTGGGCGATGGTATTCGTGATGGCTTCTACAGCGAGTTTGTCGGCGGCCTTGTCGCCGCTTGACAGCGGCTTGTTCGACGCATCGCGGTCGATAAGCTTGAAGGATTTTTTTGGACGAAATGCTTGGCTGGTTTTCATGAGTAGCGGCTAGTGTGGTGCTATTCGGTGACGGAAATTTTGGCGAAGCTGGCTCTGCAGATCGGACCAAAAAGCAAAAAAGCAGCCGAGGCTGCTTTTCATTTTAATGCTGATCGCGCAAAAGTTTATTTAGCGTTTGTGACGCAAACGCTGAATTGCCGCCAACTGTGCGATCGCGACCGACAGTTCGGCTTGCGCCGCCGCGTAATCGATTTTCGATTCACGATTCACGAGCGCTTCTTCCGCCTGACGCTTTGCTTCTAGCGCTTTGGCCTCATCCAGATCGGCACCACGGATCGCTGTGTCGGCCATCACGGTCACCGCGTGAGGCTGCACTTCAAGAATGCCGCCAGCGACAAACACGGTGTCGACCTCTTCTTTATCGAGCAGCTTGATGCGCACGGTGCCAGGGCGAATGCGGGTGATCAACGGCGTATGCAACGGGTATATACCGAGCTCGCCCGACTCACCCGGCAGCACGACATATTCCGCTTCACCGGAAAAAATCTGCTCTTCGGCCGAGACCACATCGACATGAATTGTGTGTGACATCTTTGAACCTTATTTGTGCATGGAGTCAGTCATCGAACTGCAGCGCGATAGTAGTATTTGATTCCGCCATCGCACTGCGCAATACCGAACGATTACTGCGTCTTCTTCGCTTTTTCGATTGCTTCTTCGATCGTGCCGACCATGTAGAACGCTTGCTCTGGCAGGTGATCGAGTTCGCCGGATGCGATCATCTTGAAGCCCTTGATCGTATCTTTGAGCGAAACGTATTTACCTGGTGAACCGGTAAACACTTCAGCAACGTGGAACGGCTGCGACAGGAAACGCTGCATTTTACGGGCGCGTGCTACCAGCAGTTTGTCTTCTGGTGCCAACTCGTCCATACCCAGAATTGCGATAATGTCGCGCAATTCCTTGTAGCGCTGCAACGTGCCTTGTACGGCACGAGCGGTGTCGTAATGGTCTTGACCAACCACGAGCGGATCGAGCTGACGCGAGGTCGAATCGAGTGGATCGACCGCAGGATAAATACCCAGCGAAGCGATATCACGCGACAACACAACGGTGGAGTCGAGGTGAGCAAAGGTGGTGGCTGGCGATGGATCCGTCAAATCGTCGGCTGGCACATACACGGCCTGGATCGACGTGATCGAACCAACTTTGGTCGAGGTAATACGCTCTTGCAGACGACCCATTTCTTCGGCCAGCGTTGGCTGGTAACCCACTGCTGACGGCATACGACCCAACAACGCAGATACCTCGGTACCGGCTAGCGTGAAGCGGTAGATGTTGTCGACAAAGAACAGTACGTCTTTGCCTTCATCGCGGAACGATTCAGCAATCGTCAGACCAGTCAGTGCCACGCGCAAACGGTTGCCTGGCGGCTCATTCATCTGACCGTAAACCATCGCAACTTTGGAATTTTCTGGTGTTTCCAGATCCACCACTTTTGCGTCTGCCATTTCGTGATAGAAGTCGTTACCTTCGCGGGTACGCTCACCAACGCCGGCAAACACGGACAAGCCGCTATGCGCTTTGGCGATGTTGTTGATCAGCTCCATCATGTTGACGGTCTTACCCACACCAGCACCGCCGAACAGACCGACTTTACCGCCTTTTGCAAACGGGCAGACCAGGTCAATCACCTTGATACCGGTTTCCAGCAGATCCTGCGACGGCGACAACTCGTCATATACCGGCGCCTTGCGATGAATCGACGCGGTTTGCGCGTGGCTGACCGGACCGCATTCATCGATCGGGTTACCCAATACGTCCATGATGCGGCCTAGCGTCGCTTTGCCGACCGGTACCGTGATCGGCTTACCGGTGTTCTGGATGATCATGCCACGACGCAGACCGTCAGACGTACCCAGTGCAATGGTACGGACGATGCCGTCGCCAAGCTGCTGCTGCACTTCCAGCGTCAGTTCCGAGCCTTCCATTTTCAAGGCGTCATACACCTTGGGCATCGCGTTACGCGGGAACTCAACGTCCACCACTGCGCCGATACACTGAACGAT
>JAYTZV010000050.1:0-2105 GCA_043741695.1 Burkholderiales bacterium
CAAATCATGCCGGGACCGAACGTGATTAACCTGGCGATGATGATCGGCGGCCGCTATTTCGGCCTCGCTGGTGCCCTCAGTGCGCTGGCGGGCATGCTGCTGATTCCGCTGGTCCTGGTGCTGTTGCTGGCCGTGTTTTACGCACGCTATGCATCCCATCCCGATATCATCGACGCACTGCGCGGCATGTCTGCCGTCTCGGCCGGATTGATCGCCGCGACCGCGCTGAAAATGCTGCGCAGTCTGAAGTCGTCGCCACTGCCGCTGATGATCACGAGCCTGTTCTGCATCGCAGGTTTTATCAGTGTTGCCTTGTTCAAGTTGCCGCTGCTCGCCGTTCTGCTCGGGCTGGGCGGGCCGGCCTGTGTCGGTACGTATCTCAAGCTTGCATCGCCGACTGCCGAGGCGTCCGCAGTGTCGAAAAAAACGCGGTGAAACGTACTGCATGCCAGTGCGGCAAAAAATCGTTCGCGACGTTATCCGACATGCGTGTTCGATCAAGCCTCATTGAATATCCAATGAACATCCAATGAACTCGACCCTATCAATCGTCTTGACCCTCAACGACTGGTGCAACCTGTTCGTGAAATATCTATCGCTATCGCTGATGTCGATTGGCGGTGCGATTTCCACCTCTGCAGAAATGCACCGCTATCTGGTCGAGCAGCATCACTGGCTAACGCAAGAACAGTTCAATGCGTCGATATCTCTGGCGCAGGCAGCACCTGGCCCGAATGTATTGTTCGTCGCATTGATGGGCTGGCAAGTCGGCCTGAACGCCGGTAGCACGAGCGCCGCGCTGGCCGGCGTTGCAGTGACGATGATTGGCATCCTGCTGCCAAGCGCAACCATCACGTATATGGCTGCGCAGTGGGCACATCGCAATCGCGATAAGCGCGCGGTACGCGCTTTCAAGCAGGGCATGGTGCCGGTGGTAATTGCGCTGTTGTTTTCGACCGCCTGGCTGCTGGCCGGCGCAGATGAGCCAGTTGCTACGCATTGGCGGTACTGGCTGCTCAGCGCCTTATGTGCCATCCTGATCTGGCGCACCAAATTGCATCTGCTGTGGCTGCTCGCGCTTGGTGCGATATTGGGATGGACGCATTTACTTTAATCGCCATCTGCCGGGCGAAATTGACCGTCGACGGACAACCACGTCACGCCTTGGCAAGCGACGCCATATCGATCACGAAACGATATTTCACATCGCTTTTGAGCATGCGGTCATAGGCAGTATTGATGTCCTGCATCGCGATCATTTCGATGTCGGAAACAATGCCGTGCTTGCCGCAAAAATCCAGCATCTCCTGCGTCTCGGCGATGCCGCCGATGAGCGAGCCGGCGAGTTGACGTCGCTGCAAAATCAGGTTGAACACTTGCGGCGATGGATGCGGCGTGGCCGGTGCACCAACCAGCGTCATCGTGCGATCGCGCTTTAACAAAACCAGAAAAGCGTCGAGCTTATGCGGTGCTGCCACGGTGTTCAAAATAAAGTCGAATGAATTTTGATGACGTGCCATCGCGTCGGCATCGGTCGATACCACCACTTCGTCGGCACCGAGTCGCAGCGCGTCGGCTTTTTTTGATGGCGATGTGGTGAACAGCACCACATGCGCGCCCATCGCATGCGCAATTTTCACGCCCATGTGACCAAGTCCGCCAAGCCCGACGATGCCGACCTTGTGACCTTTTTCAACACCCCAGTGACGCAGTGGTGAATAGGTGGTGATGCCGGCGCACAGCAGCGGTGCTGCTGCCGCGAGATCGAGATTGGCGGGCATGCGCAGTACAAATTTTTCATGAACGACGATGTTGTTGGCGTAGCCGCCGAAGGTTACGCCGCCGATGTGTTTTTCTTCGCCGTTATACGTGCCGACAAAGCCATTTTCGCAGTATTGCTCAAGGCCTTCGTCGCAACTCGCGCAATGCTGGCAGGAATCGACCAGACAGCCGACGCCGACCACGTCACCAACCGCAAAGGCTTTGACCGCTGCGCCGACATGCGTGACGCGACCAACGATTTCATGACCAGGTACGACCGGATAGATGGTGTTGCCCCATTCATTGCGAGCGGTATGCAGATCGGAGTGACAGACGCCACAGAA
>JAYTZV010000051.1:0-6115 GCA_043741695.1 Burkholderiales bacterium
TACTGGAATTGCAAAAGGCGGGTGACCATGGCAAGGCAGTCGACCTGATGTTTTCGGAGACCAATCGCTTGCAGACCGTGTACATCGATGCCATCAAGGATCTGATCCATCACGAAGAAACGTTGCTGCAAAAAGGCATCGATATTGCAGAAAAAACCTACAGCAATGCCCGAACTGTATTGAGTGCCCTCTTCATTGCGGTCCTGGTGGCTGGCTTGGCGATCGCAGCATTTATTACGCGACGCATTCTAAAGTCGCTCGGTGGCGAGCCGGAATACGCCGTGGCCATTACCGGCCGTATCGCTGCAGGTGATCTGGCTACCGTTGTCAAATTGAAACCCAACGATCGCCACAGTCTGCTGTTTGCAATCAATGCGATGCGCGAAAATCTGTCCACGATCGTCGGCCAGGTAAGACAGGGAACCGACACGATTGCCACTGCGTCGAGCCAGATCGCGTCGGGTAACCTCGATCTATCATCACGCACCGAACAGCAGGCCAGTTCGCTGGAGGAAACCGCCTCATCGATGGAAGAGCTGACCAGCACCGTCAAACAGAATGCAGACAACGCGCGTCAGGCCAACAGCCTGGCGCTCACCGCCTCGGACGTCGCCAGCAAAGGCGGCGCAGTAGTCGCTGAAGTCGTCAGCACGATGGGTTCGATCAATGATTCGTCGCGCAAGATTGTCGACATTATTGCGGTGATCGACGGCATCGCTTTCCAGACCAATATCCTCGCGCTGAATGCGGCGGTCGAGGCCGCACGCGCCGGTAAACAAGGCCGCGGCTTTGCGGTGGTTGCCGCCGAAGTGCGCAATCTTGCGCAGCGCTCGGCTGCTGCCGCCAAAGAAATCAAAACCCTGATCGGAGACTCGGTAGAAAAAGTGGCAACCGGTGCACGCTTGGTCGATCAGGCCGGTGCCACCATGACCGAAATTGTTGACAGCGTAAAACGCGTGACCGATATCATGAGTGAAATCACCGCCGCCAGCGCCGAGCAGACTGACGGTATCGAGCAGATCAATCAAGCTATTTCGCAAATGGATCAGGTCACGCAACAAAACGCCGCGTTGGTCGAAGAAGCGGCGGCTGCTGCTGAATCGCTGCAGGATCAGGCGGCGAATCTATCGCAGGTGGTTAGTGTCTTTGTGACCGACGACGTTGGTCGCACACCTGCCATGCGTGTCGGCACATCGACAAATAAAACAATGGCCTCACCAACGCCGGCGCGCTTGAAGCGACCAGCTCCCAAGCCGGTTGCTGGCGCAGGGCGCGCGGTTGCTGCACCCTCCCGCAAACAAATCGTCAGCGAACCAGCACACGGCACCGATTGGGAAGAGTTTTGATCGACGCGTGGCGGTGGTAAAGATGGCCGATTGATCAGCATAAAAAAAAATCCCAAACTGATTTGCACCCACGGGCCAGTTAACGAAAGCACCCAGTCTTTCATCGATCCGACTAACCGTGGCACCGCACTGCTAGGCGATGAACCCGATGCTACGGTTCATTGCCGATCTTCCTGATCACGAATTACCTCGATAAAGTGGCCAGCCTCACCTGGCCGGCACAACGCATCGTTACCAAAAATTATTGTTAAAAAGAATTTCACTAGGAAAGATTTTTATATTGAAATACCATAAGTTACTAATCTTTATTGACGAAAGGTTTCGATATGCCATCCCTAGCGCAATGGGCAGTCGCCCTTTTATTCGGTATGACAGTAGTTCCCTCCTTGGCCGACGAGGCCGGCATGCGCGTAATGATCGGTATAGATCCGTCTGACGACGCAATTCGACGCGACCAGGAGCAAGCAGTGTCGCTAACACCAGTGCTTTCGGCGTTCTTGAAAAAAAAGACCACGGTCAACAGCACCATCTTCCTCTCAGAAGTCATGCGAGCAACCCGAACGCAGGAAAATGACGTGATCATCGGGCCTCCCACTGTAATTGCGTCTGCAATCAGTCATGGCTATCGCCTGCTTGCCATCAGCGACCGCAGTGCGACGTTCAGCCTGATTGCATTACCCGGCGTAGCAAAAATCGAAAACTTGCACGGTAAGCGCCTCTACCTGACCCAACAGGATTCGACCCGCGCCTATCTCGCGAAAGGATTATTGCGTGAAGCCAACCTGAACGTGAAGGCACTCGGCAAACTGACCTTTGGAACCACGTCGGGCGCAGGACTGACGGCGCTTCAATACGGCCTTGCCGATGCGACGCTGGCCGATGACGCGGAAGCCGGTCAATGGCTTGTATCGCATCCGGATGTCGGCCATGTTCTGGCAACCTCACGAAAAATTCCCTCCGGAATGGGATTGGCCGTACTGAAAAGCATGCCTGCAAGCGATAGCGCTGCGTTACTAAACTGGACAACTTCTGCCGCGGGACAAAATGTCGGATTGGGCCGACTGCGCGCGGCCACCACAGCCGATGTAGACAGTTACGGGTACGTTGCCAGTCTTGGTATTTTGACGCCAGCCAGCATGCCAGGTGCCTCTGTCGTAACGGCCAAACGCGTTGCCGAACTCATGCTTGGCGGTGCGTTGGCAGTCGACACGCGCACGGAAAAAGAATTCAAGCACGAGCATGTTGCGGACGCGGTCTTCGCGCCGTATGGTGAAAAAAGCCTCAAGGAGCCGGATTTTGACGCCTCACTTGACAATGCCACGGCGATTGAAGCGCTGCCGCGCGATAAGCCACTTATTTTCATGTGCAACGGACCTGAATGCTGGAAATCGTACAAGGCATCCAAAGTAGCGATCAATGCGGGTTTTAAAAACGTGTATTGGTTCCGCGGCGGGTTGCCCGAGTGGCGCGGCGAGAGGCTTCCGACGACGCGCGATACCGATGGGAAAATCGCCACATCGCAACGTTGATAACTGTGTTTGTCTGGTGCGAAAACCCCAGATAAAGACGCCGCGACTGCTCTTTTTAATTTGTGTGCGGCGAGCGCAGCAACAAGACGGTCGATGGACATCGCAATGAATGCGTATTGCGTATTGCGTATTGCGTATTGCGTATTGCATATTGCGTACTGCGTATTGCGTATTGCGTATTGCAACCTCAACGGTATTCCATTGACAGGGATGCCGGGACATCGAGTGCGCCTTGTGTAGCCTACCCCTCCGCGCATCGTACAAACTTATTTAGTCAACAGTGGACCCGAACCGAAGCCTAACGCTCTTAAACGTTAGCCTTAAAGGAATGGCGCCTAATTCACGCCACAATATGTTTTCAATTTCGTTCGTGCCGAGTGCTGCCAGTGCAAGATCTCAGTGCAGTGATGCGAGTTACAAGCGTAGGCGGTGTTTGGGATTGCGCGGGGGGGCAGTAGCGATCAATAAGCAACTACCACTCTGCAGCCGAATATCGCTCAGCCCGGCCATGCCGTTCTGCGATTAGACTACGCCACCAGCCGCTGAATTTGAATGAAAAGATGATGAGCAATATCGACTCTACTACCCAAAAATACTTCCATCGCCGCCCAGCCAACGAGTGGCCGGCACAGCGCGTCGTCGCCAGCATGATCGGCTCGTTGCCGATGGGTGGTGCGATTGCCCACACACCGGTCCATGCCTTTGCGGCGACCCCGGCATCCTTGCACTTTGCAGCCCAAGCGCAATTGCATCCGCAACGCAGCGACATTGACCTGGGCGGACTGCTCGCATTCGCGATCGACGATGTTGTGACTGCTGACGAAGCCGATGAGGTCGTCGCGGCCAGCGAAGTGTTCGGATATCGTCATGAAGCACCCGGCATTTCCACGCCCCCTGGCATGCGCATGAATAAATCCGTGCACTGGTTGGCGGACGAAGCGCTGCTCGGCCCGATCATGACGCGTATTGCGCCACTGCTACCCGCGATGATCGACGGCGCGGTCCTGCATCAGCGCTTGAGTCATCGCATGAATATGTACCGCTACGACGATAACGACGTTTTCAATCGTCACATCGATGGTGATTGGCCCGGCTATGGATTGAATGACGATCGCACGGTGATGGAAGAATGGCCCGGCCTGCGTTCCTGCCTGACCATGCTGCTGTATTTGAATGGTCCGGAAGATGGTGTCGTTGGTGGCAATACGCGTTTGCTCAGTCGCGATGGAACCTGGATTGATGTGGTGCCGAAAAAAGGGTCTGCGCTATTTTTTCGGCATGGATTTACGCAGAGTTCAGTCAGCCATGTGGGTGCTCGGGTGAGCGGACCGGTGCCTAAATATGTGGCACGGATTAACGTGATGTATGCGCCGGCGCAGCGTTGAAGAGCGCAAATTTTCCAGACTATCGGTATTTGAACGCGCCTTTGATCGCAACGCTGCAGGGTGTTCGCGAGACCGGATTTTGATGCGCTGGCAAAGCCGGCATACCAAGCGCACGTTTTACCAACACCGACCGCGCGACAGTGCAAGCGGCTACTTCGCCGCCAGCTCCAGCTTCACCGGCACCGGCTTGCCAATCTCGCTGCTGATTTTTTCAGCAGCGCTAGCGTGCAGCCTCGCCGCATCAACACCATCGTCACGTAATGCAGCAACAATCGCCGCAGCGCGTCGTGCACCTAGCGCACTCAGTACATCCGCAGCTAGCGGCTGCTCTCGATCGAGCCGATCACGCAGACCACGATAAAACGCGCTGGCGTCAGCTACCTGTGGCTCGCCTTGAATCAGCTTACCGACCCGTTGCAGCAAGGGTAGCTGCGCCTTGGCCGATGCAGCCTGCACGTTCGCAGTGTCCGCTACTGGTGCAGCACTTTCAGCCGCTTTTTTCTGCCGATCTAATTCCGCTGTGCCGAAGCGCTCCACATACAATTCGCGCAGCGCCTTGCGTACCGGCGCAGTTTCCACATCAAGCGGACCAGGATTCTCGCCGGCGTCGATGTCAATACCGGCGTGCTTTGTAACTGCCAGCCGCACCATGCGCCGCCGAATTGCCGCCCCATCGGCAACCTCGCCGCACTGCCCCGGTACCGTGAGCGCCAGTTGTTCGCGCTTGCTGAGTATCTGCACGACTTGCTTCAATTTCTCGCATTCAGGTGGCAACAGCCGGTCACTACCCGCGTCAAAATCAATCGCTGAAAGCTGATCGGCGCTGGTCCCGAACAAGCGAGCAAGCGCACGAAACGGCGCGGTCACGATCTTTGTCAGCACGTTGCCAATTGCCTTGCCGATAATTGCGGCATAGCTAAATTGCGGGTCACGCAAATCACCGCTGACCGGCAAGCCGAGATCGATGCGACCATTGCTGTCTTTCAGGATGGCGATCGCCAGTTCGAGTGGCAGCTTCAGTGCGTCCGGGCTATCCACGTGTTCGCCAAGGACCAGATTATCGATCACTACCTGGTTGGTGCCTTCGAGTTTGCTATCGCGCACTTTGTACTGCAGGTCGAGCGAGATTTTTCCGCCCTTGATCTTGTAACCCGCGAATTTCATCGCGTACGGCGTGGTCGATGCCATGTCGATATTCTTGAACACAATATTCGCATTCGTATTATCAGCCGGCGCAAAGGGATTGAACGCACCACGGATGCGGGCAAGTCCGAATTCATTGACCCGACCATCTAGTTCGATCTGGCTGCGCGCGGTACGGCTGGACGACAGACCACTGATGACGCCATTTAACTCAACAATCTTCGCGCCGAATTGCGGCCGCAAGCTCAGGTCGGTGAAGTCGAGCTTGGCATTCACAAAGCGCATGCGCTGGATACGAATGGGAAAAGGCTCGCTATCCACAGAGGCAGTTGACTGCGTCGATGCGGGTGCGGCAGATACCACGGTAGCTGCTGCAGGTGGCTTTGCAACGGGTGGCTTTGCAACCGTTGGCTTTGCAGCCACCGGCTGCGGCACCAGCAATCGCGCAGCATTAAAACGGCGATCGCTCTCGATGATCATCGTCGCGTCAGGCTCGACGAGTCGCAGGTCCGGAATTTCCAGCAGGTTGGGTGCGACGCTGAGGTTGAGCGTCTTCGCGCCGACATTTTTCCACGATGCGAAGCGCGTGCCGTCGAGTTCATTGAGCACCGGCCCAGCGATATCGGCGCTGCCAGCGTAGCGCACTGCCGGCCCTTTGCCAACACTGCCCTTGACGTCGAGTTGCCCTTGGGTTGAGGCCGTTCCTGCGGCC
>JAYTZV010000052.1:0-6110 GCA_043741695.1 Burkholderiales bacterium
ATTCTCGCTCTTGAGCTGTATAGCGTCTTCTTGATCCAGCCTGAACTTTTAGCGTCTTCATACTTCATTGCCTCTCCGCCCTCCAACTTGTTGAACAAATTTTGTTGAGGCGACATCTATCCTGACATGGAGGGGAAGCAAAAAAAGTAAGCGGCTGCCGGGCCGCCCCCGGCGCGGTGGCCACCCGAAGAGCCAAACTCATAAAAAACCCACTACCTGAAAGGCAGTCAGCGCACCCGCGGATACCCCTCAACCCGCAACACCCACCCCTGCGCATCCGCAGTCAAAACAGCCCGCCCCCCCACCGGCAAAGTCACCTTGTCCACCACATGCCCAAACCGCAACCCGCTCAACACCGGTACAGAAACTCGACTACGCAAATACGCAATCACCGAATCAAAATCAAACCCATTATCGTAGTCACTCAAACGCCCGCCAGAAAAATTCCCGAGCAAAATCGCCTGCTGCTTTTGCAGCACACCAGCATGCAGCAACTGCAGCAGCATCCGCTCAATCCGAAACGGATGTTCGTTGATGTCCTCCAAAAATAAAATCCCGCCATCGATATCCGGCAAATACGGCGAGCCGACCAGATGCGCCAGCATCGCCAGATTGCCGCCCCACAGCGGACCGACCACCTTCACGGTCTGACTGCAAGCGTGATCCGACCGAAATGAGATGGTCTCGGAGCGAACGCACTGCCAGAAATGATCCAGCGTAAATTGGCTCGGCACATCTCGCCCAAAGTCATCACAAATCATCGGGCCCGCAAAACTGACTGCGCCAGTCGATCCCAGCAATGCCATCTGAAACGCAGTGAAATCGCTATGCCCGACAAACAACTTGCCGCTACGCGCCAGCAAATCAAAGTCCAGCATCGGCAAAATACGTGAGAGTCCGTAACCGCCACGCAAGGCGATCACGACATCGATCGATGGATCGCTGGCCGTCGCATGCAACTGCGCGACACGCTCTTCGTCACGCGCGCCGAAGCGTTCAAATTTTTCAGATGGATTGCAAAACAGCGTTACGCGCGCACCCTCGGCGCGTAAGCGAGCGACCGCGCGATCAACCACTACCGCATCGGGCGCGTAGCCACTAGGGGCGACGATACCGATACCGATACCGATGCCGACATCACGTCGAGCTGTGCTTGGCGAGTCACTCATTGATGAACTCATTCATTGCTTAACTCATTCATTGATTGAGTCGCCCATCGTAAGTTTTTGCTGCGCCAAACGTCGCTCGGCAAAAAAATCTTTCAACATTTTGCTGCAGTCATCTGCCAGCACATTGCCGACTAACGTGGCGTGATGATTCAGTTGTTGTTGCTCGAATAAATTGACCACCGATCCGCAACTACCAGTCTTGGGATCGCTCGCACCGAACACGACACGCGCAAGACGTGCATGCAGCATCGCGCCAGCACACATTGCACACGGTTCAAGCGTGACAAATAATTCGCAACCCGGCAAACGGTAATTACCGAGCAATTCAGCACCCGCGCGCAGCGCCATAATTTCAGCGTGCGCAGTTGGATCGTGCGTGCCAATCGGTTGATTAAAGCCAGTGGCGATCACCTGGCCGTCGCGCACCAGCACCGCACCCACCGGCACCTCACCCAGCGCCCACGCGTTGTGCGCTTGATCCAGCGCCTGACGCATGTAGACGCTATCGTCCATCGACGATCTCAGCCCAGCAGTTAGGGGTTTCGAATAGCTTGATTTTATGCAGCGTCAGCCCGGTACCAAAATGATCGGCGAAAGCGTTTTTCAAGATATCGAACGCAATCGTGGTCAGATTTTCGATGGTGGGCACTAGCGGCAACACGACCGTTTTATGGTTGGGCAGGCTGTCGAGAAAAGCGCGTACCGCGGTATCTTTTTCGTAGACCAGAAAGGCATGATCCCAGACATCGACCAGCGCCGAGTTGGCCAGCTTTTTAACGTCCGAAAAATCCATGATCATGCCGTTATCGGGTTGGCCGTCCTGCTCGACGACGCCGCCGGTCAGCGTAATTTCGAGCACGTAGCGGTGGCCGTGCAAATTACAGCATTGGCTGTTGTGATCGGGGATCCGGTGGCCGGCATCGAATTCGAGTTTGCGTGTAATAGTCAGCATGGCGTTACGGTATCTGTAAAATTTTATGGGTTTGCATGCTGAGCTTCCATTTTGGATGGCGCTTGCAATGTTCGATTGCGAACACAGTGTTGTGGGCCGATGTCGGGCTATCCATCGGCTGCAACAAAAAATTGGCGAAGTCGAGGGATTCGTAGGCCGCCAAGTCTTGTCCGATCTGCGGCACGACCACTTTTAATTCGTGACCGTGACGCTGCACCATCGGTGCGCCCATCTTCGGGCTAACGCATATCCAGTCAATTCCGACCGGTACCGGCAGCGTACCGTTGGTCTCCAGCGCGATCATGAAGCCGGACGCATGCAAGGCATCGATGAGCGCCGCATCCACTTGAAGCAGTGGCTCACCGCCCGTCAACACGACAAATTTGCTTGCAGCGTAATCGGCTGGCCACAGTTGATTGATCGTATTTGCGAGTAAATCCGCCTCGGCAAATTTGCCACCAAGCGTGCCATCGATACCAACAAAATCGGTATCGCAAAATTGGCAGACAGCAGTGGCGCGGTCACTTTCGCGGCCGCTCCACAAATTACATCCGGCAAAACGACAGAACACCGCCGGCCGTCCGGCGTGGGTGCCCTCGCCTTGCAAGGTATAGAAAATTTCTTTGACGCTGTAGCTCACTGCGCGACCTTAATGTTAAATACGCTCTTTTTCACCGCATTACTCCCACTCAATCGTCGCTGGCGGCTTACCCGAAATGTCATACACCACGCGATTGATGCCGCGTACTTCATTGATGATGCGGTTCGACACACGCCCCAGCAGCGTATGCGGCAGATGTGCCCAATGCGCCGTCATGAAGTCTTGCGTCTGCACTGCGCGCAAGGCGACCACATATTCATAGGTGCGGCCATCGCCCATCACACCCACCGATTTCACTGGCAAAAATACCGCGAATGCCTGACTGGTGGCTTCGTACCAGTTTTTGCAAATGCTTTGCTGATCGATGCCGGGCGGCAGATCTTCGGTGCCGTTGCGTAGTTCTTCAATGAAGATTGCATCGGCGCGACGCAGCAAATCAGCGAATTCTTTTTTTACTTCGCCGAGGATGCGCACACCCAGACCCGGACCGGGAAACGGATGGCGGTACACCATCGCTGGCGGCAAGCCGAGTGCCACGCCGAGGGCACGCACTTCGTCCTTGAACAATTCGCGCAATGGCTCCAGTAACTTCAAATTCAATGTATCGGGCAAGCCGCCCACGTTATGGTGGCTCTTGATCGTGTGGCCTTTTTTGCCTTTGCCTGCGCTCTCGATCACGTCCGGATAAATGGTGCCTTGCGCCAGCCAGCGGGCGTTGTCGAGCTTGCCGGCTTCACGCTGGAATACCTCGACAAATTCTGCGCCAATAATCTTGCGTTTTGCTTCGGGGTCGCTGACACCGGCGAGCTTGTCCATGAACTGATCGGTCGCATCGACGCGGATCACTTTCACACCGAGACCACCGGCAAACATTTCCATGACCATCTTGCCTTCGTCGAGGCGCAACAGGCCGTGATCGACGAACACGCAAGTCAGCTGGTCACCGATCGCACGATGAATCAGCGCGGCTGCGACGCTGCTGTCAACACCGCCCGACAAGCCGAGAATGACTTCTTCGCTACCGACTTTTTCGCGAATCGCAGCCACCGCTTCAGCGATGTAGTCCGGCATGTTCCAATCGGATTTGCAGCCGCAAATGTCGTGCACGAAGCGACCAATGATTGCCTTGCCTTGAATCGTATGCGTGACTTCGGGATGAAACTGCACCGCATAAAAACGGCGCGATTCATCGGCCATTGCCGCGATCGGGCAATTGGCATTCGATGCCATCAGCTTGAAGCCCGGCGGCATGTCGATGACTTTATCGCCGTGGCTCATCCAGACTTTCAGCATGCCGTGACCTTCGGCGGTGGTGAAGTCGCTGATGCCATTAAACAAAGCGGTGTGACCGCGCGCGCGAATTTCGGCATAACCGAATTCACGCACCAAGCCATTCTCGACTTTGCCGCCGAGCTGCTCGGCCATCGCCTGCATGCCGTAGCAGATGCCCAGCACCGGCACGCCCAGATCGAATACTGCTTGCGGCACGCGCGGTGTGTCGCCTTCGGTCACCGAATTTGGACCGCCTGACAAAATCACACCGGCAGCACCATAGTTGAGAACAAAGTCATCGCTGACGTCGTACGGAAACACTTCCGAAAACACGCCGGCATCGCGAACACGGCGCGCAATCAGTTGCGTGACCTGGGAACCAAAATCGAGAATCAGAATTTTTGCATGCATGGCAGATAGCGAATCAAATAGCGAAAAAAGTGGAAAAACGGGAGCAATAAAACGTCAGCAGGGCTGCCAGACAATGCCAGCAGCCCTGCTGTTAGAACACAGCATGTCGATCAGTCCGCGCGATAATTCGGCGCTTCTTTGGTGATCTGTACATCGTGCACATGTGATTCACGCATGCCGGCCGACGTGATTTCAACGAACTCGGCTTTTTCGCGCAGGTCTTCGATGGTGGCGCAACCGCAGTAGCCCATCGAGGAACGCACACCACCGACCAGTTGATACAGAATCGCCAGCACGCTGCCTTTGTACGGCACGCGCCCTTCGATACCTTCGGGAACAAACTTGTCGTTGCTATTGCCCGCATCCTGAAAATACCGGTCGGCCGAGCCATCCGCCATCGCCGCCAGACTACCCATACCGCGATACGATTTATAGCTGCGGCCCTGATACAAAATCACTTCACCGGGGGCTTCTTCAGTACCGGCAAACATGCTGCCCATCATCACGCTGCTGGCACCCGCCGCGAGTGCCTTGCTGATATCGCCCGAGTAGCGGATACCACCATCGGCAATGCACGGAATACCGGTACCACGTAACGCTTCGGCCACATTCGAAATTGCAGTGATTTGCGGCACGCCGACACCAGCGACAATACGCGTGGTGCAGATCGAGCCCGGACCAATACCGACCTTGACACCGTCAGCACCGTGATCCGCCAAAGCGCGTGCAGCGGCAGCAGTGGCAATATTGCCACCGATGACATCAACGTGCGGAAAGTGCGTCTTGACCCATTTGACCCGGTTCAATACACCTTGCGAATGACCGTGCGCAGTATCGACCACAACAACGTCGACGCCTGCGGCTACCAGCAATTCAATACGCTCATCGTTATCTGCACCGACGCCAACGGCTGCGCCGACGCGCAATTTGCCGTGAATGTCTTTGGAGGCAAAGGGATGCTCGGTCGATTTCTGGATATCCTTGACCGTGATCAGACCACGCAGTTCGAATTCATCATTGACAACAATCACGCGCTCGAGCCGATGCTTGTTCATCAACCGTTTGGCTTCGGAGAGCTCGGCACCGTCTTTGACAAATACCAGCTTTTCACGCACGGTCATTTTGGCGCGGACTTCCGCATCCAGGTCTTCTTCAAAACGCAGGTCGCGATTGGTGATGATGCCGACCACTTTTTTACCTTCGACTACCGGAAACCCGCTAATGCCGTGCTGCGCAGATAACGCAATCACGTCACGAATTTTCATCGTTGGAGGAATTGTGATCGGGTCACGCACTACGCCGGACTCAAAGCGTTTGACCTTGGCTACTTCACGCGCTTGTTCGCGTGGTGTGAGATTTTTGTGGATGATGCCGATGCCGCCCTCTTGCGCCATCGCGATCGCCAGCCGCGATTCAGTCACTGTGTCCATTGCGGCCGACAGCAACGGAATATTCAACGTGATGTTGCGGCTAAGATGCGTACGCAGCGAAGTGTCTTTGGGGAGAATGTTTGAATACGCTGGTACTAGCAGCACGTCGTCGAACGTGAGTGCCTTTTGAAGAAGACGCATAGTAATTCCTATTGACGCAAAATCGAATTATACAGAAAAGGCTCACCCCAGTCGTGGCGACAGCACCATCGTTCCGTCAAAAACCGGTCGAATTCATTGACAGCACGGGCAAAGCATGGCGAAATCAAGACCAT
>JAYTZV010000053.1:0-16182 GCA_043741695.1 Burkholderiales bacterium
CATCATGTCACCATTCCAACCAAAGACCGCCTTGATCGTGGGAGCGGGTTCCGGGCTCAGCGCATCGCTGGCGCGAAGTTTCGCGGGTGCTGGCATGCAGGTTGCACTTGCGGCACGGAGAATCGACAAGCTGCAGGCATTGGTAGACAGAACCGGCGCGCATGCGTTTGCGTGCGATGTGGCCGATGGCGACAGCATTGCCGGGCTATTCGCACAGGTCGACGCCTTGCTGGGCGCGCCTGACTTAGTGGTCTATAACCCGAGTGCGCGAGTCAAAGGACCGCTCGTCGACCTAGACCCGGCCGAGGTCGCAAACGCGATTACCGTCACCGCGTTCGGCGGATTTCTGGTGGCGCAGCAGGCAATCCGGCGCATGCTGCCCAAGCGACAAGGCGCCATGCTATTTACCGGTGCTTCTGCCAGCGTGAAGGGCTATCCGCAATCCGCGGCATTCGCGATGGGAAAGTTTGCGCTGCGCGGTCTTGCGCAGAGCATGGCACGCGAGCTCGCACCGCAGGGCATCCATGTGGCGCATTTCGTGATCGATGGCGCGATCCGGCCGCAGGACGGTGCGCATGAGGACGACGGATCCGACAACATGCTCGACCCGGATGCGATCGCGCAGACCTACCTGCAGATATTGCAGCAACCGCGCAATGCCTGGACCTGGGAAGTGGAACTGCGCCCGTGGACCGAGCGGTTTTAGCGTGGTTCGCGGTTCGCGGTTCGCGGTTCGCGGTTCGCGGTTCGCGGTTTGCATTACCGCTTGCGAACAAACGATTCTGGCCGGTTGCGCGTGTTTTCTAACTGGCGATGTCGACCCACAGCAGCCGGTTTATCCGTAACTGCATTTCTGATTAATCAACAACAAAAAGCTTTGCCCCACCGGGTGAGGAAGATCTGTGCGGTTCGGCGTTGTCCGCGACCTGATAGCTCATTCCCGGCGTAAGTATAAATTTGCGTCCGTCCTGTAGCTCGGTGTGCAATTCCCCTTCAAGGCAAAATAAAATGTGGCCTTTGACGCACCAATGATCTGCCAAATATCCAGCGGAATAATCTACCCTGCGAACCCGAACTTGCCCAAAGTGGCAGGTTCGCCAATAAGCCATCCCCGTTTCACCCCGATGCTCAGTCGGATGAATAATTGACCAGTCTGTTGTTCCGAACGGAATGTCATCAAGCTGCATTTTTTTCCCCAATCAAAAAATGATTCATTGCGGTATCGCCAATAAACGGTGACTGGTTCATTGAGCCCCACTCGCTGCCAGGCGCAACGCAGCGCTTGGATGTACTTTGGTGATTCGTCGGTTATTTAAGCCAGTTATAAAAGCCTGTAATTAAAGCCGATTATTAAAGCCGGTTATTAAAGCCGGTTATTGAAAACTGTTGTGTCGCAGAGCTTCAATAGCGTCTACGTTGGCTATTGCAGCAGCCCACGATCTGACACCATGTCTCGGATCGACTTTCATTTCGTACAGCTTACTGCCAGGTTGCTGAGCTCGCCGCCGACGCTACAACGCGCACACGACCAACCACGCATAACTTCCCGAACGCACCTGTTTTCTTGTCGCATCAACATGATCACGGCTCGCTCTTCGTGCTGGCCATAGCGGATAACTGTCTCGTATGTCCGCACCCGTCAGAGTGAGATGTGGCATCTGAATTTGGATTTATCACTTTAAAACTGTAAAAAATTCCTCGCTTTGCAACGTGCGCGCACCGTATTATTAACGCCGGGCAATACCTGCGGCTTTGTACGTCGCTTCAGCCTATCCCGTTTCGCATCTTGCTACCCACTGTGCTTCACGCTCAATGCATGCCTCATCCGGTTCGCCGTCGATCATCACGAAAGTCACCACCATGACCCTCTCCTTTCGCACCAAACTCTTTCTGCCGCTGATTCTTGCGTGGCTCTGCCTGTTGAGTCTGAAGGCGTACGACGTTGTCAGCGCCGATACGCAACGACTTGAAGAACGAAAAAATCAGTTGAAGAAAGTAGCAGACCTGACTTATTCGATCGCGAAGCAATACGAAGCGCTCGCCACCAGCGGCGCGATGCCGGTCGATCAGGCGAAGAAAGAAGCATTGGCGCGCATCAAGGATTTTCGTTACGGCGAAAACGGTTACTTCACCGTTACCGACCTGCATCCGACCGTGCTGATGCACCCGATCAAGCCTGAATTGAACGGCAAGGACGTTTCCGAATTCAAGGATCCGAATGGCGTCAAGTTGTATATGGAAGGCATTGCCGCATCGAACGCGGCTGGTGGTGGCTTCAACAAATATTTGTGGCCGAAGCCGGGCGAAAAAGATCCGGTGCCAAAACTGGCCTTTAATCTCCAATTCAAACCCTGGAGCTGGATGTTCATCACGGGCCTGTACACCGATGATCTGGCCGCACTCTTCATCCGCGACCTGTGGTCAGCCGCACTGCTGGTGCTGGCCATTGGCGTGGCACTGGGTCTGGTCGTGATGGTTATCATTCGCGGCATCGAGCGCTCGATCGGTGGTGATCCGGAGTATGCCAAAGGGATCGCTACCGGCATCGCCGCCGGTGATCTGTCGATGGCAATCAATGTGCGATCGGGAGACCAATCGAGCATGCTGTATTCGATGCATGCAATGCAATCGCAATTGTCCGCGACCGTGGGCAGCATCCAGCAATCGACCGAGACGATTTCCACTGCATCGAGCGAAATCGCTGCCGGTAATCTCGACCTCTCATCACGCACCGAGCAGCAAGCCAGTTCACTGGGTGAGACCGCCGCATCGATGGAACAATTGACTTCGACCGTCAAGCAAAACGCCGATAACGCGCAACAAGCCAATCAGCTTGCGGCAAGTGCGTCGGAAGTCGCGGTCAAGGGTGGTGTAGTAGTCTCGCGTGTGGTCGATACAATGGGCTCGATTACTGAATCGTCTAAGAAAATTGTCGAGATTATTTCAGTCATCGACGGTATCGCCTTCCAGACCAACATTCTTGCACTGAATGCCGCAGTCGAAGCCGCCCGCGCTGGTGAGCAGGGTCGCGGCTTTGCGGTGGTTGCTGCCGAAGTACGCAGTCTCGCGCAACGCTCGGCAGCGGCGGCAAAAGAAATCAAGGGATTGATCGACGACTCGGTCGGCAAGGTCTCGTCCGGCAGCGCGTTAGTCAATGAAGCGGGCGCGACGATGAATGATATTGTCGACAGCGTCAAGCGCGTGACCGACATCATGTCCGAGATTACGGCCGCCAGCAAAGAACAAAGCTCCGGCATCGAACAAGTCAATCAGGCGATTGCGCAGATGGATCAAGTGACGCAGCAAAATGCGGCGCTGGTGGAAGAAGCGGCAGCCGCGGCGGAATCGATGCAGGAACAGGCCCGCAATCTGAGCGGCGTGGTGGGATTTTTCAAATTATCCGGTGCTGGTAATCAGCCGCTCGCACTGCGCGGTACGCAGCAACCGGTTGCGACTCCGCGGCGCGCCGTTGCGGCCCAGCCGGCGCCACGAAAAACCACGATCGCCCCCAAGCGGCCCGTTGCAGTGAAACCTGCACTGGTTGCGACCACCGGAAATGACTGGGAAGAGTTCTAAGCAAATAACGCAAGCGTAATAAAAATGCCGGTACGTGAATGACACGTGCCGGCATTTTTTTATTGCGATGCATTGTGATGCCGCTGTAATTGCAGCAGAGTGATTGCATTACAGTGATTGCCACGAAGTGATCGCTGCGAAGTGATCGCTGCGAAGTGATCACTGCGAAGCGATTGTTGATGAATCACTGACCGATTATTACCAGCGCATTGCGGTCACGACGACGCCGGCCGCTTCATCTGGCAAGTCGATGGCTGATTCATCGTTGCGGCGTCAATTTGCTGGTTGGTTTTCCAGCCATAACCGGTATTTTCCTGGTCATATTTGACATCGCTGTTATTCGTTTTGGTCCAGGTAGAAATCGTCATCGGCTGCAGCAGTTGATGGTCGCTTTTGCGCATCTCGATTTCACCATTCAGGCTGGTCGCTTTCATACCCTCCATCGCAAACGCCACCTTCACTGGGTCGATTGAATTGGCAGTCTTGATCGCCTTGGCGAGCATGGCGGTTTCACTATGCGTCGCCATCCGGTAATAATCCTCACCGAAGCGCTTCTTGAATCCGTCCACCAGTTCCTTGCCGACATAGCCAGCGTTATTAGGCGTCCAGTAACTGATGGTCCTGACATGATTGGCACCCGCCGCACCCATCGCGGTTGGCACGCCTGTGGTGGCGCCGTAATAAGTATAAAAATTTACCTTCAGATCACCTTCTTTGGCGGCCTTGATCAGCAAAGCGAGATCCGCACCCCAGTTTCCGGTGACGACCGTATCGGCGCCCGAGGCCTTGATCTTGGCGATGTACGGCGAAAAATCCTTGACTGTCGCGATGGGGTGTAAATCATCACCGACGATCTGGATATCGGGCCGCTTACGCTTCAAATCTTCTTTCGCCGCCCGCGTGACGTGCAGCCCATGCGAATAATTCTGGCCGATGATGTAGACCTTTTTGATACTCGGGTCCGCCGCCATGAAACTGGTCAGGGCTTCCATCTTCATGTCGGAATTCGCATCGAAGCGAAAATGCCAAAAGCTGCATTTGCTATTGGTCAGATCAGGATCGACCGCTGCATTATTCAAAAATAAGACTTCCTTGCCGGGGTTACGTTCATTGTGCTTGTTTAGCGCGTCGACCAGTGCCAGTGCCACGGCCGAGCTCTCACCCTGGGTGATGTAGCGAAAGCCCTGATCGATCACCGCCTTCAATACCGACAGCGATTCCTGCGGGCTGCCCTTGTTGTCGAAGCCGACGAATTCGATGGTGTTGTCGCCTGCCCATTTTTCCTTGTTGGCGAGATCTGCAATCATTTGAAAACTGTGGAGCTTGTTTTCGCCGTTGGGGGCGAAGGCACCCGACAACGGATCGATCACCGCGACGCGCACTTTGTCGGCGTGGGCGGTGCCCGCGATGAACACCGCGCTCGTCATCATCAACCCACAAAGAATTTTTGCTGATCGCATCATGCTTGTCTCCGTCTTTTAGTAATGATTTTTGTTGCCGATCGCAATGCATGCGTAGCGCATTGCTTGTCGGTAAAAATTTCTGCAAAAGGTGTTGGAAAAATTGTCTATCCCGGTATTACACGCGCTATTGCACTGGCTCCTGCAACGCGCGCCACTGAATTTTTCCGGTACCGGATTTTGGCAACTCCTCCATGAATACAATCCGTCGCGGTGTTTTGTAAGCTGCCATGTTCAACCGGGTCCAGTCGATAATAGCCTGTTCCGTCACCCTCTCATCCAGCATTTTTTTCAGTACCACGGCCGCGGTAACCGATTGTCCGCGGCGCGGATCATCGACCCCATAAACACAGACCTCGTGAATCGCTGGATGCCGATACATCATCGCCTCGACTTCGGCAGGCCACACCTTGAAACCGGCGCTGTTGATCATCCGCTTCAATCGATCGACCATGAAAAAATAACCATCGTCGTCGACCCGACCAAGGTCGCCAGTGCGCAAGAAGCGCTTACCGTCGATCTCGATAAATGCGACGCTATTTGCTTCGGGATTATTCCAGTAACCCTGCATGACTTGCGGACCATGCACGATGATTTCACCGACCTCACCATCCGCGATTTCGTTCAACAACTCTGGATCGATTACGCGCGCATCGACATCGAAAATTGGCATGCCGAGACATTGCGGCTTGGCGCGATGCGGCGGATTCAGATGCGTTGGTGCGATCGTCTCCGACATCCCGTAGCCCTCAATATAGGCCAGCCCGAGCCGCGAATGTAGTTGCTGCGCAACCGCCGCAGGCATTGCTGCGCCGCCGCCACGAATGGTTTGCACGCTGCGTAAATCGTAGTCATCAATGCGCGGATTGGCCAGAAAATCGATCACCATCGTCGCAATCAGATGCAGCACGTTGACGCGATGGCGCTCGACTAACTGCGCTGCCGCGTCGGCATCCCATCGCGGCAGCAGCACCAATGTGCAGCCCATATACAGCGGCCCGTTCATCGTGCCCTGCATTCCGGTGACATGAAATAACGGCAGTACCGACAGCACCACCGTATCGGGCTGCATCGCAAACCACTGCGCACCCGATACCGCATTGAACATTACGCTGCGATGCGTATGCATGCAGCCTTTCGGATGCCCCGTCGTGCCGGAGGTATACGGCATCACGCACAAGTCATCAGGAACCACGGAAGACACTGCGGGGATCAAGCCGGCTGCAAGCATTACGCGCCACGGCGTAATCGCCGGATCGTTGAAATCAATTGGGGTTGCTGCGAACGCCGCCGGTATCGCTTGCGTGGTCGGCGTGGTCAGGTAGTCGGCATAGGACACCGCAATCAGCCGCGTCAATCCGTGACCGAGTAGTGGCCGAATTGCGGGCAACAGATCCTGCGCGACAAACGCCACCGTGGCGCCGGTATCTTCCACCATGTATTGCAACTCAGCCCCGAGATTCATCGGATTAACCGGCACAACCACCGCATCGGCACGCAAGATGCCGTAATACGCCAGCATGAATTGCGGACTATTTTGCAAGTACAGCAAAACCCGATCACCTTTTTTGATGCCACATTGCTGCTGAAGATAACCGGCGATCAACAGCGTCTGCGCATGAAAACTGCGGAAGCTGATCGGCGTATCGTAGAACAGTAAAAATGGTTTGTCCGGATAACGGGCTGACGCCACCTCAACGTTGTAGTACAGCGAGGTTGCCGGCACCGTCAAATGGTGCGGCAAGGCATGCGGCCAGTGGGCCAGATGGCGATCCTGCATGGGTGAACTTTCGCGGTGTTGACTACTTTTAAAGCGCTGATTGGGGCACTAATTCATACGAAATTTCAAACAAAAAATACACGACAATTCAGACGATACTCATGCCACCATCCACCGCCAGATTTTGGCCGGTGATATGTCGCGACGCTTCGCTCGCCAGGAAAATTGCCGCCCCTTTCAAATCTTCGTCGCCACCGATCCGATGCAGCGGTGCACGCGCCACTACCGAATCACGCAAGGTTTCCAGCAAGCCTGCCGACATTTTTGATGGGAAGAACCCTGGGCATATCGCATTGACGTTGATGTTGTACTTGCCCCATTCCGAGGCCAGCGCACGCGTGAAATTGACGACGGCACCTTTGGATGTGTTGTAAGCAATCGTGGTGGTGGTCGTGGCGCTGCCGCGCAAACCGGCAATGGACGCGATGTTGATGATCTTGCCGGATTCACGCGGAATCATGCAGCGCCGACCCACTTCGCGCGTCAGAAAAAAAAGCGCATCCACATTCAGATTCATGACCTTGTGCCACGCTTCGTCCGGTGTCTCTTCTGCAGGCGCACCCCACGACGCACCGGCATTGTTGACCAGAATATCAATCGGCCCGAAGCGCTCGATTACAGCCTCCACCATCGCTGGAATCTGCGGTGTTTGCGTCAGGTCATTAACCTGTGTGAATACGACGATGCTTTTTTTTTCGAGATGACTGCGTGCTTCATCCAGCTCATCTGCTTTGCGTGCGGTGATCGCAATCTTGCAACCCATCTCGCCTAATGCTTCGGCAATTTGCAAACCGAGACCGCGCGAACCGCCGGTAATGAGCGCTACTTTTCCATCAATATTGAACAAGTCTCTGGGGTGCACAATGCGTCCTTAAAAAATACTGCTCAGTCAATATGCAAAAAATCGCTGCTGCATGAGTGCTATTGCGTTGGCATCTCAAGAATCAATTTTTGCCGTGATCTTTCTTGTCAAAATCCAGTCAGCAATGGCACGGATCGTGCCTGCCTCGCGACCGAGATAGCCGTGAGCGCTAAATGGACCGCACGCATCGCGCTCACGGCCGACGACGCCTTCCACCCAGATTACTGGAAATTTTCCGACCAATGCTTTGGCAAATTCCGGACTAGTCACCCGACAGCCATCGGCGACATGATGTACGAATAAAAGTGGCTGAGTAATCGAATTGAAATCGAATCGCGATAAACCTTCGCCGCCCTTCGACGCAGAGAAAAGGGTCGACGTCAGCACCACACCGTCCACTTCGCTCTTCAATACCGTCGCCAGATAAGCCGCTGAAACCGTACCCCGGCTAGTCCCCACCAGATACATTTTTTTGACACCCGTTTTTTTCTTGAAGTCGTTCAGCACCATCGCTACCTCATCGACATGCGTCTGCGACATGCGAACCTGATCGGACATCGCACCGATATCGGCACTTGGATCGTAGACCGCCGTTGCCAACCCCGCTTGCGTGAAAAGCTGACGCGACCGAATTAGAAAATTTGATCCCGGTTGCGGAATACCTGCTGCCAGATTGACTTGCCCTTGCGAGCCCGAGAACAAGATCACGCCAGCCTCAGGCGCGCTTGAAACCGAAGGGTCAGTACTGGAAAGATAACGCAGCGTAGTTCCGTTGGGTTTGATCAGATCGACCAGTTGTTCACTGACAGCCGCAGCGACCGTACTCGTACTACCGAACAAAAAACTGGCTACCAAAATGACGCAACGGATTTTTTTCATCATTTTCTTTTATCCGACGGAGTTCCCAATTTACGTCAATCACAGTCAGACGTCACTGTGCAGATCGCTTGGTCAAAAACGCTGTCCTCCTGACGACGATTTGCCGCGCCAACATACCGATGCCGGTTATATTTTTTGCTGGATTGGCGAAGGCAGGATAGCAGGGGCCCTACTGCCTGTAAAGCTGCGAGAGGGCGCTCTTCAATGGATCGACAGCGATCAAAAAACGAGACTGCGCTGTCCATCATTTTTGATCCGCGCCGACAAAAATTGACGACAAACCGCGTGATGAGGTAGCCTGAGTTAAATAAAAAGCCAAGCCGCCAATCGCGCTTTCGGCATGGTCGCCACCACTCAAAATGGTGCGATCAAAAAAAATCTGGAGACAACACATGCGCTGGAAAAATCGACCGCCCGGATCGAACTGGGGTGACTTTGGCGACGACGATCAGCTCGGGCGCGTCAATCTGATTACGCAACAGCAGATCTTGAAAGGTGCTGCCGAAATCCGTGCAGGGAAGAGCTTCTGCCTCTCGTTACCGCTCGATCTACCCGGTGGCAGTCTGCTCAATCCGCGTCGCAGTCCACCTCGCCTGGAGCCAACCTATCGCGACGGTGGCAAACCGATGCTGAACTTTCCGCTGTCCAAAATCGATGCCGATAGTGTCGACATTATCTCCGACGATCAGGTCCTGATCTCGCTGCAGTATTCGACGCAGTGGGATTCGCTGGCGCATGTCGGTGCATGCTTCGATGCCGACGGCGATGGGCATGCCGAGATGCTTTACTACAACGGTTATGCCGCTGGTCACGATGTGCTGGGGCCGGTGAACTATATCGACGGCGATCAGGAAGATGCCTGTGGTTGCGATGGCGGCCATTTATCGTTCGCCAAAACTCTTGGCATTGAGCATATGGCAAAGCACGGCATGCAAGGACGCGGCGTACTGGTGGATTTATGGCGACGCTTCGGGTCGCACCGGCAGCTAATTGGCTACGACGAACTCAGTGCGGTCTTGCGTGAGGATGCGATCTCGGTCGAGCCCGGCGACATGCTGGTACTGCGTACCGGCTTTGCCGAACTGGTTGTCGGCATGCAGGGCAAGCCCGATCCACAAGTGCTGCATCACGCCTGCTCGGTGTTGAACGGGCGTGATGAGCGACTGCTGAACTGGATTACCGACTCCGGCATCAGCGCACTGTGCGCTGACAACTACGCGGTGGAGGCCTATCCAGCGGTGGATGCAACCGGCAAAAAATCGCTGCTGCCGTTGCACCATCATTGCTTGTTCAAGCTTGGTCTGCCGCTGGGTGAACTCTGGTATTTGCCGGAGCTGGCCGAGTGGCTGTTGGCAAACAAGCGCCACCACTTCATGTTGACTGCGCCGCCGTTACGACTACCCGGTGCGGTTGGCTCGCCGGTGACGCCGATTGCGACTGTCTGATGATTTGAATTGTTGGTGCCAGATTTTTAGCTGCAAATGTCAGCGCCAATCCGCTCCCTACCTCACTCTTTTTGAATCGGATAAAAATGAAAACACTATTCACACGCACCCTAGCCACCCTCGCCTGCGCCGCAGCATTTGTTGCACATGCAGCACATGCAGCACATGCAGCACCAGCAGCCATCTCCGACGATATCGTCAAAATTGGTTTGCTCCTCGATATGTCGAGCCTGTATGCCGACGTTACAGGGCCCGGCACGGTCGCTGCCGCGCAGTTAGCGATTGCCGACTTCGGCGGCAAGGTGCTCGGCAAACCGATTCAGCTAGTCTTCACCGATCATCAGAACAAGGCCGATATTGCAGCAACGAGAGCACGCGAATGGTTCGATCGGGATCAGGTCGATGCGATTCTCGATGTAGCTGCATCGGGCCCGGCGCTCGCCGTGGCGCAAGTCGCCAAAGAAAAAAATCACATTGCCGTATTCAGTGGTCCCGGCTCAAGTCGTCTAACCAATGACGCGTGCACTGCTGTCACCGTGCACTACGCCTATGACACCTACGCGCTTGCCAACTCAACCGCACGCGCAGTGGTTGCCAATGGTGGCGATAGCTGGTTTTTTCTGACGGCAGATTACACCTTTGGCACGACGCTGGAAAAAGATGCATCCGATGTCGTTACCGCCAATAACGGTAAGGTGCTGGGATCGATCCGCCATCCACTGAATGCATCGGATTTTTCATCGTTCCTGTTGCGGGCACAAGCCTCTGGCGCGAAGGTCATTGGCCTTGCCAATGCGGGTGGCGATACGATCAATGCAATCAAAGGCGCGCGCGAATTCAAACTCACCGCCGATGGCAAGCAACGTCTGGCGGGCCTCCTGGTTTATATCAACGACATCCATACGCTCGGCCTGGAAGCGGCGCAAGGCATGCTGCTCACCACCGGGTTTTACTGGGACCGCAATGACGCCTCCCGCAAATTTTCACGCCGCTATTTCGAAAAAATGAAAAAGATGCCGAACATGAGCCAAGCTGGCACTTACTCGGCAGTCACGCATTATCTGCAAGCGGTGCAGGCGGCGGGCACCGATGAAACCGGCGCAGTGATGGCGAAGATGAAAGCGCTGCCGATCAATGATTTTTACGCGACCAACGGCCGTATCCGTGCCGATGGCCGCATGGTGCACGACATGTATTTGTACGAAGTAAAAAAACCGTCAGAAGCGAAATACCCGTGGGATTACTACAAACCGGTCGCGACGATTGCAGCAGATAAAGCCTTTCAGCCGCTGGCAACCTCAACCTGTCCATTGATTAAAAAATAGGCAGATTAAACCTGAGCGGGAGATTTTTCGATCCGTCGCTCGGTACACCTTTCGCTCTATTTTCCAACGAAAAAACCGGTGATCAACACATCTGATTGCCGATTTTTTTAACTCTGTTGACGTAACCAATCTTGCAGCAACTGCATGAACTTCTGCGGCTGCTCCATCAAGAAAAAGTGGCTGGCGTTGTCGAAGATTTCAGTGCGCGCATTCGGTAATCCATCAATCAACCAACCCGTCGCAGTCAGCGAGCAGATCGGATCACTTGCGCCGCCCATCACCAATACCGGTTGCTGAATACGCGCCAAACCATTCAGCGTGTCGTGTTCCTGACAAGCGGTATTTTGGCGGATGTAACAAGCGGGTAATCGGGTCTCGCCGCCGATCAGCTTTTCGATTAGCGCGACGCGCTCGGGCTGGTTATTGAAAAAATCTGCCGATACAAAATTCTGTACCGAGTGGCGCGCATGGTCAGCCCAGCGCATGCGCCACTCCAATGCATCACGCATGTTCAAGAGCACGCGCCGACCAAGCGGATCAAGCTTCGCAAACGACGCGCACAACACAAGCGACTTCACGCGCTGCGGTGCCAGCAGCGCCATTTGCTGCGCGACTGCGCCACCCATTGAACGCCCGACGACATGCGCGGCATCGATCTGCAAATGATCCATCAGGCCAAGCGTATCGTGTGCTAGATCGGTGGTCGTGATCGGCTCATCGATTTGGGTGCTTTGTCCTGCACCGCGATTATCAAAAGCGATGACGCGGTAGTGCTGTCGCAATACCTCAATCTGCGCCAGCCATGCGCTGTAGTCGCCTGCGAGTCCGTGGATCAGCACGACCGGTGTGCCGCGGCCCTCGTCGACATAACGTAGTGTGTAGCGCCCGACTTGCGCAATCTTCAATTGATATGTCATCAGCTGTCCACTTGTTGGATAAGAGCTCGTGAACTTCGAATGAAGTTCAGATGCGTTTCAGAACAATGTATAAATACGTTTCAAATAGGTTTCAAGTAATCCCGAGATGCTGCTGCAATGCCGGTTGCTGCGCGACGAAATCATCGCGCGAGCCGGAAAACACCACGCGTCCGGTATTCAGAAGTGCCACATCGTCGGCTACTTTCAAAGCCAGTCCAAGATTTTGTTCAACCAGCACAATTGCAATGTGCGATTTCAAGCGCATCAAAATTTCGCCCACTTCATGCACGATTTGCGGTGCCAGTCCTTCTGACGGTTCGTCCAGCAGCAGCACTTTTGGATTGGTCATTAGCGCCCGACCGATCGCCAGCATTTGCTGCTCGCCACCTGACAGGCTCGATGCCAGTTGCTGCTTGCGTTCGTGCAGACGCGGGAACATCGCATTGATATCGTCGACCGACCAGACACGGAGACCTGCAGACGGTCCGCGGCGTGCAGCCACCAACAAGTTTTCATGCACAGTGAGGCTACCGAAAATGCGCCGACCTTGCGGTACCAGCCCGATGCCAGCGCGGCAAATCGCTTCCGGTGACAGCCGCGCAATCTCTTGGCCATCGAGCACGATGCGGCCGCTGCGCGGCGCAATGAAACCGGCAATCGTGCTGATACAGGTCGATTTGCCGGCGCCATTGCGACCCAACAGTGCCAACACTCGCCCTGTCTGCACCGTCAACGACACATCGTGCAGGACATGGCTATCTGCATAAAACGCGTTGATCGCATCGAGCGTCAGCAAATCAGTGGCCAAGATAAATCTCTCTAGTGCGCGGATCATCAACGACTTCGGCACGCGTGCCTGCGGTAATGACTTCGCCGTAATGCAGCAAGGTGATGCGGTCGGCAAACGCGAGGGCAACTTCCATGTCGTGTTCGATCATGATGATGGTGACGTTACGATCGATCTTGTCGAGCAGCGCGTGAATGGTGTCGCGTTCTTCAGAAGACAAACCAGCAAGCGGCTCATCGAGCAGCAGCAACTGCGGATCTTGCGCCAACGCCATCGCGATTTCGAGACGACGCTTTTCGCCGTACGAGGTTTGCTGCAGCGGCAGATTTGCTTTGTGCCCGAGACCGACTGCAGCGAGCGCGGCATGCGCGCGCTCGGTCAGCGCACGCTCTGTCGAAAGACTGCCCCAATGCCGCCAGCGCAGCGGTGATTTGCCGAGCAGCGCCAGTTGCACGTTGTGCAGCAAGGTATCGTTGCCGAACAAGGTGACGATTTGAAACGTGCGCGCCACGCCGTGCTGCGCGCGTGCGGCAGTCGACGCGCGACTGACATCGCGACCAAAGACGCTGATGCTGCCGCTATCGGCCGGGATATCGCCAGCGATCAAATTAAACAGGGTGGTTTTGCCCGCACCGTTGGGCCCAATCAGCAAATGTCGCTCGCCAGGGGCGACACACAGATCGACACTACGTGTGACCTGCAGGCCGCCGAATGCCTTGACCAGTTTGGTAATCTGAAGTGCGGCCGTCATGGGATTTCTTCAACGGAGAGCGCGGAGAACCCCACCGCCGGATCATCGCGCCGACGCAGTCGCTGCCAGACCTGCACCACACCCGGCACGATGCCATTCGGTACGAACAGCACGATAAACAGGAAGACGAAACCGAGCAACATGATCCAGCGCTCGATGTATCCACTTGCCACATTTTTAAGCAGCACCACTAGCGCTGCACCAACCACCGGGCCGGCCAACGTGCCGGGTCCACCCGCAATCACCATCAGCAGCATCTCGGCAGAATTGGCCAGTGACAAACTGTGTGGACTAATAAACTGCTGGTAATACACGTACATCAAGCCCGCCACCGCACCAAAAAATCCAGTGACCGTGAACGTGATCCAGCGGATGAGCCATACGTTGTAGCCGAGGGTGCGCATGCGGCGCGGCTGGTCTTTGGTACCGCGAATACTGGCGCCGAACGGCGAACGTACCCACACCGCAATGATCGCCCAGACAACCAAAAACACCAGCAGCGCAAAATAATAAAAGCTTGATGCCTCGTTCAGATCGATGCCGAACGGTGCGGGCCGCGTGATCCCCGAGAGGCCGTTATCGCCACCGGTCACTGCCGCCCAGCGATACGCGATGCCCCACAGAATCTGGCCGAGTGCCAGCGTGATCATTAAAAACCCGACACCGCTGGCGCGCAGTGCGATCAGGCCGAACAACGCTGCCATGACTGTGGTGCCAGCCAACGCCATTGCTGCTGCGGGCAATTGCCCCCACTGCAATTGCAGCATCAACCAGGCGCTCGTGTAGGCGGCCATACCAAGAAATCCGGCGTGGCCGAGCGAGGTCAGACCAGCGTAGCCGACCATCAGGTTCAGACTCAATGCGAACAATGCCGCAATCAATACCTGACTCCCGAGATTGATTGCATAATCGCGACCGGCCCACAACGGCAAGGTTGCCAGTATCAACAACAGGAGCGCAAGTGCGGCGTGCTTCGTAGAGAATTTCATGCAGAGATCCTGCCGAACAAGCCGCGTGGACGCACCGCGAGAATGACTACCATCGGCAAAAACAAGATGATGTAAGCCAGATCGGGAAAAAGCGCTTGGCCAAAGCTGTAGATAAAGCCGATGACAAAGCTGCCGACGAAGGCGCCAGCCAAACTACCGAGCCCGCCCAGAATCACCACCACCAACGCCAGCGGCAGCATATCGGCATCCATGCCCGGATACACCGACAGAATCGGTGCTGCAATCACGCCACCGATACCCGCCAGCGCGGCACCGATACAGAACACAATCGAGAAAAGCCGCGATGCCGGAATGCCGATGCCGCGCGCCATCTGCATATCATCGACACTGGCGCGAATCATCATGCCGAGCCGGGTTTTTTCCATCAGCAGCCACAGTCCGATTGCCAGCGCGATGCTCAGACCCAGCACAGCGAGTCGATACAGTGGAAATACCTGCCCAAATAAATGTGCAGAGCCTGCCAGAAAATCGGGTGGCGACACCGATTGCGGATCGCCACCCCACATCCACAGACTGAAGTCGGCGATGATAAAAGCGATGCCAAGTGTGGCAAGAACCTGCCCGAGTGTGTTGCCGACCAACCGACGCAAGATCAAGCGTTCCATCACCACGCCGAGCAAGCCAA
Source organism: Burkholderiales bacterium (assembly GCA_043741695.1). Taxonomy (GTDB): domain Bacteria; phylum Pseudomonadota; class Gammaproteobacteria; order Burkholderiales; family Burkholderiaceae_D; genus Actimicrobium. The sequence goes on from JAYTZV010000053.1 coordinate 15,418, forward strand.
CTGCAGTACCAGCGGCAAGTACAGCCGCAAAAAAACCATAGCCGCGCGTGATAACCGACAGGCCTACGTAGGCACCCAACATGAAGTACGCACCGTGCGACAAATTAGCGATGCGCATCAATCCGAAGATCAGCGAAAACCCAGCCGCCAACGTGAACAAAACGCCGCCAAATGCAAGACTGTTCAGACTTTGAATCAACCAGAAAGACATGTTCTACAGCCTTCGTGCCTTGTGATTATGTGACGCGCTTGTAGGTCGGGCCCGCAGGTCGAGCACTCTTTTCAAGCGCGCGTGGTTCAGGCTGAATCAAGCCCTGCAAACAAGCGTACTTGCCCCGGGCCTGCTATTTTACTTTTCAAGGTTATTCGCAACCGGCCACTCGCGTGAATACACCGGATTGGCAAGGAACGCGCCCTGCTTGTAATTCCAGAATTGGCTCACGTTCGGATAGGTCTTGATGATCGTATTAACCAGCTTGCCATTATTGCGCTCGACTTTGCGGACATACACATTCATGGTCGGGTTACCGAGTGCGTCAAGCTTGATCGCACCGCGCGGATCATTGCTCAGTTCGGCGTTGCGCAGCGCGGCCATGAAGGCGGTCTTGTCTTCGATTTTTCCGTTGATCGATTTCAGCGCTTGCTCAAGAATCAACGCCGCGCTGTAGGCACCAACGGCGTAGTAGCCCGGATCTTCTTTGTACTCGCGGTTCATGCCTTGCACGAAGCGCTGGTTGTTGGCGTTATTGATCGAGGCGGCATACC
>JAYTZV010000054.1:0-2082 GCA_043741695.1 Burkholderiales bacterium
CACAGCGATTCCAGCGCATCGATTTTTTTCTGCTGCAGATAGACAAGTTCGTTCAATGTTTCCACCAGATCTTCCTGGCGAGACAACTTGATTTCAATATCGATGAAACGGTCTTCAGTCATGAGCGGCTAACTTGCTGGAGCGACGAGAGGACGTCATTGTCGCACGCTGGGGACCCCAATTTTACGATCTGACTGATGATTTGCAGGGTTCCGGTAATCGATAACGCCGCCGATTACACCGCACATTCCCGCAGGGTGCGCGGTTTGGTAGAATCGTGTCTTCTTAACTGGATTTGGTCCGGTTTCGACCCATCTCATTCCACTTCAGCCCCGACCAACGCCATGAACATCGAACAAGCCCGCTTCAACATGATCGAACAACAAATCCGCACTTGGGACGTGCTTGATCAAGGCGTGCTCGATTTGCTGACCGTCGTCAAACGCGAAGCCTTCGTGCCCGCCGCCTATACGGCGCTGGCCTTCGTCGATACAGAAATTCCGCTGCCGTGCGGTCAGTCGATGCTGATGCCAAAGTTCGAGGCGCGCATTCTGCAAGAAGCAGCAGCCAAGAAGCACGAGCAAGTGCTGGAAATCGGTGCGGGATCAGGCTATATGGCGGCACTACTTGGCCGCTGTGCGCGGCATGTCACCACGATCGAAATCGAGCCACAACTGGTGGCACTCGCACAAGCAAATCTGGCGGCAGGCCGTATCGATAACGTTGATGTCGTGCAGGGTGACGGCGCGCAGGGTTGGGCCGCAAGCGCGCCGTATGATGTGATCGTCGTCTCGGGCGCGATGCCGGTACTGCCATCGGAATTTTTACAGCAACTCAAGATCGGTGGTCGCCTGCTGTGCGTCATCGGCTCGGCTCCAGTGATGACTGCGCAATGCATCACGCGTGTGTCTGATGCAGGTTACAACACCGTCAATCTGTTCGAGACCGCCATCAAGCCGCTGCGCAACGCACAAACGCCGTCGCGTTTTTCGTTCTAAGCGATGCAGCATCTCTCGGCACCTGAATTGGCTGCATGGATCGCCGATCCAACGCGTCCAACCCCGTTATTGCTGGATGTGCGCGAGCCGTGGGAGTTCCATACCTGCCGCATCGATGGTTCAATTCCAATACCGATGCGCACGATTCCCGCGCGGCTGTCCGAGCTCGATGAAGATACACCCTTGGTCTGCATCTGCCACCACGGTGCACGCAGCATGCAAGTCGCGCATTTTCTGGAACAGCATGGCTTTGGTGAAGTGATCAACCTCACCGGTGGCGTCGATGCATGGGCCCGACAGGTCGACCCAACCATGCCGATTTATTGAGCGGGCACACTGCGGCGCAGTGACGGTGCGTAGCGGAGCGCATCGAGACCGGCATCAATCAATTGCTCGATCTGCCCACCAAGATCAAAGTTCGACGGCGACAACAACCAGTTATTAATCAAGCCGTACACCAGCGCATGGGTATGCACGACCGCCATGCCGATATCGAGATCGTTCGGCAGACTTTGCTCGTTACGCGCAGCCGTCAACAGACGCTCGATATTGCCCATGCCGCGCAGATAATGATCGCGCTGGCGCGCCCAGATCGAATCCTCGGCATCAACAAATTCGCATTTGTGAAAAATAATGTCGAACACTTTGCGCGAATGCGGGTTGTGCACGATGTCGCGAATCGCAAACAGACATGCCGCGCGCAGCGTTTGCAGTGCACCGCCCTTGGCATCGATCGATCCGCCATGCGTCATTACCTCCATCGGCAAGCGAACCCGATCGCACATCGCATGAAATAAATCTGCCTTGTTTTTGAAGTGCCAATAAATTGCACCACGTGTCACCTGCGCGGCTGCGGCGACATCCGCCAAGGAGGTGCGCGCTACGCCAGATGCATGGAACACCTCCTCGGCTGCATCGAGTATTCGGCTGCGGGTTTCAAGTGCTTCTTCTTTGGTGGATCTGGCCATGGCAAGTTGCTGATTCAAGTGACGGATTACAGCGAAATCGACCTCATACATACATCGCTGAATGTATATATACTAGCATCTCGATGGCGTTTTTTGCGTCGGGTGTATTCGGTGTA
>JAYTZV010000055.1:0-6077 GCA_043741695.1 Burkholderiales bacterium
TCGTAACTCTGAAACATGTAAAAGTCAGTACCGTCGACTTTAGGCATCTGGGTAATAAACGGCGCTTCGCGATGGCTTGATGCCATGGCTGGAGCTGCAAACATACTTGCTACAGCGCTGGCAACGAGTGCGGCGCAGAGCGAGTGACGGGCGATACGTGTTGGCATAACAGTCTCCTCAGGGGTAAATCAGTTTGAACTATGTGTGACTACGATTGCTTTACGACAGCGTGGGTGAATCGGATTCATTTTTTTACAAGTGTCACCAATTCTTTTTACGCACTCTGTACGTTTGCACACATTACGCAGAAGCAAAAAATAACTTCTTCCGATTACCCCGTCGGACCCGTTCAAACTTTTATTTACAGTGAGTCACGATACCGCTTGATTGCTAGACGCACTTGTTCCGGCGCTGTGCCACCAATATGGTTACGCGCGTTGACCGAGCCTTCGAGCGTTAATACTTGGTAAACATCTTCTGTAATTAATGGTGAAAATGCTTGCAACTGCGGCAGCGATAATTCTTCCAGATCGCAGCCACGGTCAACGCAAGAGCGAACCGCCAGCGCAACGGCTTCGTGCGCATCGCGGAAAGGCAATCCTTTTTTGACCAGATAATCGGCAAGATCGGTTGCAGTGGCATAGCCCTGCAATGCAGCAGCGCGCATCGCTTCCGGATTGACCGTAATGCCGCGCGCCATGTCGGCAAAGATGCGCAGCGTATCGGTGAGTGTGTCGACCGTATCGAACAAGGGTTCTTTATCTTCCTGATTGTCTTTGTTGTAGGCCAATGGCTGACCTTTCATCAACGTGAGCAGACTCATTAAATGACCCGTCACGCGGCCGGTTTTGCCACGCGCGAGTTCGGGCACATCCGGATTTTTTTTCTGCGGCATGATCGATGAACCGGTGCAGAAGCGGTCCGCAATATCGATGAAGCCGATCCGCGGACTCAGCCACAACACCAGCTCTTCGGACATGCGCGAAATGTGCGTCATGATCAGCGCAGCGGCTGCGCAAAACTCGATTGCAAAATCGCGGTCGGACACCGCATCGAGTGAATTGAAACAGACTTCGTCGAAATCGAGCAAGCGCGCGACCAGTTCGCGATCGATTGGAAACGTGGTGCCAGCCAGTGCCGCAGCACCGAGCGGCAAACGATTGACGCGCTTGCGGCAATCGGTGAGTCGCTCACTGTCGCGCCCAAACATTTCTACATAGGCCAGCAAGTGATGACCAAAGGTGACGGGCTGCGCTACCTGCATGTGCGTGAACCCGGGCAGGATGGTATCGGCATGTTGCTCGGCCAGATCGACCATTGCGTTGCGCAAATCGCGCAGCAGCAAAATCAGATCATCGATCGATGCGCGTAGGTACAAGCGAATATCGGTAGCCACTTGATCATTGCGCGAACGACCGGTGTGCAGACGTTTGCCAGCGTCGCCAATCAGTTCGGTGAGACGCTTTTCAATATTTAGATGCACATCTTCCAGATCGAGCAGCCATTCAAAACTACCGGAAGCAATATCGTCGCTGATTTGCTGCATGCCTTGGCGGATTGCACCGAGATCGGAATCGCTGATAATCTGTTGCTGCGCGAGCATTTGTGCATGTGCCAGCGAGCCACGGATATCATGCACTGCGAGGCGCTTGTCGAACGAGACCGAGGCGGTGTAGCGTTTGACCAGATCGGATACCGGCTCGGAAAAACGCGCCGACCAGGCTTCTGCTTTTTTTGAAAACTGTGCTGTCATGTTCAGGAATCCGAAAGAATGTGGGCGGGCTACAGCGCTGGCAGCGCGCGATGAGCTTGATGAGGGGCGCAGCGAAGTTATTAACGTCAGGTGCGATTATAAAACAAGCATCCAACCGATTTTCAGGAAAACCGACTCAGCGATGGCGCACCTGCCTGCGATAAAAAATACGCCACACGACCTGCTCATTCCGGATTGCTGCAATGCCGGGGTGATCGTACGCGTACTTGCTGGCGTCAATTTGCCAGTCATCATCGTCATGCTGATGCGTAATTCAACGGTATTTGGCGCGCTGCTGGCGTTCATTGATGTCTCGACGCTCATTGAACTTGCGTGCTTTGTTTCATTGATCACGTTGTGCGCAGTGCGACGACATGCGTGGCAAATGACAGCCTGGCAGCAGCGGCTAATTTGCGCGCTGGTGCCAGCCCTGGCAACGCTACTGTTATGGCGCGCGCTGCAGCGATTTGACTGGATCACTGGCGTCGCATCGCAACCATCGCTGATTGGCAGCATGCTCATGGCGGCGTTGTACGGGTGCTTCTTTCAGCATTATTTTTCGCTACGCGCGACCGCCTTGTCGCCCGCATTGGGCGAAGCGCAGCTGCAGGCGTTGCAGGCGCGCATTCGCCCACATTTTTTGTTCAATAGTTTGAATGCAGTGCTGTCGTTGATTCGCACCGAGCCGCGCCGTGCCGAAACCGCGCTTGAAGATCTGGCCGACCTGTTTCGGGTATTGATGCGCGATGGGCGCGCGCTGACGTCGCTGCATGATGAATTGCATCTGTGTCGACAGTATCTGTCGATCGAAAAAATCCGTCTCGGCGATCGTATGGAGATCCGCTGGGATACCAGCGCCATTCACGATGATGTGCTGAGGCAGGCGCAGATTCCGTCACTACTGCTGCAGCCGCTGCTTGAAAACGCAGTGTATTACGGTGTCGAGCAGCGCTCCGAGCCTGCACATATCAGCATTGTGCTGCGCCGCGCGCGTGACGCGATTCATATCGTGATCACCAATCCGTATCAACCGAAAGACACGGTCTCGCTCGGTAACCACATGGCGCTTGACAATATTCGTCGTCGCCTGGCTTTGCTGTACGACGTCGAGGCCGAGTTAAAAACAGCAATTATCGCTGGCTGTTTTGAGGTGCGATTGGTGATCCCGTTTGTGAAGGAATCGCAATGACGTTACGCTTGTTTCTGGTCGATGACGAAGCGCCAGCGCGTGCACGGCTGCGCGATGTGCTGTCGGATATTGCGGCCGATTGTCCGCATCAGATTGTCGGAGAAGCGGACCACGCACAAGCCGCGCTCGATGGCATTGCACAATGCCAGCCCGACATTGTGCTGCTCGATGTGCAAATGCCGGGCATGAACGGTATCGAGCTGGCGGCGCATCTCGGCCGCCAGCTGGCGCATCCGCCATCGATTATTTTTGTCAGCGCATTTGATGATTACGCCTTGAAGGCGTTTGAAGTACGCGCACTGGATTATTTGCTCAAGCCTGTGCGCGCTGCACGCCTGGCAGAAGCGCTCGAACGGGTTGCGCGCTTGCGTACGAATCAACAAACCGCCATCGTTGAAACTGCGCTTTCGCTGGGTACCACGCGACGGCATTTTTCAGTGCAACAGCGTGGTCGTTTATTGCTGGTGCCTGTGGCCGATATTATTTATCTAAAAGCGGAAACCAAATACGTTACGTTGCGCACGTCGCATGGCGAGTATCTGATCGAAGAATCGTTGTTGTCGGTCGAGCAGGAATTTGTCCAGATTTTTGTGCGTGTACATCGCAATGCGCTGGTTGCGCGCGCAGCGATTATCGGTGTGGAGCGCGGGCGGCGCAGCGCCGACGATGAGTCTTCCGAAGGGTTCGATCCGTGGCAAATAATTTTGCGCGGTACCAATGACCGTCTGCCTATTTCTCGACGGCAGTGGCCCGCCATCAAGGCACTGGTGAAATAAGGCAAGACCTTCATCCGGTATTGCGCAGGCCTGCCGCAATACCGTTGATCGATAGATGAATGCCGCGGCGAACCCGCTCGTCGACCGTGCCGTTGCGCATGACCACTGCGCGATGGCGGCGAATCAATTCCACTTGCAAGTGATTCAGCGGATCGAGATAGGCAAAGCGATTTTTGATGGAATGCGCCAATGCCGGATTATTTGCTAGCCGCTCGCCGGTGCCGGTGATTATCGCTAAATGTTGCGTTGTGCAAGCGTGTTCATCGGCCAGGCGATTGAAAATCGTATTGCGCAATGTCGCATCTTCAACCAGACCGGCGTAGCGCGAAGCAAGGGCGAGATCGGTCTTTGCCAGCACCATATCCATGTTTGATAACAGCGTGGCAAAAAATGGCCATTCGCGCGCCATCGTTTGCAAGGTCGCGATCCGCTCGTTGCAGATCGTTGCTGGTAAAGGTACGGATGCGTCCACAGGTAGTTCGGCGTTTAGCCAGGCTGATATTGCCGAGCCAAAGCCATACCACCCGGGTAGCAGCAGTCGACACTGCCCCCATGAAAATCCCCACGGAATCGCGCGCAAATCTTCGATGCGGCGGCTTGCCTTGCGCGAGGCCGGACGAGAGCCGATATTTAATTCGGCGATTTCGGTGATTGGTGTCGATTCAAAAAAATAGGTTGTGAAACCCGGTGTGTCGTACACCAGATCGCGATAGGCGCGATACGCATGTGCCGAGAGTTCTTCCATCACCGCTTCAAACCGCGCGAGCTGTGTTGTGCCGTCTGCGTTGGCGTGTTGCGGCATCAGACTTGCTTCTAGCGTGGCTGCAACCAGTAATTCGAGATTGCGCCGACCGATATCGGGATTGGAAAATTTCGACGCAATGATTTCGCCTTGTTCGGTCAGTCGTAACTGACCACTGACGGTGCCTGCCGGTTGCGCGAGAATGGCATCGTAGCTCGGCCCACCGCCGCGTCCGACGGTACCGCCGCGGCCATGAAACAGGCGCAGCCGTACACCGGCGTGGGCAAATACCTCGACCAGTTTTGTTTCGGCTTTGTAGAGTTCCCAGTTCGAGGTCAGAAATCCGCCATCCTTGTTCGAGTCCGAATAGCCGAGCATGACCTCTTGCAGATGGCCTTGTCGTGCGATCAACTCCGCCACCAGCGGCAGTGCGATCCACTGCGCCATGATGTCGGCAGCGAGGCGCAAATCGGGAATTGTTTCGAACAACGGAATCACCATCAAATCGAGGGCGGGTGCGGCGTTGGTGGTGTGGGCAGGCGAACCGACGACTGCACCAATGCGAAGCAGCCCGGTTTCTTTTTGCAGCAACATCAGCTCAAGCAGATCGGAGACGCTTTCCGTGTGCGAGATAATGTAATGGCGAATCGCGCGGTCGCCGTAACGCTGGCGCAGCGTGGCTGCGGCGCGCAGGATGCAAAGCTCGGACGTGGTCTCTGGTGAATACTGCAGATACGGTGAGGTCAGCAAACGCGGCTGCGACAGTTCGCGTAATAGCGTCGCAATTTTTTGCGTTTCATCGAGCGTGGCGTAATTTGATTCAACCCCAGCGGCAGCAAATAATTCACACAATACGCGCTCGTGCACATCCGAGCTTTGCCGCATGTCCAGTGTGGCCAGATGAAAACCGAACGTATCGACTGCGCGCTGCAGATACGCCAGCCGCGGCTGCGCCAGCAGTGCACCGTGATGCGCGTGCAGTGAGTCGCTAATGACCTGCAGATCGGCCGCGAATTCCTGTGCGCTCGCGTACGGCGCTGCGGCGGCGACTTCCTTGCGCAAGATGCTGGTGGCACCGAGGCGGCGCGCGGTGGCGGCGAGTCTTGCGTAGCAGCCGACCAGCACGCGCCGGTAAGGTTCGTCGGTGCGATGCGCAGAGGTGTCGGGTGAGGCGCCTGCCAACTTTTGCAGTGGCGCACTGACTGCGACCAGTAGCGTGGAAATTGAGAGTTCGCCGCCGAGCGCATGCACTTGTTCCAGGTAGTAATCGACGATCGTGGTGGCTTGGCGTATCAGCGCATGCTGCATCGTCGCCTCGTTGACATTGGGATTGCCATCGCGGTCGCCGCCGATCCAGCTACCCATCTGCACAAAGCTTTCGGTCACATTTTCATCGGTCACAAGTGCGTCGGTAGCAAGGTCAGATGGAAACTGCGCATCCAGCGTCGCGATGATTTCCTGATGCAGTTGTGGCAGCGCTTGCAAAAATGTGATGCGGTAGTACGAGAGCGCATTCTCGATTTCATCGGCTACGGTCAACTTCGCATAGCGCAGCATGCGGGTCTGCCACAGCGTGGCGATGCGTGCATGGAGCAGTGCAATCAGGTGCGCCGATTC
>JAYTZV010000056.1:0-16092 GCA_043741695.1 Burkholderiales bacterium
ATTGATTTCGAACCCCTTATAGATACAGGAGCCTCACATGGCATTCGGTAAAAAATTCGACAAGAACAAGCTCAAGCTTAAAGAAAAACGCAAGCAACAGAATCCGCTGTTCAAGCGCAAGAAATTCTGCCGCTTCACCGCCGCACACGTTGAACAAGTCGACTACAAAGACGTCGATACGCTGAAAGACTTCGTTCAGGAAAACGGCAAGATCATGCCAGCACGCCTGACCGGCACCCGCGCCCATTATCAGCGTCAAGTCGATACCGCTATCAAGCGCGCACGTTTCCTCGCGCTGCTGCCGTATACCGACCTGCACCACGCGTAATTGATCGATTTTTAGCGATCTTTCAATTACCTAATTCGGAGAAAAACATGCAAGTCATTTTGTTAGAAAAAGTTGTCAATCTTGGTAACCTCGGTGAAGTCGTCAAGGTCAAAGACGGCTACGCCCGTAACTTCCTGATCCCGCAACGTATGGCGCGTCGTGCGACCACCAGCGCAGTTGCTGAATTTGAAGTCAAGCGCGCTGAGCTGGAAAAAGCTGCCGCCGCCAAGCTGGCCGCATCGCAAACCCAAGGCGAAAAACTGGCCGGCATGACCGTGCAAATTTCGCAAAAATCGGGCGTCGATGGTCGTTTGTTTGGCTCGGTTACCAATGCCGATATTTCGGAAGCACTGACCAAGCAGGGCTTCCCTGTTGAGAAGGCTCAGATCCGCATGCCGACAGGCCCGTTGAAGACCACGGGTGATCATCCGATTTTGGTTGCGTTGCATACCGATGTCGTCGTTGAAATCACAGTCGCCGTATTGGGCGAGCACGCGTAATTTCGCGCCGCTGGCAAGACAGAAAAGCCGGATGCGTCCGGCTTTTTTTACGCCCGTACGCTCAATTGATTGATAGCGGTGTGACCCATTTCTGGCCGGAATCGAACCATTGAAAAGGTATAATCCTTGAATGAACAATCGCGATCGATCCGAACCAAAACCTGATGCGCAACTCGATGCACTGCGTGTACCACCCCATTCCATCGAGGCAGAACAATCCGTATTAGGTGGCCTGCTGCTGGATAACGCCGCATGGGACCGCATTGCTGATTTCGTGCACCAGGACGACTTTTATCGTTACGATCACCGCGTCATTTTTCAGCACATCGTCAAGCTGATTAACAATTCAAAACCGGCCGATGTCATCACAGTATTTGAAGCACTCAGCAGCACCGGTAAAGCCGAAGAAGTTGGCGGTCTGTCGTATCTGAATGCACTCGCACAAAACACGCCGTCGGCGGCAAATATTCGCCGGTATGCCGAAATCGTTCGCGACCGCGGCGTGCTGCGCAAGCTGATCACGGTATCGGACGAAATCTCCGGCAACGCATTCAATCCGCAAGGCAAGGAAGTCAAGCAGATGCTTGACGAAGCTGAATCGAAGATTTTTGCGATCGCCGAAGAAGGCGCGCGCGGTGCACAGGGTTTTCAGGAAATTCAGCCATTGTTGACGCAGGTTGTTGAGCGCATTGATGAACTCTATAACCGCGATAATCAAAGTGATATTACGGGTGTGCCGACCGGCTTCGCTGATCTTGACCAAAAAACCTCTGGCCTGCAGCCAGGTGATCTGATTATCGTCGCCGGTCGGCCATCAATGGGTAAAACCGCGTTCTCGCTGAACATTGGTGAAAACGTGGCGATCGAAAGCGGCTTGCCGGTCGCAGTATTTTCGATGGAGATGGGCGGCACGCAACTGGCGATGCGGATGCTGGGTTCGGTCGGGCGTCTTGATCAACACCGGCTTCGAACTGGCAAGCTGGCGGATGAAGACTGGCCGCGCTTGACGCATGCGATTCAAAAAATGAATGATGCGCAGCTCTATATCGATGAAACACCGGCGCTGAATTCGATTGAACTGCGCGCCCGCTCGCGCCGCTTGTCGCGCCAATGCGGCAAGCTCGGCCTGATTATCATCGACTACCTGCAACTGATGTCTGCGAATTCATCCGGTGAAAACCGCGCGACGGAAATCTCCGAAATATCGCGTAGTCTGAAAGGCCTTGCCAAAGAATTGAATTGCCCGGTGATTGCGCTCTCGCAGCTCAATCGCTCGCTCGAACAACGTCCCAACAAACGCCCGGTGATGTCGGATTTACGCGAGTCTGGCGCTATTGAGCAAGATGCCGACGTGATCTTGTTCATCTACCGCGATGAAGTCTATAACCCGGATTCACCCGACAAGGGTACCGCTGAAATTATTATCGGCAAGCAACGTAATGGCCCGATTGGCAGTATCCGTCTGACGTTTATGGGTCAGTTCACCAAGTTTGAAAATTACACCGGGAATGCACCGTTGTACGGTGGTGACTGATGGGTTGTCAGTGCTGCACGATCGCGCTGGCTTAGGGCGGATATCGGCGCAGGCAAGAGATCGAGTGCTTTGGCGACTGATGTAATCAACTAAATTATTTATATGATATAAATATTATTACGATTGCGACGAAAAATAGTGTGTCACGTAGCGCACTGGCCACGCATTTTCGACAGATCTGAAAACACGTATCGTTCTGCAAAATTCGGTCTCGATAATGCCTTTCAAGATATTTAATTCTGCATTGAGCACCGAACCCCTCGATCAAAAACATAGCGACGATGCCATCTGCGAATAGGATAATGCGATGTGACTGCCGGAACAAGTTTGAAAACAGTGGTCTGGTTCAAGCGTGACCTGCGCGTTCGCGATCACGCACCGCTTGCCGATGGCGTGACTGACGGCAGGGTTTTGCCACTTTATATTTATGAACCGATGCTCGTTGCCGCTGCTGACCTCGCGCCGCAACACGCAGCGTTTATTGCAGAGTGTCTTGCTAGTCTTCAGGAAGCATTGCTAGTACGCGGCGCATCGTTGATTCAGCTAACGGGGAGTGCGGTCGATTCTTTGGAAGCGGTTTGGCAAATCATTAACTTCGATGTGCTGCGCAGCCATCAGGAAACCGGTAACTGGCTTTCGTACGAACGCGACAAAGCAGTTGCGGCATGGTGTCAACGCCGTGGTGTTCGCTGGATTCAAACTCCACAAAATGGCGTAATCCGTGGCTCTGCGGCATATCGCGAAGCGAAAGACTGGTCTGCGGAGTTGGAGCAATACACTGCCTCGGACCCGGTCAAAGTGCCTTCGGCCATTTTTTGCGTGGAAGGAATCGAACGCATTGCATCCTCTGTACCGCCACCGTTACCAATCGTCGATCCAGTTGACACCAAGGCCGGGCGCTTGCGCGGCGGCCGATCCGCGGCGATTCGACTGTTGGGCGATTTCTTCAAAAGCAGAATTCTGGCGTATCCCGGTGCCGTATCGAGCCCGTTGACGGCCGAGCACGGTTGCTCCCGATTGAGTCCGTATCTTGCGTTCGGTGTGGTCTCGGTACGTGAAGTTATTTTGACGATGAATCGGCGGCTTGCGTTGCCAGATGTGGCGACTTCCGAGTTCGAACGTGAGCGCATGATCAAGTCGATGCGATTTTTTGTGAACCGTATTCGATGGCGCTCGGGCTACTTCCAAAACATGGAAGCGATGCCGCAACTGGAGTTCTCGAACATCAACCCTGCCATGGATGGCTTGCGCGAAAACGAATTCAATCAAACCAGTTTCGATGCGTGGAAGCTTGGCCAGACTGGCTATCCGATGATCGATGCGTGCATGAAAATGCTGTTGCATACAGGCTGGATCAATATGCGCATGCGCGGCATGTTAATTTCTTTTGCGGTCAATGAACTTTGGTTGCACTGGCGCGAGCCGGGCTTGTTCCTTGCCCGTCAATTTCTCGACTACGAACCAGCCATCCACTACAACCAGCTACAAATTCATGCTGGCACCGCCGGTGCCACGCAACTGCTGTCGTATAACCCGGTCAAGCAGGCCCAAGATCTTGACCCAAAAGGAAAGTTTGTGCGGCGATGGCTACCCGTGCTTGAGCGGGTGCCAGATGAGTTTCTTTTTGAGCCTTGGCGAATGCCGCCAGCGATGCAGGCGCTGCAGGGCGTACACCTTGGCGTCGATTATCCGATGCCTATCGTTGACTATCTATCAGCCGGACGGCTTGCGAGAGAGCGTGTGTCGAGCGCTCAAAAACGGAGATCGGTATCGGCAGTGGCACCTGCGCAGCAAGTTGATCTTTTTTGACAGGACACTGGTAGTAGCTCGGTCGAGTTCTTGTGCCAACTGCTTGCCTGGCTTCCCGCGCGGAAAGCCCGATGCGGATGTCAGCTACTGCCAATCCTGCCACGCTGCTTGAATACCTCACAAAAATTGAAGCGGCAAAATTCAAGCAGCATTATTTGCCGAACGACATTCCCATAACGCCCACAGCCAGATCAATGATCATCACCCCATCCCTCGATAGCCAGATCATCAACGGGTTCGGTTCGCTGCGGGGAAACGGTTTTGAATCCGCGGTTGGCCTGGCGACGCTGCGCCAGCACTTGTTTTCTATCCTGCTGCGCGTTGCGGTGACTCCCGTTCAGATGGTGAATCTCTTCATCAAGAGGCATTAAATCTTCGTGCGAGTCGCTGCGCTGCCGACGGGTGGATTTTTGATCCGCCGGATATTTGATCACCACGCCAGCGGCAGGTAATGGTTTGCGCTCCACGGCTGGCGCATTTTGCTCTAGCGCCTGGCGCAATCTTGCAGCGCTCGAACGTCCTTGCTGGAACTGTGCTCCTTGCAAAGATTTATCATGATGCGGCGAGCCGCTAAGTTCTGAAGCGGTCACTTTTTTTTCAGCTGGTTCTGGCGCAGCAGGTCGCAGGGTAGTAACGCGATTTCCAGTGATTACGGGGCTTTTCATATTCTCATCTCCAATCAAATTGATACGCCGAAAGACTTCCGTTTTCAGCGCCGTTGGACGTGAGTGTGCATGTGGAACCATTGGTTCCATTTATTTTCAAGGTTTTGGTGATGGTGTCGCAGCGCGTTTTAACAGTCTACGTTTATAAAAAAACGGCACCCTGAGTTAAGGATGCCGTTGATAGTGCGCTGCCAAGGCGCCGAATTATTGCGTTAAGTGAACATTCTTGTTACCGCCTGCAATCGCTGCTTCTACAGCACCTCGCTCGCATGATCTGCCAGACGTGAACGCTCGCCGCGTGCCAACGTCACATGGCCGCTGTGCGCCCAGCCCTTGAAACGATCTACCACATAGGTCAATCCGCTGGAACCTTCGGTCAGATACGGCGTATCGATTTGTGCAATGTTGCCAAGACAAATAATTTTCGTACCTGGACCTGCCCGCGTAACCAGCGTCTTCATCTGCTTTGGCGTCAGATTTTGTGCTTCGTCAATAATCAAAAATTTATTTACGAATGTACGACCGCGCATGAAGTTCAGTGACTTGATCTTGATACGCGAGCGAATCAAATCTTGCGTGGCGGCGCGTCCCCATTCGCCCGCGTCTGAATCCGATTTATTCAACACTTCAAGGTTGTCATCGAATGCCCCCATCCACGGAGACATCTTTTCTTCTTCGGTGCCCGGCAAAAAGCCGATGTCTTCACCCACCGGCACGGTCACACGGGTGACGATGATTTCGTTGTACAACTTGGTTTCCAGCACCTGCGCGAGACCCGCCGCCAGTGCCAGCAGCGTCTTGCCGGTGCCTGCCTGACCGAGCAGGGTGACGAAGTCGCATTCGGGATTCATCAGTAAATTGAGCGCGAAATTCTGTTCGCGATTACGCGCCGTGACACCCCACACATTGCTCTTGGTGTGACCATAGTCACGCAGCGTTTGCAATACTGCCGTCTTGCCGTTGATCTGGCGTACCTGACCATAAAAATTTGGCTCGCCGTCTTTTGGTTCTAGATACACAAACTGATTCACCAGCATGTGCGGCACAACCGGACCGTTCAGACGATAAAAGGTGTAGCCGTGCCCGTTTTTACTTTCCTGCCAGGATTCGATTCCCTTACCGTGTTTGTTCCAGAAGTCATCCGGCAATTGCAAGATACCGGAGTAGAGCAAGTCGGTATCTTCCAGTACGTGATCATTGAAGTATTCTTCAGCTGGCAAACCCAGCGCACATGCCTTGATACGCATGTTGATGTCTTTTGACACCAGCACAATGTCGCGACCAGGGAACTGCGCTTCGAGCGCACGTACCACACCGAGAATCTGGTTGTCGGCCTTGCCGACCGGCAGTCCCTCCGGCAGCGACATGTGTTGCAGCTTGGTCTGGAAGAATAAACGACCACCCGCATCCTTGTTACCAAGCTTGGATAAGGGAATGCCATCCTCAATGCTGGCATCACCCAAATTTGCTACCAGCGCATCGAGCGAGCGCGATACTTGGCGGGCGTTGCGGGCAACTTCCGACATACCTTTTTTGTGATCGTCGAGCTCTTCCAACGTCATCATCGGCAGATAGACGTCATGCTCCTCGAAGCGAAACAGCGAGGTCGGATCGTGCATCAGGACGTTGGTGTCGAGCACGAACAATTTAGTCGGCCCGGTACGCGTACTCAGCTTGCTGACCGACGATTTCGGTTTGGCGACCACCGGCTCGGCAGGCTTGACTTCGCGTACCTTGTTCGGCGCAGAGGCAGGCTGACGATTCTCGCGTGTAGTTGGCGTCGGTAGTGTCTCGATGCGCGCGGTGGCTGCCTCGACGGCCACGACCAGCGGTTTGACGATCTTTGATGGATCAGCCTTTGGATAATCGGCGGGAGCGAGGAGGGCAGCTGGCTTTGTGGGAATCTTTGGCAGGGGCATCAGGACCTCGATCTAAAAACAGTTTGACTGGGCCATCGGGACATCATGGCAAACGGGGTCGGGCAACGTACGATAGGAAATTTCTGCTACGCAAAAAGATACGGGAAAATGCAAAAAGCCGTTTTCAAAAGAGTCGCTCGACTCTTTCAAACACGGCTTTGTGACATGGTTTGTGGATGAACTCAATGTGGGATTGCTCGTTATTCCAATCAAATTTTACCGGAAAAATTAGCGTAATGTTTTGATGAATTGGAGAACATCTTCAGCGTGGTCTGGTAGCTTGACTCCTCGCCATTCTTTCACCAATCGACCGGCTGCGTCAATCACAAACGTACTCCGTTCGACACCGCGTACCGACTTGCCGTACATATTTTTTTGCTTCATCACATTGAACATGAGGCACAGACTTTCGTCGGGATCGGAGATCAATTCGAACGGCAACGCCAGCTTTGCCTTGAACGCATCGTGCGAGCGCATGCCGTCTCGGCTGACGCCGACAATGACGGCACCGAGTTGCTGAAACTGGGTATGCAGTTCGCGAAATTCGATACCTTGCGCGGTACAACCCGGCGTATTGTCTTTGGGATAAAAATACAGGACCACGATATGTCCGGCATGGTCGGATAAACGAAACGGTTGTGATCCGGTGATCTGTGCAGAAAAATCCGGAACCAGCATATTTACAGCGGATGGGCTTTCAGCCACGTGACTCTCCTGAGGAACTGCCTGTTATTGATTCATTGTCGTGTGTGCAGTACTGCCGTAAGCCTTTTCACCAATCAGTCTCATGCCGCCACCAGCAACTCACCCGACCGTCCTGGCAACGTGCCCCATTGAATCGGAAGTACTGGAAGCGCGCGGTCACGCAGGGTTGGATAGTAATCCGCCATGGCCACCAGATCGTAGCCTTGTGCGCGCCATCCGCTCAATAACTGTTCGAATATGGGTGCCAGTTTTTGCCCTTCAAGTTCCGCATGCAAGGTGTACACATGATCACGTGGTGCCTCGGTCAATTTCAGCAGAGTAGCCGCAATATTTGACGACGTGATGTCGGTGCCGTTAATTGTACGGCCCAGAAGCTCATCCAGAGTCGGCAATGTGGTGGGCATTTGGATGCAGGATAAATTTTTTCCAAACGCATTCAGACGATGCGGACCTGCCGAAGCGTCGACCAGGCGGCCATCATCGGCCAGCACCGCGCGGCCGTCGGAAGCGTAGCGCATGCCGAATGCATCGAGTTGTACAAAGGCGTATGGATTCATTTGCCAGCCTGCTGCGCCATGCGTCAGAGGTGCCGTGCCAAAGATATCAACGAAGCGGTCGAAAGACTGCTGCATCAATTTTTGCGTCCATGCTGCATCTTGCTCACGCACGTGGTCTTGCCAGACCACGTGATCCCAGGTGTGAATGCCGCATTCGAAACCGGCGTCGCGTACTGCACGCAATTGGCTTGCGCACAACTTACCAATATCTGGTGCCGGTAGCAACACGCCATACATCAGGGTTTTCAGGCCGTAGTGTTCGATGACAGATGTGCGCGATACTTTTTGAAAAAAACCAGGGCGAAACGCCCGGCGCAGTGCCCAGCCAGTGTGATCTGGCCCGAGGGAAAACAAGAACGTTGCATTGGCCTGATGTCGCTGCAGTATCTTCACCAAATTCGGCACACCTTCACGCGTACCGCGCAAGGTATCGACGTCGATTTTTAAAATGAGTTGGGGCACCGTTTTTTTTGCTCTCTATGCTGTCGGGATTCGCGGTTATTTCAATGTGCTAGTGCGCGTGCTGCAGCCACCTGGCTGCAATACGCATTCAAAATATTGCGCAAAATATCTGTCATCGACGTAGTTGGATTCCATTCCAGATCGGTGCCGGTATTGGTGATTTTTTGCACACGATTTTGCACGTCCTGACGCTCTTTGCCGTAGTACGCTGCCGAGATGATGACGATCACCGCGACGTGTTTAAGCGAGTCGGCGTATTCCGGATAGTTCGCCGCAAGCGTCAGCATCATGTTCGTCACGTCACGAATCGAATAGTTGTGGACCGGATTGCCGATATTGTAGATATTGCCGGTCGCTACCTCGTGTTTGTCAGCGAGGATTTTGATTAACGCGTCAATGTCGTGGCATTTCTTGCCGTGATATCCAACCTGTTCCTTGTTGATCCTGATGTCGCGTTCGAGAAAGTGCATGCGCGATTTGTAGCCGTCATTATCGAACATATCGGTGATCCGGTCGGTCATTGTGTCCATGCCGTAGATATTGCAATCTGTGGTGCCCAAAATACGCTTGGACAAATGATGGCCTATGAGACCGTTCACGCCGAGGATGAGGACTTTTTTCATGATGCTTATTTCAAAATTCTTTCAAAATTCTTTCAAAAATAATCGGATCGCGGCGCAGCGCGCGAGAGATCAGCGGTGCGCGTGAAGTTGTTGTTGTAGTGTGCTTGCTGATACCGGCTGATCATCGCGCAGCAGTGACGAAATGCTGAGTGCTTTACCGTCGACGCCGATGCCGAAGATCGCATTATCCACTACCGCGAGTCCCGGCAACAAGTCTGGGAAGAAACGTGTCGACAGGCGCGCTGCGCCGATCACGTACGTGGCATTACCGATCGTGGTCCAGGCACCAGGATAGGGTGGTGCAACGGCGCGATGCAGGTTGTATATTTTTTGGGCATGCTGTTGCCAATCAATGCGACCGTCTTCCGGTTTGCGCCCGCCGAAGTAGCTGCCTTGCGTCAAATCGTTCGGCAGGCGCGGCGTACGACCTGCAAGCATTTCTGGCAGCGCATTCCACAAGGTGATTTCGGCGGCAACAACCACCTTGCCGAACACTTCGTGCGCGGTGTCGTCCGGCAGGATTGGCACTGCGGTTTGAGCAACGATGGCCCCGGCATCGGGCTTGGCGACCATCTCGTGCAGCGTTGCACCGGTCGTTTGTTCACCATGCAGCACGGCCCAGTTAATCGGCACGCGACCACGGTATTTTGGCAGCAGCGAACCGTGCATGTTGAATGCGCCATCCGACGCCATAGCTAGCAGGCGTACGGGCAGCATATGCCGGTAATAAAAACTGAAGATCACCTGCGGCGCGATTGCGCTGATCTGTTTAAACAAGGCGTCGCTCGACGGATCGTCCGGCGTCACGACCGGAATGTTTTTTTCAGCGCAGAGATCAGCGACCGATTCAAACCAGATCTGCTCGGTGGGATTATCAACATGCGTAACGACGAGCGCTATCTCGACACCGCGTGCCAGCAGCACTTGAATACAGCGCACACCAACGTTGTGATAGGCAAAAACGACCGCGCGCATCGGCTCAGTAGTCCGAGGCTGCGGCGCGGGCTGCCATCGTAATCGGCGCGTCGGTTTGCTGCTGCAACGTTGCTTCGATCACGTAGCGCGGCCTGCCTCTGACTTGCTGATAGATACGTCCGACATATTCACCGACCAGGCCGATACCAAACAACACCACGCCGATCATGAAGAATAAAAACGCGAATAGCGTAAATACGCCCTCGACCTCCGAGCCGAACACGATGCGTCGAACCATCAGCCACACGAACAACACGGCAGAGACGATCGACAACGCAATGCCCAGCAGCGAAAAAAACTGCAAGGGCATCAGTGAAAAACCAGTGATCAAATCAAAGTTTAGACGAATCAAACTGTACAGCGAATACTTCGATTCACCGGCGGAGCGCTCTTCATGTTCGACCACGATTTCAGTCGGGTTGCGTGCAAACGTGTAGGCCAGCGCGGGCACAAAGGTATTGACTTCGCTGCATTGATTAATCAGGTCGATGACATTGCGGCCATACGCGCGCAGCATATTGCCCTGGTCGGTCATCTTGATATGCGTGATGCGCTCACGCAGAAAATTCATCGCGCGCGACGCATAGGTGCGAAACGCAGAGTCTTGCCGGTCACGCCGGATCGAGCCGACATAGTCGAAGCCCTCACGCATTTTATCGAGCAGGCTGCCGATTTCTTCGGGCGGATTTTGCAGATCCGCATCGAGGGTGACAACCACATCGCCGCGCGTGGCCTGGAAGCCGGCCAAAATCGCCATGTGCTGGCCGTAATTACCATTGAAAAGAACGACCCGCGTGACATCCGGCCGCAAACGAAACTGGTCTGCCAGAATCGCTGCCGATGTGTCGCGGCTACCGTCGTTGACGAAGACAATTTCGTAGCTGGCGTCGAGCGCGTCGAGTGCTGGATATAAGCGCGCAAATAATTTGGCCAGCCCTTCGGCTTCGTTGTAGATCGGAATGACGACAGAAAGAGTTGGTTTCATCAGCGGCCGCAAATTTATCGAAGCACGGATTTTACCGCGTTGACCACGCGATCTACATCCATTTCCGTCATTACCGAAAACATCGGTAGCGACACGATCTGCCGGCCGACGCGCTCGGCAATCGGGAACATGCCTGGCCCGAAGCCGCGATCCCGGTACAGCTGTAGTAGATGAATGGCCGGATAGTGATAGCCGATGCCGATCTGTTGCGCCATCATTTGTTCCATGAATGCGGCGCGCGTGATGCGTTCTGGCAGGACCAGCTGGAACATATGCCAATTCGAATTCTCACCATCAGCTACCGGCAACTGCGCGCCAGTCTTCGTTTCGAAGTCGCCGCCGAACTGGGCAAAATAATGGCGCGCCAGGCGACGTCGCGTTGCCGTAATCGCCTCGATATGCACGAATTGGCCTAGGCCGATGGCGGCGGCGATATCGGTCATATTGAATTTGCCGCCAAGGACGTCGACCTCCAGTCCATCAAAGCCAGAACGCGTGACGCCTTGCAGTCGATATTTTTCAGCAAGCCTTGCTTCGGTGGCGTCGTTGACAACCAGGCATCCGCCTTCCGACGTGGTGATGTTTTTGTTCGCCTGAAAACTGAACGACACCATGTCGCCGAAAGCACCGATCCGTTTTCCATGCCAAGTCGAGCCGAGTGCCTGCGCCGCATCTTCGATCACGCGCAACTGATGCTTCTTCGCGATGGCGTACAGCCGGTCCATATCCACCGGCAAGCCTGATAGATATACTGGAATGATTGCTTTGGTGCGCGGTGTAATTACGGCTTCGAGTTTATCGAGATCGATATTGCGCGTAATCGGGTCAATGTCCGCAAACACCGGTGTTGCACCGACTTCCAAAATCACGTTGGCAGTGGCCACCCACGAAATCGGCGTCGTGATAACTTCGTCACCGGCCTTGACACCGGCGATGCGCAGTGCGATCTCCATCGTGCAGGTGCCGGAGTTGAACGTGCGCACCAGACGGCCACCGAAGTAATCGGACAGCATTGCTTCAAAGGCCTGCACCTTCGGTCCGCTGGTAATCCAGCCAGAGCGCAGTACGTCGCCGACGGCGGCGATGGTGGCTTCGTCGATGGTGGGTTTGGAAAAGGGCAGAAAAGGTAAAGACATATGTTCTCTTTTATCTGTTGACGAAATTTGACAAGCGAGCCAAAAAACGATAAAGACTCGGCGCGTTCTGTGATGCGGACCGATAGTCCCAGTCAGTTTCAACAAAAGCACTGAGTACATCGTTATACGACGGGCCGATTTTTCCGAATGCTCCTTTTTCTGGCAGCAGCTGCCTCCGAATTTTTGCACTACCTTTTCTTGCAAGGTTTAACAGCTCCGCTTTTGGATCTGCCAGCTGCTCCGGATACGGATTGACCAACGCAGGTTTGATTCCCAGTAGTTGCGATACGTTGTTACGGTCACCGAGCACCCACGCTTCGATTTCGCGCACGGCAACGCGAAACAGCAAATTTGCGGGAAGCGGTAATACGTCCCATTGTTCCAGCAATTCAGATGGACACGTGCCATTGTCGAGGTCAGTCAGGACTATAAAGTATTGACCTGCAAGCGCCGCCGCCCTGAAATTTGGAACACGCTTGCGCAGCGGCTGATTTCCCGCGAGCCGTTTGTTGGGCAGTACTTGGGCAATTTCACAATTTCTAATTTCAGAGCGGATTATGCGTTCCAGAGTCGCTATTCCGAGTCGGTCCTCAGCAGCAATATTGATCGTCAACGCCATCTTAAAAAAGCGACAAATTTTTTGCGTCCGGGTGCACCTTGGGCAGCATGACTTCAGCAGGAGTAAAACCCGCCTTAAGTGAGGCGCGCTCGTTACTGTCAGCGGCTTTGATCTTGGTGCCCTCTTTTGAGACTTCCAGCCGACGCACTTCACTACCATCGACGTTGTGCAGCAATATCTCGCTGTGCGTCGTTAGAATGACTTGCGGTCGGGTGCGGGCATTTTTTTGCATCTCACGCAGCAGTTCAGGGATACGCGCAACGATGGCGTCATCGAGCGACAGTTCAGGCTCTTCAAGTAATAGAACGGTTCCGCCTTCCAGCAGTACCCACATCAAACCCAGTAGACGCAGAGTGCCGTCGGAAAATTGGCTTTCTTGTTGGAAGCCACCGTTTGGTCGCCAGTGGGCGTAACGTGCGCGTAGATGCGGTCTACCGGAGATGGGGTCTTTGACAAATTCCAATTCGTCGAGAAATGGGACGCAAATCTTCAACGTTTTTGAAATTCGCTTCAACCGTGAAGTGCGTGTTTTTTCCGATGTCGCTGCAATTCGCTCCAGGAAACTCTGACCGAATGGATCAAAATTCACACGAAAACCGCCAATTTTTTCTGCATGCTGGATCATCTGCGGAACCAGATGCAGGTAAGTAATTGACTGCAAAAATTCGGCAATCGGTCGGAATGCAGCATTGGCACGCGTGTCTTCAAGAGCAGTTTGTGTCAATCGCGCAGGATCTTTTTTATCAGCGGCATCTGGACGATCGAGTTTTTCAACGCCGAGATGAAATGCCTGCTCGCAGTGCACCAACACGCGGTTCGCGCCTTTTCCTTCATTGCGCAGCGCCAGCATATACGACCACTCCGTAGGACTATCCCATTCTTGAGCGAGTTCGATTTCCAATTCGACTTCCGGTTCACGTCGGGCAGCTAGACACCGGATTTTAGCCAAGCCGCCACGGTCGTCCAGCGCGCGCAACAATCCGCCCGATTTGGGGTGTGCTACATCGCGCAGAAAGCGTATCGCATCCAGAAAATTTGATTTACCGGAAGCATTCGGACCAATCAGGTAAACCCTTTCAGTCAATATGGTTTCGGCAGAGCGAAAATTTTTCCAGTTTTTTAATCGGATTTTTTTTATGATCATGGTCTAATTTATCCACGTGCCAGCAGGATCACGCCAAAGATGATGACGCCGATTGCGACGATTCGCGGAATGGAAATAACTTCGCCAAGAAAATACCACGCTCCGATTGCGTTAATAATGTAGCCGATCGAGAGCATCGGATAAGCGATCGTAACATCGACGCGTGATAACGCGATAATCCACACCAGCACCGAAATTACGTAACAACTCAAGCCACCGATAATCGGTAACTGCGTCGCCAATTTCAATCCTGTTACAAACCAGTTCTCTGCCGTTAAATGAATCGCGCCGACGGCATTGGTGCCGGCTTTGAGCAGCAATTGCGCCAGCGCGTTGAGGCAGACGCCAGTGAGAATAAATCCAAAAGTGGCGATGTTCATGGTGGAGGAGGGCGCTTCAGTTGGTTGGAGACGATGACACGGCGCGGGTCCTGGCCGATCACGCGCATCGGAACGCCACGCGCAGTCAAGTCTTTGAATGTGGCCGGCGGCATGATGGCGATGGCATTGCGACCGGTAGCGTGACCGTCGAGCCAGACTTTCAAGAATGCGTCGACGGTTGGAATCCATAACGCTGGCTGCTGTTGCAAACCGAATTCGAGTTCATCCATGTGCGCTACTAGCGTCATCGTGCGCTGCAGATAAAATGGCAGCGCCTGCTCGTAGCGGTCGACCGCATAGATGACCGTTTGCGGCGTCAATTCTGCTTGAACCGCAGCGACATGATCGATACCGGCTGCATAGCGGCCCAACGGATCATGGCCCAGCATCAGCGCTTGAATGGCGCAATAACCCGCCACGGCTAAGGCAACTGTCGCCAAACGCAGATTGCGCCGCGCGAGTACCAGCGCAGTGATGCCGCCCCAAATCGCAATACCGGCGGCTGCCGCAATCCACGGCATGTACGCGCGGTAAAGCGGCAAATCGTACGGCGACTGCGACAACCGCGGCAGTCGATTCAGCAGCGCCAGTCCAATGATTCCTGTCGCCAGCAGCAAGCCCGCATTGATCATGAAAGTGCGGCGCGATATCTGCTGCAAATAGCATCCGATCAGTAAAGCCAACGCAGGAAAAATCGGCAAAATATACGACGGCAGTTTTGAACTCGACACGCTGAAGAAAAAGAAAATGAACGCCGCCCAGACCAGCAGCAGCATCTTCGGCTGAAAACCCGAACCCTCTTTGCGCAGGCCTTGCCATAGACTTTGCGCGAGCATTCCTAGCCAGGGCACCATGCCCAGCAGCAGAATCGGAATGAAGTAATACACCGGTCCGGCGCGATGATGGATTTTGCTGGTGAAGCGCTGGAAGTGTTCGTGGATGAAAAAGAAGTGCGGGAACTCAGGATTCTTCATTGAGACCAGCACGAACCACGGCGCTGCAATCGCGAAGAAGACCAGCAGGCCGCTGCCAAGATGCAGTCGCAGCCAGATGCGCCAATCGCGCGCAGCGAGGGTGTACAGGACCAGTACTGCACCCGGCAGCACGACGCCAATCAAGCCCTTTGATAGTACCGCTAGCGCCATGCCGGCCCAGCAGACCAGCATGCCTAGGTGGCGTTCGCGTGTGGTTGCCCCGTCGCGCTGCGCGACAAGCGAAGCGCACAGCGACACCGTCATCATCGCCGACAGACCCATGTCGAGTGTGTTGATGTGGCCGAGCGCGACCCATAACAAACTTGAACCCAGTACCAGCGCGGCGTCCAGACCGGTGCGCGCATCGAATACTTTACGCCCGGTAAAACCCACTGCGGCTATACCGATCAGTCCACACAGGCCGGTCCAGAGGCGGGCTTGCCATTCACCGAGTCCGAACAACTCGAAAGTCAACGCACTCATCCAAACCTGCAATGGCGGCTTCTCAAAGTACTTAATGCCGTTTAAACGCGTCGTGATCCAGTCGCCAGTGGCAACCATCTCGCGTGCCATTTCGGCGTAGCGGCCTTCGTCGGTTGGGACCAGTGTGCGTGCGCCGAGTCCGTAAAACCATAGGACGCAAAAGCCGATCAGAACAATCCAGAATAGCGGCTGCTTCAATAAGCGATCACGCATCTGCTGTTGGCGTAAAAATCAATGCCAGAGCGACCTTGCGCCCTTCTGCCATCAGGATGTTATAGGTGCGGCAGGCGGCCT
>JAYTZV010000057.1:0-6042 GCA_043741695.1 Burkholderiales bacterium
ATCTGTTCGGTGTGCATGATGTACTTGAATCATTAAAAAATAAGGCGTTGCAATTACTATTGATTGCGGCGCGGTGTATATCGATCAATATGCGATCAATAAGCAATCAATAAGCGATGAATGAGCGACTAATTAGCAATCAATGAGCGATCAATCAGCGATGAATCAGCGATGAATAACCAGTCAGTGACCGCGCGCGATCATCAGTGCCAACTGCTGCATCGCATCCCATGCGTCGCCAGCAAAGGCTTTGGCGCGCAATCCTTTGATCAGCTTATCGACTTGCGCGGCTTGCTGCAAGGCCGCTTCCAGCGTGGCGCGCGACAGGCGCCGCAGGGCTGGTTCCATTACTCGCTCACGCGGTCCCCAGATGCGGTATTCCTTCAACAGCATGCCGATTGATTTGCCGCTGTCGGCACCTGCCTTTAATTTAAGCAGCGTACGAATTTCTTCAGCCACTGCCCACAGCACCAAAGGGAGTGCCTCGCCTTCACCCTGCAAGCCGTCGAGCATGCGAACCAAGCGTGCGACATCACCGGCCAGCATTGCTTCGTTTAACTTGAAGACATCGTAGCGAGCCACATTGAGTACCGCGTCGTGTATTTGCTCGAAACTCAGTTTGCCTTCCGGATGTAGCAAGCCGAGCTTTTGAATTTCCTGATGCGCCGCCAGTAAATTACCTTCGGTGCGTTCGACGATGAAGTCGATGCCTTGCTTGTCCGTACTCTGGCGCTGCGCGGCGAGTCGCGTGCCGATCCACGCTGGCAGTTGATTACGCTCGACCAAGGGAATGTCGATATATACCGCCGATTGTTGCAAGCTGTTGACCCACGCGGCTTTGGCGGTTGCCCAATCGAGTTTGGGCAGCGTGATCAGCGTGACGTTATCGGGGCTCGGATTGCCTGCGTAATTTTGCAGCGCTTGACCACCGTCCTTACCGGGTTTGCCGGTTGGGATACGTAGCTCGATGAGCTTGCGGTCGCCAAACAGCGATTGCGATTGATTCGCCGCAGTCAGTTCACCCCACTTGAAGCTGCGATCGACTTGTAGCACTTCGCGTTCGGTCACGCCTTGCATGCGCGCGGTCTTACGAATTTTGTCGGCGGCTTCGAGTGCCAATAAATGCTCGTCGCTGCTGATCACGTATAGCGCTGCCAGCGGCTTACCGAGGTGGATATCGAGAGCATCAGCGCGCAGTTGCATGGCGGGTTGTCCGTCTGGTTATCAGTCTGGTCATCAGGCAGGTTATCAGGCAGGTTTCAGCGCAACCAGCCGGCGCAAAATTTGCTGCACCAGATCGCTTTGCATATCGCGGTAGAGTAAACCTTCTTCGGCTTCTTTGGCGAGCGCCTGCGATTCATTGAAGCTGATATCGCGCTTCAAAATGATCTCGGTCGGGGCGAGTA
Organism: Burkholderiales bacterium; assembly: GCA_043741695.1. Lineage (GTDB taxonomy): Bacteria > Pseudomonadota > Gammaproteobacteria > Burkholderiales > Burkholderiaceae_D > Actimicrobium. The sequence continues at coordinate 1,407 of JAYTZV010000057.1, forward strand.
ATTCCTGCCCTTTGCTGCCGCGCACGCGGAAGCGAAATTTATAGTGCAGCGTGTATTCGCGCACGCGACCCTGACTATTCAGCGAGAGCACGACCTTTTCGCGTAATTCGCCCAGCACATCGAGCGTTGCCTCGGCCAATGCGGGATCGGTGACGATTTCGGTGCCATTGGCGCGAATGTTGCGTCGCAGTTCAGCGCCCAGTGTCGAATTGTCGGGAAAGCCGAGCAGCATGGTCTTGAACGGCAAGTTGGCTTCACCGTTGGATCCGCGCAAATGAAAACCGCACGCTGACAGAAACGTCAGCGCAGCAGCGGTGGAAGCATAGGTCAGGAAGGTGCGACGATTCATGGCGCTCTATTTTTATAAGATAGTGGATCAGATTAAAACGCGTGGATCAAACCACGATATTGACGAGCTTGCCCGGCACGACAATAATTTTTTTCGGTGCACCAGTCAGAAATTTTTGCACCTGTTCATTCGCCAGCGCAGCCGCTTCGATGCTGGCCTTATCAGCATCTTTGCCAACCGTGATACTGCCGCGCAGTTTGCCATTCACCTGAATCATGATCGCAATTTCAGATTGCTCCAGCGCCGCGCTATCGACTTGCGGCCACGGTGCATCCAGCAAATCGCCGGTGCGATTTTTGTAGCCGAGTTCATTCCACAACGCGAAAGTAATATGCGGCGCAATCGGATACAACACACGCAACAAAATACTGACTGCTTCGCCAAGCGCTGCATGACGCTGCGCTGAATCAGGCCGAGATTGTGCACCCGGCTCGAAGGCCGAAATCGTGTTCAGCAATTTCATCGTCGCCGAGACAATCGTGTTGTACTGAATGCGCTGATAATCGGCGTCGGCTTGTTTTAGAGTCGAATGAATATCAAAGCGGAACTGACGGATATCGTCTGATACATTGGCAAAATTATTCGACGGCGCGGCAGCAAATACCTGCGCCTCGCTCAACTCACTGCACTTCGCCCAGACCTTGCGCAAGAAACGGTTCGCGCCTTCCACACCTGCACCCGACCATTCGAGCGTCTGCTCCGGTGGTGATGCAAACATCGTGAACAGCCGCGCGGTATCGGCACCGTATAAATCAATCTGCGCTTGCGGGTCGATGCCGTTGTTTTTTGACTTCGACATTTTTTCGGTGCCGCCGATCTGCACGGCAGCGCCATCGGCAACCAGCGTGGCAGCAATCGGTCGACCCTTGTCGTCCAGCGACAGCGTCACATCCGCAGGGTTAAACCAGGTCTTCTTGCCACTGGCATCTTCGCGGAAATAGGTTTCGTTGAGCACCATGCCTTGCGTCAGCAGTTTCGTGAAGGGCTCGTCAAATTTGACCAAGCCCATGTCGCGCATGACCTTTGTCCAGAAGCGTGCGTATAGCAAATGCAGAACTGCATGTTCGATACCGCCGATGTACTGATCCATCGGCATCCAGTAATCATTACGCGCATCGACCATCGCGTCGGTGCTGCCGGGCGAGCAATAGCGCATGAAGTACCAGGACGAATCGACGAAGGTGTCCATCGTGTCGGTTTCGCGACGCGCCGGTTTGCCGCAGGTCGGGCAATCGACGTTCAAGAATTGTTCATGCTTGTTGAGAGGATTGCCGGTGCCGTCTGGCACGCAGTCTTCCGGTAGCACCACCGGTAAATCTTTTTCCGGTACCGGTACATCGCCGCAATGCGCGCAGTGAATGATCGGAATCGGCGTGCCCCAGTAGCGTTGACGCGAGATGCCCCAATCGCGCAAACGATACGTAATTTTCTTTTCACCGACGCCGAGATCGGCCAGCACTTTCGCAACTGCGTCAGTCGCTTCGGCGTAGTTCATGCCATCGAAGCGACCCGAATTGATGCAGCGGCCGTTCTCTTTATCGGCATACCAGTCGTGCCATGCCTCTGCAGAAAATACCTTGCCTTCTACATCGACCACCTGCTCGATCGGCAGCACGTATTTTTGTGCAAACGCGAAGTCGCGCTCGTCATGTGCTGGCACGCCCATCACTGCGCCGTCACCATACGTAATCAGTACGTAATTGCCGACCCAGACTTCAATCTGCTTGCCGGTAATCGGATGCGAAACGAGCAGACCGGTCGGCATGCCTTTCTTTTCCATCGTCGCCATATCGGCTTCGATGATGCTGCCAAGCTTGCATTCGGCGATGAATGCAGCCAGTTCAGGGTTCGATTTTGCAGCGAAAGTAGCTAGTGCGTGTTCGGGTGCGACTGCGCAAAACGTCACGCCCTTGATCGTATCGGCGCGGGTAGTGAAGACCCACAGTTTGCCGTCGTTGATCAGCTTGTCACCATCGTGGATGTCGTGATTGAACGCAAATCGCACGCCAGTCGATTTACCAATCCAGTTGGCTTGCATGGTGCGAACGCGCTCTGGCCAGCCGGGTAGTTTGTTGTCGACGTGGTCGAGCAATTCTTCGGCGTAGTCGGTGATACGGGCGTAGTACATCGGGATTTCGCGCTTTTCAATCAGCGCACCGGAGCGCCAGCCGCGACCATCGATGACCTGCTCATTGGCGAGCACGGTTTTATCGACCGGGTCCCAGTTGACGGTACCAGTTTTCTTGTAGACGATGCCTTTTTCCAGCATCTTCAAAAACATCCACTGATTCCACTTGTAGTACTCGGGCTTGCAGGCGGTCATTTCGCGTGACCAATCGATCGCCAGACCCATCGATTGCATCTGTGCTTTCATGTGCTCGATGTTCGAATACGTCCACTGCGCAGGCGGCACGTTGTTGGCCATCGCTGCATTTTCAGCCGGCATACCAAACGCATCCCAGCCCATCGGCATCAGCACGTTGAAGCCGTTCATGCGCAGGTAACGCACCATCACATCGTTGATCGTGTAATTGCGTACGTGCCCCATATGCAGCTTGCCGGACGGGTAGGGCAGCATCGAGCAGGCGTAGAATTTTTTCTTCGGGTTGCCTTGTGCGTCGGTGGCATGTTCAGTGACCTTGTACGCATCGATGGCGCGCCAATGCGCTTGCGCGTTTTTTTCGATGTCGGCGGGCTGATAGGTTGGTTGCATAGTGGGTGAGGCCAATGAATTGATTGAGCTGAATGAGAAAATTGGCGAGTGTGCTATCGAGTGCGAATACGTCATCATTGGCGGCAGGTCGCGCGGCCGCCGTGGCACCTCACCGCAAACCGAGCACGTCTTGCATGTCGAACAGGCCGATTGTTTTATCCGCCAGAAAACGTGCCGCGCGCAGGCTGCCATGCGCATACGTGACGCGGCTTGACGACTTGTGCGAAATCTCGATGCGCTCGCCGATACCGGCAAACAGCACGGTATGGTCGCCGACAATATCGCCGCCGCGAATGGTCGCAAAACCGATCGATGACGGATCACGCTCACCGGTCACGCCGTGACGCGCAAACACGCCGTCTTTTTCCAGCGTGCGACCGAGCGCCTTGGCGACAACTTCGCCCATCTGCAACGCGGTACCTGACGGTGCATCCACTTTCAAGCGGTGATGCGCTTCGATGATTTCGATGTCGTAGCCTTCCGAAAAACTTTTCGCAGCCATCTCTAAAAGCTTCATCGTGACATTCACGCCGACGCTCATGTTAGGCGCGAAGACGATCGCAGTGCGCTTGGCAGCGTCAGCAATCGCGGCCTTGCCTGCAGCATCAAAACCGGTGGTGCCGATAATCATCTTGACACCATGGGCGGCGCAATAGGCAGCGTGTTCCAGCGTGCCTTCCGGACGGGTAAAGTCGATCAGATAATCGGCGTTAGCTAGTCCTTCAGCCAGCGATGCGCTGATTGTGATGTTGCTTTGCTTGCCGAGAAATGCGGCGACATCGTTGCCAATGGCTGGCGAGCCAGCAACGTCGAGTGCACCGGTTAATTGCGCATCATCTGCCGCAAGAATGGTTTCCGTCAGCATGCGGCCCATCCGCCCGGACGCGCCTGCTATCGCGATGTTCAGTACTGTCATGGTGGCAGCTTCAGTCGATTATTGCGTTGGCTTGGCGGCCGACGGCGCTGCCGCTGGCTTTGGTGCGGCCTCGATGGTTTTCTTAGGTGCGGCACCAGCAATCAATGCCAGATAGTCGACTTCAGTGGGCAGATTGCCACCTTCAAAGCGACTCACTTTGCCGTCGGCGAAAAACACCGTGACCCGGCTCGACAGGACTTCGTCATTGCGCTTTAACATGCGAAACGCGTAGTCCCAACGATCAGCGTGAAAAATATCGGTGATTAGAGGGGTGCCGAGTACGAACTTGACCTGGTCACGTGTCATGCCTTCTTTTAATTGTGCGAGCATTTCTTCGGTAACGAAATTGCCTTGCGGTATATCAACGCGATACGGTGAGAAAATGCCGAAGAAGCGTCGTACCGTGGTTGGTTTGGTACGTTGCAAGCCGCTGTTGGCAGACGCGGCGCTCGCGCTCTGCGCCGGGTTCATTGCCGTGGTTGTAGTTGCGGTGCCGGTAGTGGCTGACGCAGATGCTGATACGGGTGCCGCGGGCGCTGGTGCAGATGACGCACTAGATGACGCACTCAGTGCCGGCCCATCTATCAACGGATTTTTTGATGCGCATCCGGCCAGTAGCGCCGTCGCGACAACACCGGTCACGCCGAAGCGGACTGCA
>JAYTZV010000058.1:0-16060 GCA_043741695.1 Burkholderiales bacterium
ATCCCTCTTGGCACTTTAACTGCGAAGAATGTTACCGCCACGCAGAATGTCACAGGCAATGTTGTCTATGCCAAATCGGCCGTCGTCGCGCAATCATTGAGTCCAACGGTAATACATTTTACAGCGGGCGACGGCTGTAACTATCCAGGCTTCGATAGTAATAACTTGCCAGTGACCTATCTCTCTTACGGCACCATCGTCAGCGACGTCAACGGCCTGATCATGGAATGCAAATTCCCGACGAAACCAACAGATCCTCCAGTACCTTCAATCCCATCGGGCAGCCAAGGCGTATTCATTTATGTGGACGGTTCGTCGACCACACCGCCATGAACAAACTTCGTATTTCAGTGTGCTCGGCACATCCACTGATCGGCGGATTACTCGCTCTCGCAGTAGCTAGTCTCAGCCCCTCCGCCCACGCCTGCTGGGAAGAAGCCGGCAACCGCTACGGCGTCAACCCCAACTTGCTGCAAGCAATCGCGCGCACCGAATCAAGCATGAATCCCAACGCAGTCAATCGCAATCGCGACGGCACGTATGATCTGGGTCTGATGCAGATCAACAGCCGCTGGTTTCCGACCTTGCGCAAATACGGCATCAGCGAACAACAATTACGGCAGCCTTGTTTCAGCATTCATGTGGGTGCGTGGATCATGGCGCAAAACATGCTGCGGTTTGGTAACTCGTGGGATGCAGTCGGGGCGTATAACTCACCGAATCCAGCGCGTCGGATTGCCTATGCGCAAAAGGTATACCGCAACCTGCGCAACATTTCCGAGACGTCACGCTGATGTTTTTACTCACTGATTCATCGACATTTCGCACACAATTTAGTACCGTTAAATTTATGGCGGATGGTTACGCGGACTTACACGGCGATTTGCCTACGGCACTGAACTTTGCGGCACTCGAATTTATTGCAATCCCATTCCATTAAAAAGAGGCAATCATGAATGCGCCCACCACAATGTTCCGTGACCTGCTCCAGGAAATCATCGAGCTCGTCAGCATCGGTCAGGTCTTCACCGATATTCATATCGAACAAGATGCACCGATGATGGTGAAGACGCCGCGCAAGTGGCAGGCGGTCGGCATCGAACCAGTGCAGCGCGAAGATATGGTCCCACTGCTGACTGCGATCGATCTCGAATGGGAAGAGCGCATTTGCGATGGCGCGATCGATCGCTCATTTTTGCTGACGCAATGCAGGCTGCGCTGCAATGTCTATCACAACGCCTCGCGTGAAAAAATCACGATTGCAATCCGCCGCTTGCCGCTGCATCCAATCACGATGGAGAAAACCGGCTTACCGCAATACGTGCGCAGCATGCTGGAAGCCACGCGCGGCATTATTCTGATTACCGGCCCAACCGGATCGGGCAAGACCACCACAATTGCAGCGATGCTGGATTATTTCAACAGCACGCGCAGCAGTCACATCATCACGATTGAAGAGCCGATTGAATATCAGCTGGAGCGCAAGCAATCGATTATTTCGCACAAGGAAGTGCCGACTGATACCGCCAGCTTTGCGTCCGGTCTGCGTGAAGCGATGCGGCAAAATCCCGATATTTTGATGGTCGGTGAAATCCGTGATTTCGATACCGCCGACACCTTGCTGCACGCGGGCGAATCCGGCCACCTGGTGCTGGCGACCATGCATACCAATAGCGCAATCAGTGCGATTTCAAAACTGCTGTCGTTCTTCGGCCCCGAGCAGCGCCACTCGCGCGCTGCTGCGTTATCCAGTTCGTTGATTGGCGTCATCAGCCAGAGTCTGGTGCCGACTGAAAACGGTGAAGCACTGGCGCTAGCGAGCGAGATGATTTTTAACAATAATGGTCAGGTCGCGAAGATGATTGGCGACAGCGAAAAATTCCACATGCTGGCCGACTTCATGAAGCGCAAGGAAGACAACATGTCGCGCAGTTTGAACGATGCATTGGCACAGCTGGTGGCCAAAAAAACCATCAGCGCGAAAGATGCCATGCGCGCGGCATATAACCGTGCGGAGTTACATGAAATGATCAGTGGCGCACGGCCCTGAGCGCGTCACGTCGATGACATCGCGTCGTTGGCGCATCTGACCGGCGCATCTAACCGGCGCACTGCAGTGCGACGACGTGCTCGACATGTGAATGCGATCTATCACCGCAATTCGCCAGCGTGACATGCGGATGTGATCTCCACGCGCGATGCGGGATCACTGAAAAGCACCACACCAGACGATTCATCAACCGGTAATAATTTCCCAGCATCATCTGCCGCATTCCAGTTTGAGAGCAGGTGATTCAATGCGTTCTTTTCTTGTTTTTATCCGGCCTATCCTCGTCATTGCCATGCTATCAAGCGCGCTGTCAGCCGCCGCCGCCGGCATGCTGACTGTCGGTCAGGTGATCGATCTATCGGGCCCAAACAGTGCGCTCGGCCGCGATTATGTTGCTGGCATCCGAACCAGCTTCGATGCGATCAATGCTGCTGGTGGCATCAATGGCAAGCGGGTGCAGTATCTGGTGCTCGATGATATCGGTGAGGCGGCCAACACACCGCGACTCGTTACTACACTGATCGAGCGCAACAAGATCGACGTGCTGCTCGGCGGCATCGGTGATGCGTCGGTCCTGGCCACTCTCGACACGGCAGCATTCAAACGCAGCAGCCTGACCTTGTATGCGCCGCTGGCTGCAGTGGACGATCGCCGCGTGGTGCATTGGCGGCCACACCGTCTGCAAGAAATCCGCTACCTGCTCGGCTATTTCGACAAACTCGGCATCAAGCGCGTCGGTATTGCGTATCAAGAGTCGAGCATGCACGGCAACGCAATGACTGCGTTCACCGATGAATTGAAGCAGCGCGGCATGACGGTCAGCGGCGTCGCGCGTATCGATATCAATGGCGCGTTGATGCAGCAGCAAACGCAAAAACTTGCCGCATCAAAACCGGGGTTCGTGGTGACGATTGCCGACACCATCAGCAGCGCACTTTTTTTGAAAACATTCCGCGAGTTCGAAGCGAAAACTTTTGTAGCGGGCACCTCGCTGATCAATTTGTCGACCCTGCGCGAAATCGCTGGCATCAAGGCAGTGGAATGGACCGTGTTTTCGCAGGTAGTGCCGAACCCGGCCGGAGCAAAAATGCCGCTACAAATTGAGCATGCCGCCATGATGAAAAAATTTCGTGACGAGGCCGTCTCTTCGTTGACGCTGGAAGGTTTTTTGGTCGGCAAGACGCTCGGCAAAACCCTGCAGGCTGGCGCACCCCGCTCGGTTGATCTCGGTGGTTTGACCATCACTGCGCTACCGGGTGCAGCGAGTCAGTCCGACTATCTGGATATCGCCTTGTTCAAGAAAGGTGCCGGTCTGGTATTTTGATTGCGCGGTGAAGTGACTTGTTGACCGCACCGCGCGTCAGCTGCGCGCCAGTCGGTCGATGCGACCAAATCGCACTGCAGCCATGTTCTGCCAATCACGCCCGATCAGCTAATTCCAGCGGCAGTGTCACGACAAACTGTGCCCCGAAGCCAGCACCCGCGCTGCTGGCCATTACCGTGCCGCCGTGGGCCACTACCAGCTCGCGCACCACGGTCAAGCCGATGCCGAGACCATCGCCCTTGAATCCGCGAGCCTGGGTGTCTTGCACGAATAAATCAAAAATCGAGGGTAGCACCTCGGCTGCGATGCCGATGCCGTGATCGATCACCTGTATCACGGCATGACCGGGGTCGAGCGTGATGATGAATTCGATCGTGTCACCATGCGATGAATATTTGGAGGCATTGTCGAGCAGGTTGCTAAAAATTTGTGCAAGCCGGACCGGGTCTCCGATCACCATCACCGGTGACTCAGGCAGTGCCGTGACCAGATGCTGGCCGCACGCTGCCAACGCCGGACGGCACGCGTCGACTGCCTGACAGGCAATGTCAATCAGGTCGATGGGTACACATTCCAAGCGGAGCTTACCGGTGCGTACCCGCGAAACATCCAGCACATCATCAACCAGCCGCGACATATGCACCACCTGCCGCTCGATGATTGCCTGCATGCGCGGCAGTAGCGGTTCATTGATCGGCAATCTGCCGAGCAGCGCTGCAACGTTGCGGATCGGCCCGAGCGCATTGCGCTGCTCGTGCGCCAGCACCGCCAGAAATTCGGTCTGAAGGCGCTGCGCCCGCTCTGCTGCCTGCTGCAGTTGTCGGGCGTTTTCGGACTCTTGTTCGAGCGAGGCATCCGTCAGACGCCGCCGGCAACTGCGGCGGTCAGAAGCCGTTGTATCGGCTCGCGGAGGCGTTGTCGCATGGTGCGTTGTCGTATTGTGAGTTACCGTGTTGTGCGTTGCCGTGTTGTGCGTTGCCGTGTTGTGCGTGGTCGTGTTGTGCGTTGTCGTATGGTGCGTCGCAGCCATGACAATGGTCTCTCCGGTTTTTGCCGGCAGCAGCGCATGTCCGTAAAAAACCGGTGAGTTCAAGCGTTCGCGTTTGGCGTGATACATCGCAATATCTGCGCAGTCGATCAATACATCGGCGCTATCGCCGTCATCCGGATAAATGCTGATACCGATACTGGCGTGCAGGCTCAACACGTGCTCACCAAAATTGGTCGGTGCACCCAGCGCCGCCAATACCTTGTCAGCCACCAGCACGACATCCGACAGGCGCGACACCTCCGCCAGCAAAATCAGAAACTCGTCGCCACCATGCCGACTCACCGTATCGGATTCGCGCACCGCTGACTGCATGCACTCTGCAGCGCGCTTGAGTGCCATGTCGCCAACGGCGTGACCATGCGTGTCATTGATTTGCTTGAAGCGGTTTAAATCGATGTACAGCACGGCAAGTCGATCATGGCGTCGCTTCGCGTTGGCAATTGCCTGCGCAAACCGATCGATCAACAAGGTGCGATTGGGTAGCTCGGTCAGCGCATCAATTTCGGCAGCACGCGCGACTTCCTTCAGGGTCTGCGCAGCGACTTCGGCATTGGCATGGGCGTGCAGCATGGCCAGTACTAACTGCTCATTGGCTTCGACCACCTGGCTCGAATACATGGTACCGAGTCGCTGTTCCGCCGCTATCACGTCGTTCTGCAATGCCTGAAGCCGCAGCTGCGCCGCGTCGGCATCGGATTCCAACTGATGCAGACGACTTCCCTTCTCCTCGCCCGCAGCTTCGCTGCTTGCCACATCATTCATCAGCGTGCCCTCGTTGATCCCGGCTACTCATGCGGCTCTTTCGTGGGAGATACTTTGTAGGCGGACGATTTATGGGTTGGTCGCCCACCAAGCAATCCTTCCTGACCGAGCAACATGCCGTCAATATGAATGCCGAGATCATCGATATGAAACTCGCGCAGCTGATTCGAATGCGCGCTACCGCGTACCTTGACGACGGCCAGCATGCGCAGCAGGCGGCTGTCGACTTCAATATAGCGCAGTACGATGATGGCGTCGGTCATGAATGCGGTGCCGTAGGAACTAAAGCGCAGATCGGTGTAACGGTCTTCCAGTTCCGAGATCATCAATACGGTGATACCCGCGTTGGTCAGCGTAGTGACCAACCGCAGCATCGACTCGCGGAAGTCATCGCGAAAGGTCGGTGCCAGCGACAACTCGAAGCTCGACAGCGAATCAATCACGACCCGCTTCGCATCAAGGCGGCGGGTTTCGCGTAGCAGCAGCATGACGATTTCATCGATCGACAGATCCGACGCGCTCGCTTCGACCACACCAACCCCACCTGCCTCGATGCATTCAACCAGCAGGCGATTGCGGCCGCGGTGTGGCTGCTGCTCGAAAGCCACAATCACACCTCGCTCGCCAACCCGCAACCCGTCCGCCAAGAACGTGGCCGCCAGAATACTTTTACCCGAGCCGGAAGGACCTGCTACCAATAGCGAGTACCCGCTCGGCAAGCCACCGCCAAGCATTGCGTCGAGCTCTGGAATACCAACGCTCTTGCGGGTCGTGCCGCGCTCGCCGAATGCGATCGCCGCACTGGAAACCGGTACGCTGGCTGGCGCAAATACCTCGATGCCAGCCTGTTGAATACGAAATGAATGAAGACCCGGAATCGTCGCCTGCCCACGCATTTTCAGAATCTGGATTTTGCGCACCATCGAATTGCGCTGCACGCTCTGGCGCATCCAGAACAAGCCATCGGCGATCGTGAATAACGGGTTGGCATCGTCTTCCGTCAAATACTCGCCCATCAAAAAAGTGGTTGCCTGCCAGCTGCTCATCAGCATGCCAAGATGCTGGACAAATTTTTGCAGCTTGTTGTGTTCACCATCGCTAGAAAGACCCGATAACACGACCGACCGAAACGAATCAACGAAGACAAATGCCGGCGGATTTGTTTCGAATTCGGCGACGATACATGCCAGTACCCGATCGAGATCGCCGGTCAAGGTCACATCTGCCAGATTGACGAAGCGTACTGCGGTACCCACTGCACTGTCATCGAAAAAATCGAATTGCTGCTGATAGCGCAGCATCTTCAATGGCGGCTCACCCAACACGGTCAAATACAGCGCGGGACGCTCCGGAGTGGCCAGTGCAAACATGATTTGGTGGGCCAATGTGGTCTTGCCACAGCCCGGTGCCCCAGCGATGAGATTGAAGGAATATTCCGGCAAACCGCCACCGAGGACCGCGTCCAGCCCGGGCACGCCTGTGGCGAGGCGTTGGATCGTTACTTTGGTAGTCATGGCAATGAGTCCTGTGCGGACGCGCCGCTCGAAGAAGGTGTCCATACCGACAGCAGCAAGCGCGCGGTCAGTGACGAGCCAATCAGACTGGCCAGCAAATCGTGAAATATACGAAAGAGTTCAGTGCTGGCGATCGCGGCATCATTGCTGCTTTGCTGTACTAGCGTCTGTTTCAAAAGATCAAGGTGCATCTCGTGCTGAATACCTTGGTAGCACGGCGCCAGCCATGGGGCACTGTTCGCGGCGACATGCACGCTGCGTTGATAGAGAGCCGAAACACCACGATGCCCGATCAACGGTGTCAGCATGGCATCGGCTTGTTGCCATGCCTGTGTCACCGCGTCGGCAATACTGGTAACGTCTTCTCCTCGCGCAACCTTTTCAGCAAGAATTTCCGCAGAAATGCTGCTCCGTTCGCTTTTCATAAAAGATTCCGACAGAGCAGAGGTACCGAAGGGTGTGCATCAAAGTAAATTCATACTACACCGGAAAATTCGATTTTTTTTTGATTATTTTCCCAATCACATTGGCCTTAATTTTAATCAACATAGATGCACATTCTGTTATAAGAAAAATTATTTTTAGGTTATCTTTCGGCAATTTTTTTGAGAAATATTTAATGATTAATCATCGTGCTGTGGGAGCCGGATCGTGTACTGCGTCGCCTTTTCATCGCGCATGATCAAGAGCATTTTTTGCCGCTGTGCATCTTCCACCAATTCTTTGAACGATCGATAACCGTAGGTCGATTCGTTGAATCCCGGTCGGCGTCGCTGCATCGTCGACTTCACCATCGACGCCCAGATTTTTTCATCTGAGCCACGCTCGGCAATCAGCGCTTCCACCGTGCCGATCAAGAAATCGAACAGCTCGGCGCGACGTTCATCCTCTGAACTGTTGTCGGTTGGTTTGGTTTCTTTCACCGCCCCTTTCCCAGTGGACTTTTTAGCGACCGGTTTCTTGCGTACTTCCTGCACCAGCACCAGATCATCGTAAAAAATGAACTCGTCGCAATTTGCGCTGAGCAAATCCGATGTCGAATTTTTGACACCAACCCCGATTACGCGCTTGTTGTTCTCACGCAGCTTTGATACCAGCGGTGAAAAATCCGAATCGCCGCTGATGATGACGAAGGTATCCACATGCGACTTGGTGTAGCAGAGGTCAAGCGCATCGACCACCATGCGAATATCGGCGGAATTTTTGCCGGATTGCCGCACATGCGGAATCTCGATCAGCTCGAACGCAGCCTCGTGCATCGGTGCTTTGAAGTCTTTATAGCGATCCCAGTCGCAGTAAGCTTTCTTGACGACGATGCTCCCTTTGAGAAGCAAACGTTCGAGCACTTTACGAATATCGAAGTGCGCATAGTTGGCATCGCGCACGCCAAGAGCGACGTTTTCAAAATCGCAAAACAGCGCCATGCTGGTGATGTCGGGTTGTCCGGCCATGTGGAAGTTTCCTTTGATTAAAAATGACGTTATGCCCAGCACATATACAGCGAGTGCACACGTTTAGCACACTCGCACAGTGCAATGACGACGATTGGCTGCTGCACGCACAGTTTGATCAAAAAAATTGCACGCGATGGAACCGGCACGACTTTCTGGTAACACACCATCAGGGACGCGTCGAAGCGACCTCAGTGTTCCATTTATCCACTTACCATCCGGCAGCATTTCAGGGGGCATCATGGCAAACGCAACAGAACAAACGCTGGCAGAGACCGTCATCGAGCAACGAGCGGTTATCGCGCGCGACATCGATCAGGTGCGCGATTGGCTCAAGGTACAGACGGTTAAGGATATCAAGGACGAGCGACTGAGCGCCAAGCAGCGGGCGATGGCACGCCGCATCTTCAACCGCGCCATGCATATCGGCACTGAAGATGAGCAGGCCACCGATCAGGAACTTGATTCGTACTTTATCGAAGCAAAAATTTTGCGTGAAGTGGTACCTGTGCAAATTGCCTCAGTGCAGGCTGGTATTGAAGGCGCTGCTCGCACGATCTGCACCATTTTCATCTATGCCGATATGGCCGCGGCAGAAGGCAACACGCGACCAGCCAGCCATGATGATTATGCTGGGTCGTCGGAACTGCAACATGCCAGCTTATGATTTTTAACGGTTGTCGCCGCACTTTGCAGGGTGACCGGCGTTGTAGCGACAAACCACAAAAATGCAGAGCGTGAAATACCGAACATGAAATACAGAGCATGAAATACAGAATATGAAATACAGGACAAAAAATACAGGACGAAAAATGAAGAAAGAGAAATAGAGAACAAGAAGCACGTTACGAAAATTTGCTGAAGTCCGGTATGCGTTTGTCAAAAAAAGCCGCGAAGGCTTCTTTGGCTTCCGGTGCCGATAACATCGCACCGAAAGATTCACCTTCCGCCGCCATCTGGTTTTCGATGGCAGCCATCTGCGCGCGCTTCATCAGGCGCTTGGTTGCGCGCAGCGAGGCCGGTGGTAAAGCAATTAGCTTGTCTGCCTGCGCCTGCGCATACGCCAGCAACTGATCGGCGTCCAACACCTGATTGACGAGGCCAATCTGATGTGCTTCCTCGGCAAAAAAAGCTTCGCCCAATAATAATTTTTCAGCGGCTCGCTGATAACCCGACAGTTGTGGCAGCAATAGGCTCGATGCAGCTTCCGGACATAATCCCAGCTGCGTGAACGGCATCGAAAAGCGGGCATTGGTGGCGGCATACACCAGATCGCAATGCAGCAGCATTGTGGTACCGATGCCAACCGCTGCACCTGCCACAGCGGCAATAACGGGTTTGCCGACATGGCTTATTTGCCATAAAAACTGATGCACCGGACTGGCGGATGTGGTCGGTGGCTGATGCAAAAAATCATCCAAGTCATTACCTGCGGTAAAAATCTGTGGGCTGCCGATGAATAGGATCACGCGGATGTCGGCGTCGCCGTCTGCCTCTTTCAGTGCGTCGGCCATCTGCTGGTACATCGCGCTGGTGATCGCATTTTTTTTCGCCGGCCTATTAAATTGCAGCGTCAACCGATGCCACTCTTTAGTGATTAAGACATCCATACATTTCTCCTGAAAAACAGCGTCACCTTGCAACAACGCCTGCCAAACGCCGATCACATTCTCTCGAATATGCCCGCAGCACCCATGCCGGTGCCGACGCACATCGTCACCATGCCGTACTTCTGCTGATTGCGACGCAGTGCATGCACCACCGTGGCGGCGCGGATTGCCCCGGTCGCTCCTAATGGATGCCCCAACGCGATTGCACCACCCATCGGATTGACCTTGGCCGGATCAAGGCCGAGGTCTTGAATCACCGCCAGCGCTTGCGCGGCAAACGCTTCATTTAATTCGATCCAGTCAATTTGATCTTGCTTCAGACCCGCTGCTTTCAACGCTGCCGGAATCGCTTCCTTCGGACCAATACCCATCACCTCCGGCGGCACGCCGCGCACCGCGAACGAAACAAAGCGCGCCAACGGTGTGAGGTTAAATTGCTTCAGAATTTTTTCACTGACCAGAATCAGCGCGCCCGCTCCATCGGAGGTTTGCGAACTATTACCCGCCGTCACCGAGCCTTTGGCAGCGAAGACTGGCTTCAGTTTTGCCAATGCTTCCAGGCTGGAATCAGCGCGCGCGCCTTCATCCTGGCTGACGGTGCGGGTGCGCAATTCGATCTCGCCAGTACACAGATTCGGCACCCGCTCGATGATGTCGACCGACGTGGTCTCATCAGCAAACAAGCCAGCTTGCTGCGCAGAGATCGCCTTCAAGTGCGACTGCAACGCAAACGCGTCTTGCGCTTCACGCGAGACTTTCCACTGCTGCGCAACGCGCTCAGCGGTCAAGCCCATACCGTACGCCATGCCAATATTTTCATCCTTGAAAATCGCTGGATTCATCGATGGATGAAAACCCATCATTGGCACTTGCGACATCGACTCGGCGCCAGCAGCGATCATCACATCGGCCTGGCCAACACGAATCCGGTCAGCGGCCATCGCAATGGCCGTAATGCCCGATGCGCAGTAACGATTGACGGTTACGCCACCGACACTTTTTGGCAAGCCCGCCAGCAGCACGGCCATGCGCGCCATGTTCAAGCCTTGTGCGCCCTCTGGAAACGAGCAGCCGACGATGGCGTCTTCGATTGTGTTGGGATCCAGTCCGGGCACTTGCGTCAGCGCCGATTGAATTGCGCGCACCAGCAAATCATCTGGCCGGGTGTTTTTGAACATGCCGCGCGGTGCCTTGCCTATCGGCGTACGGGTGGCTGCAACGATGTACGCGTCTTGCAATTGTTGAGTCATCTGAATTCTCCTGATCGCTTGCTGATTGCTTGCGGATTGCTTGCGGATTGCTTAGGAACGGCTTACGGATTGGATACGAATTAATTAGTTTCGTACCGGCTTACCGGTCTGCATCATGCCCATAATCCGCTCCTGGGTTTTAGGATTGCCAAGCAATTCCATGAAAGCGCGGCGCTCGTGATCGAGCAGCCATTGTTCATCGACCAGACTGCCTTCGTCGACGTCGCCGCCACACACTGCCGAAGCGATCATCGTGCCCAATTTATAGTCATGCGCCGAAATAAATCCACCATCACGCATGTTGATCAACTGCGCCGAAATCGTCGCGCTACCATAGCGACCTGCAACTGGCACCAGCGTTTTCATCGGTGGCCGATAGCCAGCATCAAATAGTGCGCGCGCCTCGATCTTGGCGACATGCAGCAACTCGTACGGATTAAACACAATCACATCGCTGGCTGACAGATAACCCATTTTGCGCGCTTCAATCGCCGACTTTGATACCGCGGCAGTGGCGGCATGCATAAAGCTGTTTTTCAAAAACTGCAGCAGGTCGCCGCCTTTTGCGTCAGCAGCGGCGCGCACCGCCGCTTCCTTCAAACCGCCACCGGCCGGAATCAAGCCGACCCCGACTTCAACCAGACCGATATACGATTCAATCGACGCCACCCGTTTAGCCGCGTGCAGCATCAATTCGCAACCACCGCCGAGTGCCAGGCCCGAGACTGCTGCAACCACCGGCACATTGGCATACTTCAGCGCCTGATGCGCCTGCTGCAGCTTGGCGACTTCTGGCTCGATCAGCTTCACGCCGCCGGACATAAACAACGGCAGCATCGATTGCAAATCTGCACCTGCCGAAAACGCGCCGCCATTGGCTGCATCCGCGCTCCAGATCACCAGACCCTTGTAATTGGCTTCGGCTTCTGCGATCGCTTTCGACAAGCCAGCGATCACGCCCGCACCGATCACATGCATCTTGGTTTTCAGCGACAGGATTAACACCTCGTCGCTCTGATGCCAGATGCGCACCGACTCGTCTTCGAACACGGTCGTACCAGCAGTGGCGCCATCGGCGGCGTTGGTACCGAAGACTGGCGCAGTAAATACCTGACGCTGATAGATCGGCAAAGTCGAGCGCTGCACCATTGTTTTTCGCGCAGCTGAATATGAGCCATCAACGCCATGTACACCGGTGCGGCCATCGAATACCCATGCTGGCAGTGCTGCGTTGCTGAGCGCCTTGCCGCTGTCGATATCCTCTTTGATCCAGGTCGCGACCTGCTGCCAGCCTGCCGCCTGCCAGGTTTCAAACGGTCCCTGATTCCAGCCGAAACCCCAGCGTAGCGCGAAGTCGATATCGCGGGCATTATCGGCGACCGACTCCAGGTGTACCGCAATGTAATGAAACGCATCGCGATAAATCGCCCACAAAAATTGCGCTTGCGGATGCGTCGAATCATGCAGCGCCTTCATCCGCTTGGCCGGGTCTTTGTCTTTCAAAATCCGACCAATCAGGTCGTCTGCTTTACCTGCACCGACCACATACGCTGCGGTGGCCGGGTCGATGCGCTGGATATCCTTACCGATTTTTTTATAGAAACCAGCACCAGTTTTTTGGCCCAATGCGCCTTGTGTAATCAGCTTTTCGAGCAGCGGTGGCGTCGCATACACGGCGTAAAACGGATCGTCCTTCAGATGGTCTTGCATGGTCTTGATCACATGACCCATCGTATCCAGCCCCACCACGTCGGCAGTGCGGAACGTACCCGATTTGGCGCGTCCCAATTTGGCACCGGTCAAGTCATCCACTACATCGACTGTCAGACCAAATTTTTCCGCCTCATGCATCGTTGCCAGCATGCCGAAAACACCGACACGGTTGGCGATGAAGTTTGGCGTATCGATCGCCCGCACCACTCCCTTGCCGAGCGTCGTGGTCAAAAAAATTTCAAGCTGGTCGAGAATGACTGGCTTGGTCGATACCGTTGGAATCAGTTCGACCAGATGCATGTAACGCGGCGGATTGAAAAAATGTACGCCGCAAAAGCGCGCCTTCAATTCTGCGTCGAAGCCATCGGACAAGGCCGTGATCGACAGGCCCGATGTGTTGGAGGCGAAGATCGCATTCGGCGCAATGTATGGAGCAACCTTTTTGTACAGGTCGTGCTTCCAGTCCATCCGCTCGGCAATGGCTTCGATGATCAAGTCGCAACCTGCCAGCAGATCGAGGCTGTCGTCATAGTTGGCGACTTCGATCAACGCGGCATCGTCTTTGTCGGCGAATGGTGCCGGACTGAGTTTTTTGAGGTTATCAATTGCGCGCAGAACTACGCCATTTTTCGGACCTTCGCGGGCTGGTAGATCGAACAGCACCACTGGCACGCGCGCATTAATGCAGTGCGCAGCAATTTGCGCACCCATCACGCCAGCGCCAAGCACGGCAACTTTTTTAACGATGAAATTAGTCATGAAAAATCCTTGAAGGAGAGTGACGCAGCAGCGCGATCCGAGGCAATTTATGGATTGCCTCGGATGACCTCAAGCGAACTTAAATCAGCTCGGCATCCAGCGCCATCAGCGACGCACTGCCCGAACGTGCCTGCCGAATCAGCATCGCGGTTTCCGGCAGGAGCCGTGCAAAATAAAAACGTGCGGTACCGAGTTTGGATTGATAGAACGTGTCGCCACTGTCCTGCTTATCGAGCGCGATTTTTGCCATGCGCGCAAAGAAGTACGCGTACACCATGTGCCCGACCACGCGCAGATACGGCACTGCTGCTGCACCGACTTCATCCTGATTGGCAAAGGCTTTCATGCCGATTTCCATCGTCAGTTTGCTGACCTTGTCACCGATATCAGCCAATGGTGTGATGAACTCAGACATCGCTTCATCGCTGCCGTGCTCTTCAACGAACGCCTGCACTTTTGCACCAAATTTTTTCAGCTTGGCACCGTTGTCCATCAAAATTTTACGGCCCAATAAGTCGAGCGATTGAATCGTGTTGGTGCCTTCATAGATCATGTTGATGCGCGAGTCGCGCACGTATTGCTCCATGCCCCATTCCGAAATATAGCCGTGGCCACCGAAGACCTGCATCGCTTCCGAGGTCGCGATCCACGCGTTGTCGGTGATGAAGGATTTGATGATCGGTGTCAGCAACGCCACTTCATCGGCGGCTTCCTTGCGCACTTCTTCGTCGGGGTGATTGAGTTCCTTGTCGATCTGCAGCGCGACATACGAACTGAAGGCGCGACCGCCTTCGGCGTAGGCTTTGGCGGTCAGCAGCATGCGCCGCACATCGGGATGGACGATGATCGGATCGGCTGCCTTGTCAGGGGCCTTCACACCGGACAGACTGCGCATTTGCAGACGATCTTTGGCATACAACAGCGCGTTTTGAAACGCGACTTCAGTCAAGCCGAGCGACTGCATACCAACACCCAGGCGCGCGGCATTCATCATCACGAACATCGCATTCAATCCCTTGTTTGGTTGACCGATCAACCAACCAGTCGCCCCATCCATATTCATCTGGCAGGTGGCGTTACCGTGGATGCCCATTTTTTCTTCGAGCGCGCCGCAAAAAATTGGATTGCGTGCACCGATCGAACCATCGGCATTCGGTAAAAACTTCGGCACCACAAACAGCGAAATACCTTTGGTACCGGCAGGCGCGTCTGGCAAACGCGCCAATACCAGATGCACGATGTTAGCGGCCATGTCGTGCTCACCTGCCGAGATGAAAATTTTACCGCCGGTGATTTTGTACGAGCCATCGGCTTGCGGCTCGGCTTTGGAGCGCAGCATGCCCAGATCGGTACCGCAATGCGATTCGGTCAGACACATGGTGCCGGTCCATTCACCGGATACGAGCTTGGGCAGATACAGTGCTTTTTGTTCGGCAGTACCGTGCTCGTGCAGGCATTCATAGGCGCCGTGCGACAGGCCCGGATACATGGTCCATGCCTGATTCGATGAATTCAACATTTCATAAAACGAGTTGTTGACTACCAGCGGCAAGCCTTGCCCGCCGAATTCCGGATCGCACGACACCGCAGGCCAGCCGGCTTCGACGAACTGCGCATAGGCATGCTTGAAGCCCGATGGTGGTGTGACTTCATGCGTGTCTTTGTTAAGTTTGCAGCCCTCGCGATCGCCCGAATGATTCAGCGGAAAGAGTACGTTGGCGGTAAATTTACCGCCCTCTTCCAGTACCTGATCGATCAGTTCGCGATTGGTGTCGGCATGTTTTGGCATGAGGTTGAGTTCGTCTTCGACTTGCAATAATTCGTGTAGCACAAACTGCATGTCGCGTAGCGGTGCGTGATACTGGCCCATGATTTTTTCTCCAGACGAAGGTTGGTTCAGGCGGTCTTGCGGACCGCCGACGCGAACTTGGATGGTGTTGCCGACTTCGACAACCCATCGGATTGATAACTTTTTAGCAGACGCTCAAATCCAATTTGCGCACGATCAACACTGCCCGGGCGTTTGATGAAACGCGCATCGTGATGCAGTGCGAGCACCAGGCCATACATTTCAAACACCATTTGCTGCGGATCGGTATCGGCGCGCAGGTGCCCCAGGTCGGTTGCCTGCTTCACGCAGCGATACAGCGCGTCCTGCCAGGCGCACACCATGCCGACCAGCTCTTCACGAATCAACCCCGGCCGATCATCGTACTCCGCCGCACCGCTGATATAAATGCAGCCGGAGGCAATTTCGACACTGACCCGTTTGACCCAGCGCACAAACATGCTGCGCAGCCGTGGCAGACCGCGCGGCTCTTTCATGCTGGGATGGAAAACTTCTTCTTCAAAGTGCTGGTGATACAACTTCAGCACTTCAATTTGCAGATCCTCGCGCGAGCCGAAGTGCGCGAATACACCGGACTTGCTCATGTTCATTTTATCGGCGAGCAAACCAATCGTCAGTCCTTCAAGGCCATCGCGACTAGACAAATCGAGTGCAACGTCGAGGATGGCAGCGCGGGTGAGCTCGCCTTTGCGAAGCTGTTTTGTGGTCATGGCAGTGTCGAGCTCGG
>JAYTZV010000059.1:0-6028 GCA_043741695.1 Burkholderiales bacterium
GAATGCATTGCGCACGCAGGCTGCGCTTCGCATGCGGCGCGCCATGTTACCCCGATTTTCTTCTGCCGATCCGCGGCTCGGGCGGAACTGCATCTTCACTAGCTCCACTCATCATCATTGGAACGCGCGAAGCAGCATTATCTCTGCCCGCTTTCATTGGGTATTCGTGTTTATCCTGCCGCACGAATTTCGCTTCCTTCCCCTCACTTTTTGAAGGAATATCATGGCAATTAAAGGTGTTCAAGGCATCAGCAATCATGCACAAGAATTAGCTTCCAAAGCAACACAAGGCACAGCCAGACGATCATCCGCCGATGAAAGTGACGACACCGATGATATCGGTGATGGTGGCGATGTTGATGAGGGCGGTGATGTTGATGACGGCAGTGATATTGATGACAGCAGTGAAGTCGATAACGACAGCGATACCGGTGACGATGGAGATACGAGCGAGGGCTCCGACGACAATGCCTGAGTAAGCTGCGCGGTTACCGCAAGCATGCGACGACTGCTTTGCATCCGCTAATGGGTCAGCAAGGCACCGTCGGCCACCGCGCTAGAGCAAATAAGCTGGCATCACACCGCGTAACGCATTACACACAACGAGCGCTTGCGCGGTGCGTACCTGACCCATCGTCAGCATGCGCTCACACGCCTGCCAGACGGGGTCTTCCAATAACTGCGACCGCATTACCCCCGGCAAGACACCCGCCGCAAGCGGTGGCGTAAACCAACGGCCGTCGATCTGCACAAACAGATTGCTGCGCGCGCCTTCAGTGACTTCACCGTGCTGATTGCAAAACAGCATATCGAAACCACCCTGCGCTTCCGCCGCTTTCCATGCCTGATCGTAGCGCACACGCTGCGTGGTTTTGTGGCGTAAAAAAAGATCCGCTGCATCCATCGTGTCACGCGCAATCAGCAAACCGACTGGCGCTGTCAGCGGCATCAGTGCTGCAGTAGTGATGTCGATCACACCGTTTTGAGCAAGTTGCAATCGCAAGCGATACGTCTGCGCATCCGGCAAGGCATCGCACGTACGCCGAAGCGCATCACGTAGCGCCGTCTGGTCGAACTCAAAATGAAAATACGCAGCCGAACGCGCCAGCCGCTGCAAGTGGCGCTCCAGCAAAATGCAGCCATGTTGGCGCGATACCGCCATCGTTTCAAACAACGAAAAATCCGCAGGTAGACCGGTCAGAAATCGTGCCTTCAGCCGGCACTCGACCAGCTCGTCGGCAGCCACACTGTCGTACACGATACCGGCACCGATCCCGATTTCACCCTGCCGCACACCGCTGGCGTCCGGTGCCGCAAGTACCAGTGTGCGAATCGGTACTGACCAGCAGAAGTCGCCCGGTGTGGCAGGCGGGGTTGCCGGATCGATCCAGCCGATGGCACCGGTGTAAATGCCGCGCGGCGTCGTTTCAAGTTCGCGGATGATTTGCATTGCGCGCCGCTTTGGCGCGCCCGTGATCGAACCGCACGGAAATACGGCATCGACGATGCCTGATAACGTTACGTCCTCACACAGCGTCGCAGTCACGGTCGAGGTCATTTGCAATACCTCGCCAAAGCGGTTGACCTCAAACAGCTTCGGCACCGCAACTGAACCGAAGGCAGCAACCCGGCTGAGGTCATTACGCAGCAGATCGATGATCATTAAATTTTCTGCGCGATTTTTTGGGTCGGCGGCAAGCGCTGCAGCCACGATGGCATCTTGCTGCGCATCGCCACTGGCTGATGCAGTACCCTTCATGGGCTGCGTTATAAGTTGCCCTGCGGTGTGACGGATGAATAATTCGGGCGAGAGTGACAGTATGGTCGAGCCATCCGGTAATGCGATCAAGGCACCGAACGGCACCGGCTGGCGTGCACGCAAACGCTGATACAGCGCAATCGGCGCGCCAAACGCGTCAAAGCGCAGACGATAGGTAAAGTTGACCTGATACGCATCACCCGCCGCGATGTAATCTTGAATACGCGCGACTGCGTGATCAAAACCGTCGGCATCGAGCGTTGGGTGCACATTTGCGATGCCGCTCGGCTGAACCTCGACCTGGGCGTCGAGCCAGTGCGCCACTTCGTTGGCGGACAAGCGCTGACAATTCTCGAATAACAACACACGTGCCAGTGGACCTGACCGGTGCGGTGCAATCTGCTGCATCGCCGCACCGAGTTCATAACTCAGCAGCACCACGGCGTACAGCGCACTATTCTCGACGTCGGCCAGCAATGTCGGCAACTGCGCTACTGACTCGCACATTAGCGTGCGGCAGTAGCCGGTGTACAACCGCGAAAGCGGTGCATGTTCGGTGGCGTTGCAGTCATCGAGCAACGCGAAGCAGGGAGGGAGGAATTCGGTCGACATGGTCTGTTCGGATGCAGCACGAAACGCGCCGCGGCCCGCTATTGTAGGCTGCGATCAGCTTGCGCGTCAGGCCTTTCCAGGCCCGCCAAGACGCAAATACCTACGCAAACACCTACGCAAATACCTACGCCAGCACCTACGCCAGCACCAGGCCAATCTGCGCCGCGGCATCCTCAGTCGGCTTCAGCTTGAAACCAGTTTTTGCAAACCGCTGCATGCGACCAAGCAGCAAACTCACCAACAGATTGGCGCGCAGTCCAACATCGACTTCGTGCGCTTGATTTTGCGTCACTGCAATCCGCAGAGCCTGCTTGACGGCCAGCTCGATACGTTCGAAAAAATGGTTCATGCGCGCTTGCAAACGTTCATCTTCATTGATCAACGCGTCGCCAATCATGACTCGCGTCATGCCAGGATTGCGCTCGGCAAAATTGAGCAGCGTGATACCGATCGCCTGCGCCTGATCGAGACCGTTTTCTTCCTGCTGTGTGATTTGATTGATCAGTCCGAATACTGACGATTCAATGAAATCGATCAAGCCTTCGAACATCTGCGCCTTGCTCGCGAAGTGGCGATACAGCGCTGCCTCGGATACCTCGATCCGTGCAGCGAGCGCTGCGGTGGTAATTTTTTCGCCCTTCGGTTGCTCCAGCATGGTGGCCAGCGTTTGCAGAATCTGCAACTTGCGTTCACCCGGTTTGGTCGTTGCCATGAGACTTTCCGAAAGGTTCAACAACGGATCGGACTATCGAAGCCGCCTGAGCTGACCTGATAGTTGCTTCACGGATTTTACTTTGACATCGACAAAACCGGGGCGTTTTATGAAACGCGATGGTGCCTGCGCGGCACAAGCAGTGCCGTAGCCGGTAACCCAGACCGTGCGCATACCAAGTTGATGCGCCGTCACGAGATTGCCGAGCGTGTCGTCGACCAGCACGCAGCGGCTCGGCCGTAGTCGTCGTTTTGCCAGCAAATGCCGCAGGAGTGCGCGCGACGGCTTGGGGCGCAATTGGCCATGCACCCGCATCGACTCGATCGTGATGGATTGCGCAAAATGCCGATGCAGGCCCAGATGCTGCACCACATGGGTGGCGTAGCGCTGCGGCGCATTGGTCAGCAAAATTTTTCGGCCTGGTAGCCGACGCAGAAGATGCGCCAAGCCGCCCTCGGCACGAATCATCGATGACAGATCATCGAAGCGATGCGCCTGCAGCAAAAAATCATCCGGGCGAATGCGATGATGGCGCACCATGCCGAGCAAGGTGGCGCCATAGCGCTGCCAATAACCGACGCGCACTGCGTTCACAGCATCGCTATCGTTTGGCAGACCGGCATCGCCTAACACCTGCGCAATGGTGCGGTTCATGTTCACATTGATTGCGGGGAAAACCGCATGCGACGCATCATGCAAGGTGTTGTCGAGGTCGAAGAACCAGGTCAGCACGGCGGAGGAGTGAAAGTGGTCATGCATTGCCTGTCATTAAAATTGCCGCCCGGTTGCACAATTGTATGAGGGGTGTATGGTCGCGTTTGCTCTAAGGTTGGCGCAGTACACGTATTTTATCCGGTCGAAACAGAACGCAAGACTGAGCCGAGCGAGTCTGCGGCGGTTGCAATCAGGGCTCGGGCACAACGATAGCAACGTCGGCAACCACTAGCGCTGCGCTATCCCGCAACCCGCAAAAAGTTATACTGCATTTTTTTGATCGCCCATCAGCCTCGTGTCCGTCCAGCCAACCACCTTTATCGACTTCGACCCCGCCACTGAGACCACGCGTCCGCCTTCGCCGTGCATCGGCGTTTGCCAGATGAATACGGTCACGCTTCTGTGCGACGGCTGCCATCGCGATATCGATGAAATCATGCAATGGAGCAGTGCTCCCGATACCGACAAACGCCGCATCTGGCAGTTAATACGGCAACGTCGCCTTGCCCTCTCCGATGACTGATCTTCCTGACAGTCTGCCGGCAACGATGCACGTGCTGGAGCGCGGTTGGCTGTCGTCGAATAATGTGCTTTTCACCGGCCGCGAGCGCACCGTGCTGGTCGATAGTGGTTATGTCAGTCACGCCGAACAAACCGTGATGTTAGTCGAGCACGCGTTACAGCAACGCCCGCTCGATGTGCTGCTCAATACCCATTTGCATTCGGACCACTGTGGTGGCAACGCGGCGCTACAGCGGCGTTACGCGTGCCATACGCTGGTACCAGCCGCGCAGGCCGATGCGGTGCGTGCGTGGGATGCTGCAGCACTCGGTTTTGCCGACATCGGTCAGCAATGCGAACGCTTCACTACCGAAGCCGCGATTGCTACAGGCGATGTCATTGAGATGGGCGATTTGCAATGGCAAATCCTCGGCGCACCGGGCCATGATCCGCATTCGCTGGTGTTGTATTGCGCAGAACAGCGCTTGCTGATTTCTGCCGATGCGTTGTGGCAAAACGGATTTGGTGTCATTTTTCCCGCGCTGGAAGGCGACACCGGTTTCGCGGAAACGCGCGCTACACTGGAACTAATTGCAGCACTGGATATCCGGCTCGTTATCCCGGGTCATGGCGCACCGTTTGCCGATGTGGGCCCGGCACTCGACCGCGCCTTTTCGCGCATCGATTATTTGCAGACTGATCCGCTGCGCAATGCGCAGAATGCGATCAAGGTACTGCTGAAATTTATTTTGCTGGAACGCCAGCAGATTGCGCTAAGTGCGGTGCCAACTTTGCTGGATACGATACGCGTGGTGGCGGAAACCAATCGTCGGTTTTTCGGTCTGTCTGCAGATGCGCTGGCAACATGGGCAATACAGCAACTGGTCAAAGCCGGTGCGGCGCGGCTTACCGACGATGCGCTTTGGAACGCGGGTTGACGGCACACTTGCGATCAATATCCTATGCCGATTTTGCATCACCGCCGTAAGTGCTTTGTGCAACAATCCCGTGACTGTATTAAACAGGTAAGAAACCGATGAACGCCCCCCAACTACTACCGCACGACCCGCTGGTTTATCTGAACGGCGCGATGACACCGCTATCGCAAGCAACGGTATCGGTACTCGATCGCGGATTCATTTTCGGCGATGGTATTTACGAAGTTATTCCGATGTATCAGCGCACCCTGTTTCGTACTGAGCAGCATCTGGCGCGCCTGTTTCGCAGCCTGGCATCGATCGGTATCGATAACCCGCACAGCGCAGAAGAATGGCGCGCGCTGATCGCGCAGGTTACTGCGGCAGCGCCCGATGCCGATCAAATGGTCTACCTGCAAGTCACGCGCGGCGTGGCAAAACGCGCACATGCATTTCCTGCACAATCAACGCCGACCGTATTCATCATGAGCAATCCAATCCAGCTACCGTCAGCAAGCGCGCGTCAGCATGGCGTTGCCTGTGTGTCGATGGAAGACAAGCGTTGGCTGCGTTGCGAAATCAAATCAACCTCATTGCTCGGCAATGTACTCGCAGCGCAAAATGCGGTGGAACATCAGGCAAGTGAATCGATCCAGTTCCGCGACGGCATGCTGACCGAAGCGTCGGCATCGAATGTCTGGATCGTCAAAGACGGCGTGGTCATGGGCCCGCCAAAAGACAATCTGATTTTGGAAGGGATTCGCTACCAGCTGATCGAAGAATTATGTGCCGCCAGTGGTATCCGTTTTGCCA
>JAYTZV010000060.1:0-38890 GCA_043741695.1 Burkholderiales bacterium
ACCGCCGCTGCACTATGAATTGATGCGACTCGCAATGCAGCACCAGTGTCGGCCCAAACAAATCAAGCATGCAAAGTCACTCGCTTGATTTCGGCCAGCGTCGTGTCGCCACGTTTGACCAGCGCCAGCGCCGCTTCGCGCAGCGTGCGCGTACCACCTAACCGTGCCGCTTCCTTGATATGGCGGATCGGCCGTTTTTCTATGATCATTTCCCGCAGCTCGTCGGTCAGCGTAAGAATTTCAGCAATCGCTTTGCGGCCCTTGAAACCGGTGCCGCGACAGTCACCGCAACCAACACCTCGCAGGAAGCGATAGTCATGCACGTCTTGCGTTGTAAATCGCAGCTGTGCGAGCTCGCGTTCAGTCGGCACATGCGCCACCGCGCAGTGTGGACAATTCAATCGGATCAGACGCTGCGCCCAGATGCCATTAAGTGCCGAGACGAATGCATACGGGTCGATTCCCATATGTGTGAAGCGGCCGAATACATCGAACACATTATTGGCATGCACAGTAGTCAAAACCAGATGGCCGGTAAGTGCCGACTGCACCGCAATCTCGGCAGTATCACGGTCACGAATTTCACCGACCATGATCTTGTCCGGATCGTGCCGCAGAATCGAGCGCAGACCCTTGGCGAAAGTCAGCCCTTTTTTTTCATTGACGGGAATCTGCAGAATGCCGGGCAACTGATATTCAACCGGATCTTCGATCGTGATGATCTTGTCACGCCCATTATGAATTTCAGTCAGTGCCGCATACAAGGTGGTGGTTTTGCCGGACCCGGTCGGCCCCGTCACCAGCAACATGCCGTACGCTTCTTCAGCCAATAGGCGCAGACTGGCCAGCGAATCGGCGTCGAAGCCTAATGCTTCCAGGGTCAGCGCACCGCAGGCTTCGACCATGGCGCGCTTGTCGAGAATGCGGATAACCGCGTCTTCACCGTGAATACTCGGCATGATCGATACACGCAGATCGATCTCGCGCCCGCCTGACTCGACGCGGAAGCTGCCATCTTGCGGCACGCGGCGCTCGGCGATATCGAGTTCGGCCAATACTTTCAGACGCGAGATGATGTGCTCGGCGACTTCGCACCCATTGACGGAGGTGGCGTGATCGAGCACGCCATCGACCCGGTATTTGACGGCGAGTCCGCTCGCGGTACTTTCAAGATGAATGTCGGAAGCACCTACTTTCAATGCGTCGTACAACGTGGAATTAACCAGCCTGACCGCCGGACATCCGGCTTCACTGACCGACGCAAACGAGAGAATGGTGGCGGTTTTTCCATCACGTCGCGACTCGCCGGTGGCGGGTTGCAATGTGTCGACGGCACGCGCGGATTCTTCCTGCTTCGACAGATAGGCTTGTACGTCAGCTTCAAGCGCAAGACAGAGCGTCATCGGTCCATGCGCCTGGGTTTGCAGCCAGGTATGCAGATCAATATCGAACGCATCCGACACCACACCGATCAACGATTGCTTCGGGCAGCGCAGCAACACGCAGTGCCGTCGCATCGCCACCGACAGTGGTAGCAGATCGAAAGCCGTTGTGAGCGCCAACATGTCGATCGTGTCGAGCGCGCGCTGATTGAACAGCGCTGCAATCGCATGGACCAGTGCGCGTGGCGCACACGCCGTCAATAATTCAAGTTCGTCGATCACGCTGCGACCGCTGGCACTGGCTAACGTGCGCGCCTGTCGCAACGTGGTCACGTCGAGCATGACGGGGTCGCTGGGTAGCGCAGATAAGGTCATTGCAGGCTGCCCGCGAGATCGAAAATCGGCATGTACAGCAGGATCACGATGGCACCGACCACGATGCCAATCGTCGCCATCAACAGCGGCTCGACCATGCGCGTGAAACGATCGATCCAGCGGCTGATTTCGCCATCGTGGAACGCGGCAGATTGCGTCAGCATCGCCCCCATATCGCCGGAACGTTCGCCCACCCGCAGCATGCGCAGCGAGACCGGCGTGGTCAGTTGTTCGGCGTCGAACGCACTCGACAACGGTGTGCCGGAACCGATGGCGTATGCCGCGCGCTGCAGTGCAAGCCGGAGATCGGTGGGCACGATACCTTGCACGGTATGTAGCGCCGGCATAATCGGAATGCCGCCTTCGAGCAGCATGCCCAGTGTGAGATACAGACGCGACAATGCGTAGAGGCGGATACGCGCACCGATACCTGGCAGACGCAACATCGCCGCCGAAATCGCACCACGCGCCGGACCGCGCAACAGCCAGACCACCGAGCACACCACTAACGCTGCGCTGTTCATCATCAACGCCGCATGGTTCGATGCAAACTTGCCCCAATCGAGCATCTGCTGAGATAACCAAGGCAGCGCCCGACCTGTTCCCTGATACACCTCGGCGAAGCGCGGCACGACATAGCCGATCAAAAACAGACTGACACCGCCGCCAACCGCCAGCAAAATCAGCGGATAAATCGCCGCGCTAATGATCTTTGCGCGCACCACGTCAATGCGTTGCTGATAGTCGATGAAGCGGCTCAGCGAGCGCGGCAAATCGCTGGTGCCTTCGGCCGCCTTGATGATGCCGATATACAGCGCACCGAATTGCTCGGGTTGCTCGGCCAGCACACCAGAGAACCGTTTGCCTTCGCGCAGCCCTGCCAGTAACCGTTCGATGATGCAGCGCTGGATCGGGCTGCTTTCTTTTTCGAGCAAGGCATCCAGTGCCTCGACGATGGACAGGCCCGCGTTGAGCAG
This sequence comes from Burkholderiales bacterium, assembly GCA_043741695.1. Taxonomy (GTDB): domain Bacteria; phylum Pseudomonadota; class Gammaproteobacteria; order Burkholderiales; family Burkholderiaceae_D; genus Actimicrobium. The sequence goes on from JAYTZV010000060.1 coordinate 2,735, forward strand.
GGCCAGTAATTCCTGACTGAACAGCACCAGCGATAATTTGTTGGTATGGCTCGCTAGCCCTGAATTCACTCTGTTGAAACGGCTGGACGCTGCCATCGATGCGATAAACAAGCCGCGTTCGTGCATCTGCTGGCGCGCATCGGCTTCGTCATGGGCGTCGATCGTCAACTGCGTGATGACATGATCGATTGAGAGCGCGCGTATATGAAATTGCATGAAAAAAATGAGTTAAAAAGCGAATGATCAGTTTGAAATATCGGCATCGTCACCCGACCCACCGGGCTGACCATCGCGACCCAGAGAAATGATTTCAATGTCGGATTTGCTTCCCGGAAAGCGATATTGATAGGGGTGTCCCCACGGGTCCATCGGCAGATCGCGCCGCAGGTACGGGCCATTCCAGCGCAACGTGTTGGTCGGTGCCACCAGCAATGCCACCAGCCCTTCAGCGGTGCTTGGATAGCGACCAACGTCCAGTCGAAACGTATCGAGCGCTTTTTCGAATGATTCGATTTGCGCCTTGGCGACAGTGACTTCCGATCTGCCGAGCTGGGCAAAATATTTCGGACCGACGTAGGCTGCCAGTAATCCGATAATGACAATGACGACGAGTAATTCAAGCAGCGTGAAGCCGCGTCGTTTTCTAAAAAGCGTCTGCATGCAGTTCACCAGATGACGACATCATTGCGTTGCGCGAAGCGCTGGCGCGCGCAAGGACTGCAGCAACATACAACATGGTTTCGCGGTACGGCGGAATACGTTGGCCATGGCGCTTGACCGCACCTTCACCAGCGTTATACGAAGCTAGCGCCAGCGCTTCATTGCCGTGATGCAGAAGCAGTAAATCTTTTAAGTAATGAATACCCGCATCGATGTTCTGCGCCAGATCGAACCGGTTCGTGACGTGATAACGGCGCGCCGTTGCCGGCATCAATTGCATTGGACCTTGCGCCCCTTTGGATGACTGCGCGCTCGGCTGAAAGTGCGATTCCACTTCAATAAGCGCGCGAACCAGCGTTACGTCCACGGCATGTTGTCGTGCATAGCGCTCGATCAACCCGTTCGGGATAGCTGATGCGCCATTGGATATTGCGGCCATTGCGACGGTTGGCGTCGTGACACGCGGTATTTTCAAAGGCACAGTAACCACCTCGCCACGCGAAAACAGTGTGGTGGTCGAATCCAGCGATTCTGTAGAAAACTGCATTGTTCCGTTTGCCTGCACCGAGGCATACACGTCAGCCGCGGCTGCGCAGACGTTCGTCAAAACGCTGATGAGTCCGATAAAACATTGTTCTCGATAAGTTGCCATGACGTTTCTCTGCTTGCGCGTTGCGATCAATGGGTTGTTGGACTGCTTGATTGATTTATATCGTTTTCAATAAATTGGTTCCGTTGGAGGAACACATTATGAAAACGCTGATCGACTCGAAAATGCATTTTAGGCAACTTTTTTTGCTCTCAGGTCGATCGTTAGAGCTCGTTGTCATGACCAACAAATTTTCAATGCCGGAATTGCGGATCTGTAGTGAATTTGCCGCACTTCAACCGCACGCGGTCACGCGACTGAGGAGTCGACAATTGCGCCACCGTCTCGGTGAGACGATCACGCACTGACGCGCTGTACTATCATGACGCTCCGAACTCGTTTTCTACAGCCACCATGCGCAGAATTACCATCTCTATCGACGAATCCATTGCCCAGCAGTTTGACGATCTGATTGAACGTCGTGGTTACGTCAATCGGTCAGAAGCATTCAGAGATCTTTTACGCGGCCATCTGGAAAATAATCGGAAATACACGCAGGTAGTGAGGCACTGCGTTGCAACGGTGACTTACATCTACAACCATCACGAACGTGAACTCTCCAGCCGTATGGTTGCCATGCAACATGATCATCACGATATCTGCGTTTCAACGATGCACGTCCATCTCGATCATGACAACTGTCTGGAAACGGTGGTGTTAAAAGGCAGTTACAAGGAAGTGAATGCCTTCGCGGATTTGCTGGTAGCAGCAAATGGTGTTCGCCACGGCAATATTCATATCGTACCGGTCAGCATGAAAACACCTACCAAAGCGGCGCACCGCCATAGCCACCTGCTACCCAACACTTAGGAATTAATTCGCGTACCTTCCCGTTGCACGACCGAGGAAATTGCACCATGTTGAGCAGGTTGAGTAGGCGGATTTGCTTGCCTCTCGGCGGCCTCCCCGCTTTTCAATTTTCCGACAGCAAAACCAACGACAAAGCTCGCGACAACACATCCACACAGCACAGCGCCCAGCCATGTCTCACCAAAAACAATCCATGGACTGTCTGACGGCAAAAACTGTTTTGCAATCCCAAATGACGCGGTACCTAACCCTGCTCCAGCGACGGCCAGTGCCATCACTAACGAAGCAAGATACGCATTTTTTTCTGACTTCTTCAACATCTTGGCGACAACGATGCCGTTCAGGCCATCGGTGATCAGCATGCCGAGAACGAACGTTGTTCCTAACAACAGTGCGGTTATAAAACCGTGCGAACGAGATGCGATTAATCCGAACAAGGCAGCGATGCTCAGCGTATCGTACGACAGCGCGAAGAGTGCACCGACTCCGAACGCAGTCGAGGCATGACCTGCCGCAAATAATCGCGCGAACAAGACTCCATGCCAGCCTGAAAATGGGGTGACGACACCGGACGTCAAACGAAACACCGCGATGAGATTAGCGGCAGCCAGCGAGATGAGCAGACCGATAGACAGCCAGTTTCCCGTACGTTCCATCCAAGGCGGCACCTCCCATGAAGTGATCCAGGTTGCGATGCATAGCGCAGTAATGAGCACGATGGTTCCATGTCCCAGCGAAAACAATATACCGACCTGTTTGGAAAGAGTGGGATAGGTTCGCGCATTGATTCTGGCAAGACTATCGATAGCTGCCAAATGATCAGCATCAAAGCCATGCTTGACTCCGAGTAAAAACACGGCAAGCAGCAGCCCTGTTGTGCTCGGTGAATACGAAAAAACCAGGCTGGAAAAACTCATCACAAGTGCTCACGGAACATGGGTAAGACATAGCCATACCCGGTCATTGTTCTTCACAATTTTTATTTCGTATGAAACGTTGAATCCGTAATAGCACCGCAGGCGTATGAATTGGGCAACTCCACTCATTTAAGGATTTACTATGAAAACCTCACGCTCCGCGCTTGTCTTTTCTCTTCTGCTTGCGACTTCATACGTTACCTATGCCGATGTGATGGTAGGTGGCCAAAGCATGTTACCGACTCGAGATATCGTCGATAACGCTGTGAATTCCGCCGACCACACAACGTTGGTGGCAGCAGTCAAGGCCGCAGGGTTGGTCGAAACATTGAAAGGGAAAGGTCCATTCACTGTTTTTGCTCCTACCAACGCCGCATTTGGCAAACTGCCCGCCGGCACCGTAGATTCACTGATCAAACCAGAAGCGAAAAGTACGCTGACGAAAATTCTGACCTACCACGTCGTACCAGGTAAATACGACTTTGCCGCACTGACGAAAGAAATTAAAAAACATAAAGGCAAAGCTGAATTGGCAACCGTCAGCGGTGGAAAACTAATGTTTGCGATGAATGGCCCGCATAATATCAACGTCATGGACGAAAGCGGCAATACCGCAGCGATCAGTACCTACGATGTCTATCAATCGAATGGTGTGATCAACGTTATCGATACCGTGTTGATGCCAAAATAAATTTGTAATCATCACTACGTCCTTGGCCTGAAATTATTCAGGCCATTTTCGTTTTTGGCGCATCTGCGCACACGACTACTCCTGCAGAAAGTTCTGTCATTAACAATGACTGCGATCGCAATTTTGTCTTGCGTATTACAATATAAACAATCATCATACGCTTTGCAGCAACTCAATCAGCTTCACATTAAATCAATCAATCAATCAATCAATCAATTTCGCGTCTATCGTCAACTGATCTTGCCTAATACTTTGAGATAACAACATGCAAAATAAAACAACGCGCAAGAGGCAAAATAAATTGCAGCTGACAAAGATCGCAATCGGTGTTCTCTATGTATCGTCGTTGACCGATGTCGTCTTCGCTGCCGAGGCAGAACCGCGATCGCAAACGGTGGTCGTCGAAGGATCACGCAATAGCCAGATCGGCATCTCTGATGCGGCAAGCGCCGGCATCGTCACGCAAAAGCAACTGGAAGCGCGTACCGTGTACCGACCTGGTGAACTGCTCGAAGCGACACCGGGCCTGATTGTCAGCCAGCATAGCGGCGAAGGTAAAGCGAACCAGTTTTATCTGCGTGGTTTGAATCTTGATCACGGTACCGACTTGCGCACCACGGTCGACGGCATGCTGGTCAATGAGCGCACGCATTCGCATGGACAAGGTTGGACCGATCTGAACTTTTTGATTCCAGAATTGGCGCAGCGGGTTGAATATCGCAAAGGTCCGTATTACGCCGAACAAGGCGACTTCGCCTCGGCTGGCGCAGTCAGCGTGGTGTACGCGAATCGCCTGCCCGCGGGTATCGCCAGTGTTGGCATCGGCCAAAATGGCTTTCGTCGCACGCTGTTAGCAGACTCGCCTAAGTTTGGTAATGGCACGCTGCTGTATGCGCTTGAACTATTCCATAACGACGGCCCATTCGTGCATCCGGATAATTATCGCAAGGCCAATAGTGTGCTGCGTTACAGCGAGGGCACGGAGTCCGATGGCTTCAATGTCAGCCTGATGGCATATAAGGCACGCTGGAATGCAACTGATCAAATACCGCAAGCAGCGATCGATCAGGGTCTGTTGAAAAATCGATTTGATGCGCTCGATCCCACCGATGGTGGCAATGCGCATCGCTATAGTTTATCAACTGCATGGCAAAAATCTACCGACACCACCGCCACCAAATTCAATGCCTACGTGATCAGCAATCAGCTTGATCTATATTCCAATTTCACTTATTTTCTGACCGATCCAGTCAATGGCGATCAGTTCAATCAACCGGATCGGCGCGTGACCACGGCGATCAACGGCAGTCATACCTGGCAAATGAATTCGTTTGGCATGAAATCGGAAAATACGGTCGGCATTCAACTGCAAAACGATAATATTCATAACGGCTTGTATTCAACCGTTGCACGACAGCGCCTGTCGACGACGCGGCAGGATCACACTGTCGAGAGCAGCATTGGCATCTATGTAGAAAACGCAACCAAGTGGACTGACAAGTTTCGCAGTGTCGTTGGTGTGCGCGACGATTTTTATCGGGATGACGTCAAAGGTCTGCTTCCTGCGAATTCGAACAAGGTTAGTGGCCACTTGCCAAGCCCTAAGCTGTCGCTAATTTTTGGACCGTGGTCGAAAACCGAATTCTTTTTCAATGCCGGACGCGGCTTCCACAGCAACGACGCGCGTGGCGCGACGATTTCGGTCGACCCAAATAACCCTCAAAATGCAGCGACACGCGAACAGCCGCTGGTGATTTCGCGCGGTCTTGAGGTTGGCGTACGTACCGAATTTATCCCCGGATTGCAATCGAGCCTGGCGCTATACCGGCTTGATTTTGATTCCGAATTGTTGTTTCAGGGTGATGCCGGCACGACGGCAGATACAGGTCGGCCGAGCCGTCGGGTCGGCTTTGAATTTTCCAATTACTACCGGCCGACCAAATGGTTGACGATTGATGCGGACTTGGCGTTTGCGCGTGCTCGCTATCGCAATATCGATCCGGTAGGTGACCGGATTCCGGGCTCGATCGAAGGCGTCGCTTCGTTAAACGTCGCCGTCGACAATCTCGGGCCCTACTTCGGCGGCTTGCAGTTGCGCTACTTCGGACCACGTCCTTTGAAAGAAGATAACAGCGCGCGTTCGGCAAAAACCGCGACGCTGAACGGCCGTATCGGCTACAAGATCAACAGCAATCTGCGGATTGATCTCGAAGGATACAACCTGACCAATCGGCAAGATGCCGCGATTGATTATTTTTATTTTTCACGCTTGCCGGGCGAGCCAAATGATGGCGTCGGTACCGAGCGCAAACATTTTCATCCGATTGAATCGCGGTCGTTCCGGGTCAATTTGATTGCGAGTTTTTGACAGGCAAACTCATCTGAAAATTTGAGTACTAAAGCGGTTCTCACTTGCTCAAAAATTAGGCAAGTGTGCCGAATAGTGCCGCGCCGTCTACTCTGTTGGGATCGGTGGCATCCAGTGCAGCAGCTGATACATCCAGATTATTGCCTTCCCAAGGCGGCCTGATATTATCCGATCCGTCTTCGTCGCACGTGGCGCGCACTATGTTGAACGCGACGCTTGACTGGTCCAGCGCTATCGATCTTGCAGTCGCGCTTACCGGTCCGGTGGTCACCAAAATACCCATTCGCGTTGCCATCAATGCTCGCCGAAAATCATGCACTGCGGTGACCAGGTACTGATCACCCTGACCAACCGCTTGTCTGCCCAGCTGCGCGCCGGTGATGTGCTGTTCAGCTTGGGTGGCAACGAATACCTCGCGATTATCGAATCTGCAGATGGCATTGCGCTGTCAACCGTGTGCGAGCAATTGCTGGCCGCTGCCGACGAGCCAATTCCAGTCAGGGACATCAAACACCCGATGAGTCTGTCTATCGGGGCGGCGTTTTTTCCGGTGGATGGCGACAACGCAGAAGATTTATTGAAAAATGCCGACATCGTAATGTATGCGGGCAAGCACGCCGGCAGAAATGGCTACCAGCTTTTCAACACCATGATGGCAGAAGATGTCAGTAACAAGTCGTTGTTGAAGGATGAATTAATCCATGCACTCGAGCACAACGAGTTCGCGCTGTACTGTCAACCGCGCTTTGATCATGCTGGCGCATTGCGTGGCTTGAAAGCACTACTGCACTGGCAACATCCGGTCAGAGGCTTGATCATGCCGGGTGACTTCATCGGCTTTGCGCAAGAATGCGGTTTGATCATTCCGCTTGGCTAATGGGCGATGGGCACCGCATGCCAGCAGATCATCGCCTGGCAAGACAAATTTGGCGAGGCGCCAACGATTTCGGTGGATGCATCGATGCGCGAGCTGGAGTCGGACCACTTTGCCGACGACACGCTGCGCATTATTTCCGATATCGGTGTGGCACCGCACAACATCAGCATCGAAGTCACCGAAAGCATGCTGACGACGGATCTAGCGACAGTCACGCGGCATCTCGATACGCTGACTGCGGCCGGCCTAACGATTGAACTCGACGACTTCGGCACCGGTTGCTCGTCACTGAGTCAGTTGTATCGTTTGCCGATCGAGACCATCAAAATCGATCGCTCTTTTGTCAACCTGATCGGGTCCAATAAAGAGAGTCGCTCGATCATCATCGCCATCATTGCTCTGGCCCAGGCGCTGGAATGCGAGGTAATTGCAGAAGGCGTTGAAACCTTAGATCGACTCGATTTTCTGAAAGCCTGCGATTGCAACAACCACCAGGGCTATTATTTCGCCAGGCCCGGATTGCCGAGTACTGTCGAGCGCTTCGTGGCGCGACAGAATGCACTGAATGTGATTGCGAGCGAATCGCAAAAAATGGCGACTGCCGTAGCGCGCTGACAAAGCAGCTTGCAGGCAGGCGCACCCACCGGTTGCCTCCATTTTTCAGCAGCCAAGCTGCCCGGCAAGATCAATCAGGCTGGTCGCATGCAGCGTATTGTCGGGATGCGGTGAGACATCCTTGACACGCGAGGCACCAAACTCCAACCGCCGCTCTATATAGGCGGTCTGCAATCCGAATGAGCGCGCGGCGACCAGATCTTCCTGATGCGCCGCCACCATCAGCACCTGCTCCGGTGCGACATCAAAAACGCGCGCCACGCCCAGATAGGTCGCTGGATCAGGCTTGTATTTGCCGAATACTTCCGCCGACAAAATACAGTCCCACGGCAGGCCGGCGTGCTTGGCCATGTTGGCCAGCAGCCCGAGGTTGCCGTTTGAGAGCGAGCAGATCATGAAGCGCTTTTTCAGCCGCATCAAACCTTCGACCGAATCGCTCCACACGTCGAGCCTGTGCCAGCATGTGTTCAAGTGACGGCGCTGCGCCTCATCCAGATGCGTGATGCCGAAGTCGGCGAGGATATCGTCGAGGATCATGCGATGCAGGTCGTCAATCAGCGTCCAGCCCAGCTCGCCCGACATCACGCGCCGCATCGCCGGTGCATAGCCTGCCCGCCACGCCAGCGCAAACGCATTCCCATCGATATCGGGCACCAGCTGCGCAATCTCGCGCGCTACGCCGCTATGCCAATCAACGACGGTGCCGAAGACATCGAACGCGAGTACTTTTATGTTGGCTAATTCGTCAGACATCGTTGCGCCTTTTTAAACACCGATTTGTCGATTGCATTGTGTGACAGTTGCGCGCATACGCCCATCGGCTTAACTGAAGCCGACCACCGCATGCGCAACGTAGGGTGCTTCCAACCGATGGATTTCGTCGACACTGAGCTTGAGTGAAAGCGCCGCGACCGCATCGTCGAGATGTGCGGTTTTGGTGGCGCCGATAATCGGCGCGGTGATAACCGATTGGTGCAATACCCAGGCCAATGCAATTTGCGCTGGTGGTACATTGCGCTCCAACGCGATTTCAGCGACGCGTTCAACCACACGGCGATCCGCCTCTGCGGTATTTTTATACAGCCCCTTGCCAAACTCATCGGTTTCCAGACGCGCGCTACTGTCATCCCATGCACGCGTCAAACGACCGCGCGCCAGCGGGCTCCACGGAATCACCGCAATACCCTCCGCCTGACACAGCGGCAGCATCTCGCGTTCTTCTTCCCGATACAGCAAATTGACGTAATTCTGCATACTGGCAAAGCGGGTCCAGCCGTTGCGCTCGGCGATGTGCAGGGCCTTTGAAAACTGCCAGGCAAACATCGACGACGCGCCGATGTAGCGTGCCTTGCCGGCTTTCACGACGTCGTGCAGCGCCTCCAGCGTTTCTTCAATCGGGGTCTGATAATCCCAGCGATGGATCTGATACAAGTCGACATAGTCGGTGCCGAGTCGACGCAGACTGGCATCGATTTCGCGCATGATCGCTTTGCGTGACAAGCCCTGCCCGTTCGGTCCCGGATGCATGCGGCCATTGACTTTGGTAGCGATGACGATCTCGTCACGCACGGCGTACTCCTTCAATGCACGGCCAACAATTTCTTCACTGGTGCCGTCCGAATAGACGTTGGCAGTATCGAAAAAATTGATGCCGAGTTCGACCGCTTTTTTGATGAACGGGCGACTCTGCGCTTCATTCAAGGTCCAAGGATGCGTGCCGCGCGCCGACTCGCCGTAGCTCATGCAACCGAGGCACAAGCGCGAAACGTCGAGGCCGGTACGGCCGAATTTAATCAGATCCATCATTCGATCCTTCTTCATTGTTGATTTAATTTTAATGCGGTGAACGCTCTCGATGCCAACGCTGCGCAAACAATCGCCGTCAGATTTCCCGCTCTGGTCTGGCGAATTCGAGTTGCTCGAATTGCGCACACGGCAGAGGGCGTCCGAACAAATATCCCTGATAGTGATTGCATCCTTGGGTTGCCAGAAAGTCGCGCTGTTCACGGGTCTCGACGCCTTCGGCAATCACCTGCAATCCAAGCGTACCTGCCAGCGTAATCACCATCTTTGCAATCGCTGCATCATTTGGGTCAACCAGAATATCACGCACAAAACTCTGGTCGATCTTAAGCTGGTTCAATGGCAGGCGTTTCAGATACGATAGCGATGAGTAGCCGGTACCAAAGTCGTCCAGCGAAAACGCCACGCCACTTTGCTGCAGTGCTGTCATTTTTTCTATGGTCTCTTCAATATTTTCCAGCAGTAGTCCTTCGGTCAGTTCCAGCTTCAACTGCGAGGCGCGCGCGCCGCTGCGTGCCAGCACACCCAGCACATCGCCAACGAACGACTTCTGCCGGAATTGACGCGCACTGACGTTGACTGCGAGGCTGAGTTCTTCCATACCCGATATCGCGGACCAGCGCGCGAGCTGCCTGCAGGCTTCTTCCATCACCCACAGGCCGAGTCGCAGAATCAAACCGGTTTCTTCTGCCAGCGGAATGAATTCCGCAGGCGACACCATACCGCGCTCGGGATGAATCCAGCGTACCAGCGCTTCCGCGCCGGTCAGCTGACCGAAGCGATCAACCTGCGGCTGGTAGTACAGCTCAAATTGCTGCTGCGAGATCGCCGCGCGCATTTCAGTTTCAAGTTTGGTGCGTGCCTGCAACATGTTACTCATCTCCGGATCAAAAAACCGGATCATGTTACGACCGCCTGCCTTGGCCTGGAACATTGCAGTATCAGCCTGCTGCAGTAATGCCTCGGTCGTCACCTCGGCCTGCGCATCGAGCAGTGCAATACCAATACTCGCGCTCACCTGGTACTCGCCATTATTCAATTGGGTAGGTTGATTCAGTACGGCGCGAATTTTTTCACCAACAATCTCGGCATGCGTGGCAGCGCGCGTTGCATCGCGGTCTAAATTTTCCAGCAGCACGACGAATTCATCGCCACCGAGTCGCGCCAGTACGTCGGTCTCGCGTAGACATGAGGCGATCCGTTCGCCCGCCTGCTGCAGCAAGATGTCGCCCTGGGTATGACCAAGGCTGTCGTTGATCAGCTTGAAGTTATCTAGGTCGATGAAGAGCAACGCATTTTGATGATGGTAGCGCCGGCTGGCGGCTGTTGCCTGCTGCAGCTTTTCCATTAAAAACCGGCGGTTCGGCAAGCCAGTCAGCGCGTCGTAAAACGCCATCTTCTGAATAGTTTGCTGCGCAGCTTTGCGTTCGCGGATATCGCGATTGACGCCGATCATGCACAGTGCCTTGCCGTGTTCATCACGTTCAGAAACCCGACCCTCGCCAGAAAACCAGGTCAGCTCGCCACTGGCAATCGGGAAGCGATATTCGACCACGAAATTCTCGTTCAATCCCTTGAGCGTCTCGGTAAGATGCTGCTTGACCTTCACAAAATCTTCAGCAGGAATGCGGCTGTAAAAATCGTCAAAGGTGTACACACTGGGACCGACCGGACCACCAATGAGCTCGGCCCACGTGTCGGTGAACGACAACGTACCGGCTTCCATATCGGCTTCCCACAATGCCAGCCGGGAGCCATCCATCGCCAGCTGCAAGCGGGTTTCACTTTCGCGTAATTCACGTTGTGACACTACGATCGCATCCAGCATTTGATTGAAGCGTGTGGCGACCTCAACAATTTCACTTGGACCGCCAACCTTGGTCCGGTAGCTCAAATCACCAGATGCCACTTTGCCGGCAGCTTCACGCACGTCCAGAATCGGCCTTGAGATGCGTCGTGAAAAATACACGCCGAGGAAAATCGCCGCACATAAAATAACGATGCCGGCCGCGATGTTGGTCGTTGCGGAACGCATCGCTTTTTGCAGCGCGACGTTGGTCTGAGTACCGGCCAACACTTTCCAGTCGGTGCCGGCAATCGGTACAAAACCGAAGATGCGTTCGATACCTTCGGCATCTTTTGATTGCAGAATGCCGCGTGAATTCGATAGCACCTTCGTGATCATGCCGACATCGCGTACATTCTGGCCGACAAATTTATCTGCTTCACTAGAACGCGAAATAACATTGCCTTGACCATCGATGATGCTCACGAGGGTGGCATTCGGCAGCATGGATGACTTTGGTGCCAGATTGAATTTCACGAGGTCGATCGGCGTTTGTACTGCACCGGTCATCACGCCTGCCGCGTTGAACACCGGTTGCGCCAACACCATGATCCAGCCTTTGTTAATTGGTCCGTACACAATCGGGCCCACCACAAATCGCTGCGTCTGCACAACTTGCTTGAACCACGCCATGTCGCCGACAAACGTGGGGCGACCATCTTTTTGCTCGCGTCCCGAACACACCAGGTAACCGTCGAGCGAGGAGCGGCTGATATTGCTAAAACGCGGGAAAAAATCTTTCAGATCCTGGAAGATCGGATCGCAACCGGGCGATTGCATTTGTGGACGCTGCGCCAGCGTAACGAGAACCTGTTGCGCATCGGCCAGAAAAACCTGGACATTTTCGGCAGTTAATCTGGCAAGATTATACGACTCTGTAGCGGCGGCCTGTTCATCCTGCTGATACTTTTGATAAATAGAAAAACCCAACAAACACGCACAGGGTAGTAGTACTGCAGCAATCAGACCATGCAGCATACTGCGGACAGAAAAAGACGACACGTTCAATACCTATCTCCGGGGATTTTTGTCGATTAAGCCGAACCAACGCGAGAAAAATATCGCCCTGAACGTCGTGCCAAACTACCCGGTTAGGTACTTGGTGTCAACATATGCCCATCACCTTTTTGGCATGATCAAGTGTCGATCACCAATGAATTAGCCGGGAGGGTCAATCGTATTTTCGCCGTTGACGGGGATCGCACTTAGCCTCTACGCAAGCGCCCACTCATAAAAATCCAATCGATAACCACGGAAAAGCGGCGATGATTATCAACGCCACCAGCAGCGCAGCAAGGTACGGCCATACCTGCGGAATGGCGCGATCCGGATTGACCCGGCCGATCGCGCAAGCGGCGTAAAAACCGACACCGAATGGCGGTGCAAAAAGCCCTAACCCCATCGCAAAAATAACCGTCATCGCGTAATGGACTTCGTGAATGCCGACCGCACGTGCGACCGGAAAGAGTAGCGGTCCGAACAAGACGATCGCCGGGATGCCTTCAAGCACGCTGCCCAGTACCACGAACACCACCACCGAGATCGCCATGAATCCTGCCTTGCCACCGGGGACCGCAGACATCATCTCCGCCAACTGCCGGCTAAATCCGGATTGCGTCAATGCCCACGCCATCGCAGTTGCGCAACCGATGATGAACAGAATCGCACCAGACAAAGAAGCCGTTTCGATCAACATCGGATAAATACGTTTGACGTCAAACTGCCGATAGACCATCAGACCGACAATCACGGTGTAGGCGATCCCCACGGTGGAGACTTCGGTTGCGGTAGCAATGCCGCCTACGACTGCAGCGCGAATTACGACCGGCAGCGCGAGCGCAGGCAATGCCACTATCAATAGCCGTGCAATTTGCCGTGGCCTTGCGCGGACCACGCCGGATAGATCTTCGTTACGCGTATGAAAAAACACCAGGACGGCCAGCGCCAGAGCGCCAATGATTGCGGGCATCAGCCCGCCCGTAAAAAGCGCAGCAATTGATACGCCCGTAACCGAGCCAATTGTAATTAACACCAGACTCGGCGGGATGGTTTCCGACATGGCGCCTGACGCTGCCAATAGCGCAATCAACCGCCCGTCCTGCGCACCGCGTCGCTTCATTTCCGGAAACAGCGCCGGTGCCACTGCCGCCATGTCCGCCGCCTTCGACCCTGAAATACCAGAGACCAGATACATCGCCCCGAGCAGTACATACGCCAGACCACCACGCACATGACCCAGTAATGACGCCAGAAAATCGACCATCGCGCGCGCCACGCCGGTCATCTCGATCAACAGTCCAAGGAACACGAACAGCGGCACTGACAACAGGATCAACGCTGACATGCCTTCGTCCATCCGACTGACCACGATGGTCAGCGGCGTGGTGGTCGACAGCGCCAGAAAGGATAACGTCGATACACCGAATGCGAAGGCAATCGGCACCCCGGCAGCCACGCACAACGCGACGCCACCGACGAAAAAGATCAGCAAATTCAGCGTGCCCAATTGCATAAACAGCGGCCGTGCAAACCACAGTGCGCCGACCATCACTGCAAACAGCAGCACCGCCGCCGTCAATTCACGCCGATCCGCCTGCTCGGCCAAGCGCAGTAGCGCGATGAACAGCATCAGCACCGCACCGACGCCAATCGCTGCAACGCGCAAGCCATCGTGAATTTCCAGCGCCGGTGTGGTGATCAACCATTGGTCTTGCACGTACTCGACTGCTGGCAGCACAATCTCCAGCACAAACACGGCGACCAGCAGCTGCGCCATCAGTGAGACGCGAATACGCCAGCGCGCTGGCAGCATATTAACCAGCGTCGTCAAACGCATGTGTTCGCCGCGTCGCAGCGCGATCACCGCACCGAGCATGGCGAGCCATAAAAAAAGGATTGATGCCAGTTCATCTGACCAGGTTAATGGTGCATCGAACACATACCGCGCGACCACACCTGTGAACAGGATCACCATTTCGAGCAGTACCAGAATAGCTGCGGGAACTTCAGTCAGATACGCCAGGCCGCGATCGAGCCGATGATAGACAGCACAACGCGGCGCAGCAATACCGCCAACCGCCTCTCCGGAATCGTGATCAATCACGTCAACAGCCAACACATGGTGCGACACATATTATTCGAGCCGACCGGTATATTTTTCCAGCAGTGCCCACGCCTCGTTGCCGTACTTCTTTTTCCATTCCGTATAAAACCCGGCCTGCTTGAGCGCGCCGCGAAACGCCTGCGGATCGACCGGATTAAAAATCAACCCCTTGGTCTTCAAGTCGACTTCGACGGTATTGTTCAGACGACGAATATCATCGCGCTCACGTTCAGCGCCGGCGTTGATATGTTTGGTGACGATTGCCTGCAGGTCCTTCGGCAAACGTGCGAATGATTTTGCATTCGCGAGGAACCAGAAACCATCCCACATGTGATTGGTTTGCGAACAATATTTTTGCACTTCGTACAGCTTCGCAGTCTGGATGATGGCGAGCGGATTTTCCTGTCCCTCGACGATTTTTGTCTGCAGTGCCGAATACACTTCACTAAAGTTGATACTCGCCGGCGAGGCATTGAATGCCTTGAACATCGAAGTCCACAGCGGACTGACCGGCACGCGAATCTTGAAGCCTTTCAGATCGGCTGGCGACGTAATCGGTTTTGAGGAGCTGGTGATCTGACGAAATCCACTGTCCCAAATTTTGTCAAACGCCTGCAGATTGAATTTCGCGATCTGTGCGCGTACGTGCGCGCCCAGATCGCCATCCATCGCGGCCCACACCTGCGACATATCTTTGAAGGCAAAGCCGATGCCGTTGATCGATGCTACTGGTACCAACGTCGAGAGAATCAATCCCGACAGCGTAAAAAAATCAATCGCGCCGGAGCGAATCTGCGACAGCATATCGGTATCGCTGCCAAGTTGATTATTCGGGAACAATTGAATATCGACCCGTCCATTGCTCTCTTTATGAATCGCTTCAGCAGCTTCCTTGATACGTACATTGAGTGGATGCGTGGCCGGCAAATTGCTGGCGAATTTCATTTTGAATTCCGCGCTCTGCGCGCTGGCTGGCGCGGCAAAGAGTCCGCTGCCCACCGTCGTCAGTGTGAGTGCAGAGGCATTGCGTAAAAAATTGCGGCGAGTTTGATTCGGCATTATTGTCTCCGTTATAGTGTGTGGGCAAAACTATCACTGGCAGGCAAGATACGCGGCGCCTGCTTTTACTGTCAAGTAGATCACGGCGCTTTCTTGCGCCGAGATCGCTTTAACGGAATTAGCGGAATTTTTTGAAAAGCTGATTTTGAAACGCCGATTTTGAAACGCTGATTCTAAAATGCTGATTTTGAAATGCTAATTTTGAAATATTTATTCTTAATTGAACAATCACACAAATATGCAAGTCGGTGTCATTGGTATCGGCGTGATGGGAATGCCGATTGCCCTGCACCTGCGCGACGTCGGCTTTGCTGTGACGGTCCGCGATATCGACAACGACGTAGTGGCGGCCGCAGCTACCGAGGGTTTAGACATAGCCGCGTCGCCAGCCCTCCTCGCTGAAGCAGTGGATGTCTTGATCGTGATCGTCGTCGACGCAGCGCAAATCGACACGGTGCTGTTCGGCGTGGATGGCGTGATGCATCAGGCACCACGCAGCCGAGATGTGCCATTGACAGTGCTGTTTTGTTCAACGATCGCGCCCGACGATGTCGCACGATTCTCAATACGGCTTGCGGAGCATGGCGTCATGACGATCGACGCGCCCGTATCGGGCGGCCCGCTGCGGGCGCGGTCCGGCTCAATCTCGATGATGCTGGCCGGACCCGCAGCGACGCTGGACCGCGCAGCAAGCGTGACGGCAGCAATGGCCGACAAGCGCTTCGTCATCAGTGCAAACATCGGCGATGCTGCGCGCGTCAAACTCGTGAATAATTTGCTCGCCGGTGCCAATCTTGTCGCGGCGGCAGAAGCAACTGCGCTCGGTGCGCGGCTTGGCCTGGACGCGCAGACGCTGTTCGATGTGATCAGTCAATCGAGCGGTGCGTCATGGATTTTCAGTGATCGCATGGCGCGTGCGCTGCACGATGATTTTGCACCGCGCGCGGCAATGACCCTGCTAACAAAGGACTTAACCCTCGCCTGCACCATGGCGCAATCGGTTGGGCAACCCACCCCGGTTGCCGATGCTGCTCTGGCCATGTTCAGACGCGTCGTAGCAGATGGTCATGGGGCACTCGATGATGCTGCCGTGATCAAAGCGTATCCGTAAGCACCCTCGTTGCGGCACATGGTCGCGCCATTATTGCGGCAAGCTAGCCGCTGCGCGCTGTGCGACGATGCGCAATAACAATGCCTCGCGTAATGCTGTCAATTGTGGCAATGACGGAATATACCGCGCATCACGATCGCCACGACCTGCATAGATCACGTCAAATAACGCATCGTCGAGCGTCGCTTCGGTCAGTGGCTCCGGGTAATCCGGCTGCGTGATCCGCGCAAGCAAAGTGCGGTACGTGATCAACGTCGCATTACGTCCAATACCGACCCGACTCAATACCATTCTGTCGATGCCGGGCTGGGCCGACGCGTTGGCAGCGCTGGTAGCGTCGGTAGCAGCGGCGGTAGCGTCAACATTAGCGGCATTCATCGACTGATCAATATGCGCATCCATCAATGCATTGGCGCGTGCAATATGCGCCGCATCAAGGACCCGATCGGTGAACTGCAATCCCGCCTGCGTGATTGGTATCCGGATCACCGGTGCCGGCTGCTGGCCGGATTTGGTGTCGGTGACGTGCAACATAAAATGCACGTGATCGGAAGATAACTGAGCATCTTTTTCTTCTATTGAAACCAGATCGTCGATGCGATAGCGATCGCCGAGCAGCGCTGCGGGCTGCTCGCGACGACGTTGCTGCAGCAAGGCGATGATCGGTGTCTCGGCACTGCGCTCGGGTGTGTGATGCGCCCTGCGAGAGACGAACTGAAAAATTCCTTGGCGCGATGCGATGCCCTGCAGCAGAAAGTCATCGAGCCGCTTTGCATCTGGCGATTGTCCTGCTGCGTACGTCGAAAGCGGTTGCGTTCGTGCTGTCGCTGCTGGCGTTTGCAGTGACGCGATGCGATGCGCGTGAATCGGCCTTCCTTGCACCTTCAGAACGTGCGCGTTGTCGCGGCAACGCAAACCGGTCGCATTCGGCGGCACCACGTCGGCACCGAGATCACCCGGTGGCGCAGCGCCTGACCAACGCGTGTCTTCTGCGCATTGCAGCCGCCGCCACAGCACACCGGACTGCCCGGCAATATCCGCACCGACAGACTGGCTGCGGGCAACCTGCGGCGGTGCTTCGGTCGGATTGCA
Source organism: Burkholderiales bacterium (assembly GCA_043741695.1). Lineage (GTDB taxonomy): Bacteria > Pseudomonadota > Gammaproteobacteria > Burkholderiales > Burkholderiaceae_D > Actimicrobium. The sequence goes on from JAYTZV010000060.1 coordinate 20,336, forward strand.
CTCTTTGGCACCGCGCTGTCGCAGTGCGACTGACTGCAACAATGCCCGCACTTCGACGCTGCCGTCGGCCGCCGCGTTCAAAGGCGCGCGGGTTTTTTTCAGCCGGTGCTGTGCTAGTGCCTGGGTCGGCAAACCCGCAATCGACATCAACGCCTGGCGACTACCGATGGCAATTTGTCCGGCAGCGAAGGCCGCATTTTTTCTTAGCGAATTCTGTTTTAAATGCACTTTGTGGAAGTGGGTAGTAGACCTTAATTCCACTGCCGCGCCGTGCAATTCGGATGTTGTCTTCCCGGAAGGATCAGTTGCAGCTGGTGGTGCCGGATCAGTAGGTGGTGCCGGATTAGCAGTCGCTGTTGGTTGCACGCCGAACGACAGCCTGATTGCCTGCGGCACTGCCGTAGCCTCGGCGAGTTGGTCGACCAGATTATCGAGGGCGGTATAGACGTCGCTATCGTCCAATCGCAGGATACGATCGTGATCGCCCGCCAGTTGCAGACATCTCTCGTATGGTGCCTCGAAATGATCAATACCTGCCAGCAGTGGCCGCATCTCGCGATGCTGAAACGCTGCCCGATCACCGACCGCCAGATGCGCTGCGGGCTGTGCCTGTCCTTGCGAGAGCATCAGAAATTTGTAGTCGTTATAGTGCGGACCGCCATAGGTGCCCGCCGCTTTTTCTTGAAGGATCACGATGTCGGCAATCGAGATGCCAAAGTTGACCGTGATTCCGAGTGCCGCTGCTCCGGCATTCACGTAGGTATAACGCTGCGCTTCACCGGCTGCCAGTCTTTTGGAGGTATCGACCGCATCGACTTGCGCCTTGCTGTCACCGCAAAACAAGCTGCGTACATCTTCATCGGCAATTGCGGCAATTCTTTGGCTGGCGCGCTGAATATTTGCCTCGGCAGGTCGAACCCCGGATGGGCAGGATAAATCCTTCAGCGCTAATTCGAGGTTGAACAGATCACATAGGCTTTGCCGCAACTGACCTTTGCGCAGTTCATTTTTTTTCGCGATTTTTTCTTTTTGTGTCTGCGTTCCCCAGCGTGCTTTTTTCGATGGTCGCTGTCGGTGCAAAATCAGCTTCGTTTGCAACCGGGCTACCCTCCCTTTTAATAAACGCTGAGCCGCAACCATGCGCATCGACATCGGGGTTTTCCATGCCGAGACGATGTCGTCCAGCGCAAAATCGGCTGCATGATCCAAACGGAATTGCTCTTCCAATGCGATGATTTTCTGTCGGCACTGTGCCTCGCTGATGACACCCTTGCCAGCACGGATGACGATGACTTCCTTTGCGTCTGACAAGTTGCGATACGCAGTCCAGTTACGCTGCATCGTCAAAAGCGCTTGCGGTCGATCGTCGTTGGTCATCTTTTCGAGCTGTTCGAGCAGTCGCGCTTTAGCCGCGCGCTTGACCGCCTTTCTTCGCACCGGCGATGCGAACCGAACCTGCCGACGCGCGTCGAGATACGCTTGCCATACTTGCGCACGCTGTTGCATATCCGCTGTCTGCTCGCCGCTCAACACTTCGACCAGCTTGACCAACGCAACGATTGCCCGTTTCGCTTTTGCTTCGCCATCTTTGGCAGGGCCACTACTGAGCTGATACCCGACATACAAACCAACTGCCAACGCGACTGCCGCCACGCTTAGCCCGCCGGTAATCGGTGCTGCAATCAGGGCCGGCGTCATGATGGCAATCAGACCCGCGGCAAAAGTTGCGCTGGTGCCGGCATAGCTGGACAACAGATAACGCTGGTTACCACGGAACTCGATTTTCGCGTTTTCCGACGCAGCCTTGTAAGAGAACTTCAACGAGAGTTGATGACATATTTTTGCGAAAGCCAATTCGAGCCGCGCTTTTGCCGCTTGCATCGCCTGCGGGTCTGGTTCGGATACCGACTGCAACAGCGCAAGATCGTGCATTGCCGTCTGCATTTTGCGCAGATTTTTGTCGGCACCCCGCAAGCCGTGAATGATGCGTGAAGAAGCTTGCAATACATTCGGCGCGACCTTCGCTGCAGGAGCGGCATCAGCACGACCCAGCGGCAACATGTCTTCGGTGCCGGCATTGCGCAAGCGGCGCGAGCCTGCCTGCACAACGGTTCCTGACGTGACGCCTTGCATCACCAGGCGCGCGCCTGCAAGCCCCACTTTGGCAACCGGTTCCGGCACGAGCAACTGAGCTGCACCGATCGAATTGGTCACCGTTGCCATGAGCGTCGTGTTCTGGCGATGCAGCCCACCAGTACCTGCGAGCTTGAAGCTGTCCAGCACTGCGCGTGCGTCGGTTTCACCGATCGCTTCGAGAAACGCGTCGACCTCGGCGTTGTAGTAATTCATCTTGCTAACTGCCAGCGGTAAAAGTCGCTGTTCGGGCGCTATCTGTTGGCGATGTTTGCGCTCATATTCAAGCGCTTTCATTTTCGCCAATGCGATGTGCGATACCCGCGACTGATCGCGCAGCAATTTACTATCGACCCAATTGCGACAAATCGCCTCGGCGGCCTCGGTCCATTCTTCGCTAAAGCGCAACGCAGGGGGATGGATTACTTTTTTCGTATCGATCATGCGCGCCCACCGTGCACGCAGCGTGCTGCCGCCAGCGCGAGCTGGCTTGAATGCGGTGCCAGAATCCGATGCGCTGTCCTGCCTGCCATGCGCGGCTGCTGCGAGAGCATTTGCACTGTCATGATTTTCAACGATCACGGGTAGCGCATTTCGTATCGAGGGCGTAGCAGCGGTCAGTGTCATCGGAATCGTATCGTTATCGGGAGCCAACATTTACGGCGGGTAGCTGGTTCCTGAGTGGTGCCGCAAACCGATTGGTTTCATTTCAACGCCAGATCAATTGTCGATCACGTGCGATCACGCACAAACAAGTTCGATCACGTCGGTCACGTCGGTCAAGTCGATCAAGTCATTACCCAGTAACAATTTCTCCTTATTGTTAAGTAACTCTCCGTATGAATAATTTACTTTAAGTAAGTTTTATCCTTCTTATGTCCGCAATCTCCAGCAAAATTTATATCGATCGCACGCTTTTAAAAACACTGTCGCAACCTGCACCGATGCGTTTGCTTTCCCAAACCGTCATGGAGTGGGCATGCATTGTTCTTCTCGCAGTGATCGCGCAGCGATGCGACAGCATGGCTGTCAGCGTGGTGTGCATGCTGTTGATCGCAACACGGCAACATGCGCTGCTGGCGGTGATGCACGAGTATTCGCATTACCAATTCGGCCGCCAGCGACCGTGGTGGAACGATCTACTTGGCAACGTCTTCACAGCGTTTCCTTTTTTCATCACCATCCATGGCTTTCGCCGCAATCATCAACTGCATCATCGGCATGCATGGACCGTAAACGACCCGAACCATGTCGTCACCATGTCAAAGCAGCGTTACCAATTCCCGAAGCCGTATCAGCGGGTGGTCACCGAGATCATCAAGCACTGCATTGGCTACTACACCTATGCCGAGTTAAAGCGTTACACGATCAGCGCCGGGATGTCGGTCGCTCTGCCCCGTTCGACCCATATTCACCGCGCCGTATTTGCGATTGTCTTGTTCTCGCTCGTCACTTTTCAGGGATGGTGGATGGCAGTGCTGTTGTACTGGATCGCACCGCTGTCCACTTTCTTGATGGCGATTCTTTATCTTCGGGATTTGGGCGAACATTTTGGTTTGTCAAAACCGGGATTCGACAATTCACGCACTGTGTTGCCGCATTGGCTTGAGCGAATTCTCATTGCACAAAATGGCGTAAATTTTCATACAGAACACCATCTCTATCCGTCGGTGCCTTTTTTTCGGCTGCATCGCCTGCATCAGGCCTTGATGCGCGACCCGGCGTATCGTCGCGAAGCCGTTGTTACCAACGGCTACCTGACCGGGCTGCTCGGCGAACTTTCAACGGGAAATACCGCTGCTGATTTGATTCCAAACGGGACTATGGCCGCGCAACAGCACAGTCGTTGATGCCGCAAAAGCCATCGTCACGCCAGCCCGCACAGGCAATCTGTTTAATCGCATCCGATTTTTTTCTTGAACTTCTCTGACCATGCCACAATTTATAACCCGCTATCTCGAAACAAAAGATATAAGCGCCCTGCTCGATCTCGAACAGTCCAAATGGGACTTCCATCAAGCTGCGTGCGCACGCACGCTTGGAGAACGCATCGATGCAAACCCGGAGTTATGCATCGGTACGTTTTGTCTGCGCTCCGGAAAAGTACTGGCATCGCTGTTCATGCGACCAATCAATCCGGCGGTTTTTATTGCACCGACCCGATGGGAGATTACTGCCAACCTGCCGCATAAAACTGGAACGCCTGACGAGAGTCGCTCCTTGTTCGGCATCAGCTTGAGCAGCAACAATGCCGAAGCAGTTAATGAAATTTTCCGGTTTTTTTATCCGCGCGCACTCAAGGCTGGATGGCGCAATATTTATTTAGGATCACCGATCCCCGGCTTCCAGAGTGCGCGGCAAAAAACTCCGGAGATCACTGCATGGGAATACGTGCACAGGAAGAAAAAAAATGGCCACCGTGAACCCTTCGATCCGCAACTTGCGTACTACTACAAAAAAGGATTTCGGCGCATCGTCTCGATTCAGGCGGATTATTTTCCGCACGATCAGTCATTGAACTATGGCGTAATTCTGCACGGCGTGATCCCATTTTCAGCGCCGAAAAAATTATAGCAGCGCCTGCCGTTTACAGTCATTGAATCGATGTCATGTCTCGTCTTCAGATTCACTTAATGCACCTGCGATCACCGCCAAACTAAAATAATTGTCCATGTCTTTAGCGCGATAGCTCGTTAGTACTGCCGCAACAGCGAGCGGGAGATGCAGCACTCGCGACGGGATATATTTAATTGTCTTGCTACCGTACATTCAAATGCAATAGCGTGGAATATCGCGCACAGTGCTACGTCAAGCATTTCGGCGACGCAAATCATGCATCCAACCCAATTCTGAAATTGATGCAACCGCCGCAGCCCTTCGACACGGACGGTTTGATGGCTTATCCCAACAACGAAAATCTGAATCAGGCACACGGCGGTGCTGAAAAAGCACAGGCGCGCAGCATGATATTTCTATACTCAATACCGATGCGCACCACATTCGTAGCGGCACATCTTGTGTCCGTTCGCCAGCAACAATCGGCAGGAGGAAATAACCATGACAAATGAAAAAAGGCTACCACCCACAGGAATTCCTGCCGATGCCCACAATCCATGGCGTGAAATTTGTGCCGCGAGTATTGGCAATGCACTCGAATTTTATGACTTGCTCATTTATGGTTACTTTGCGATCGTCATCGGCAAGTTGTTTTTTCCGACCGACGATCCTGCCAACTCCTTGCTGCTCAGTGTCGCTTCTTTCGGCATCTCTTTTGTCACGCGTCCTATTGGTGCCATCGTCCTTGGCAGTTATGCCGATAAGGCCGGGCGCAAAGCCTCGCTGACGCTGTCGATTGCATTGATGATGCTCGGCACTGCGATGATTGCGTGTGCGCCGACGTATGCACAAATCGGCATCGCAGCTCCTTTGATTGTTGTCACTGCACGCATGATCCAGGGCTTTTCCACAGGCGGTGAATTCGGTGCTGCAACCGCCTTCATGGTTGAGCATGCCAGTAGCAAACGACGTGGTTTTTTCTCCAGTTGGCAAATGTCGACGCAGGGACTCGCAACGGTCCTGGCCGCTGGTATTAGTGCCTTGCTCAGCTGGTTACTAACCGATTTGCAAATTAGCGAGTGGGGCTGGCGTGTTGCTTTCGCCATCGGTCTGCTGATCGGCCCGGTAGGTTTGTATATTCGCCGCAGCATTGACGAAACCGCCGACTTCAAAAAACTCGGTACTGAACAAAAAGCGACATCGCCGATTCGCGACGTCTTTGTACTGAACGGCGGCAACTTGTTTCTCGGTGCTGGGGTGGTCGCTGCTGCGACTGCCTTCAATTATGTACATAAGGTGTACATGCCGACGTTTGCCATCAAACAGCTGCACCTCCCGGCAACGTCATCGTTTCTCAGTGCTGTCGTCACCGGTCTCATGCTGATGCTTGCCGCACCTGTTGTCGGCGCGATGTCCGACCGCTATGGCCGACACAAAATGATGGGGATCGCGTTGTCGCTGATTGCGCTGACGACCTGGCCCTTGTTTTTTCTTCTGACGACATTTCCGACCGTGACAACACTGATGTTTGTTCAGGCAATCGTCGGCCTGATGCTCGCTGCATCGTTGGGCCCGGTACCTGCGCTGCTCGCTGATATTTTTCCGACCAAGACGCGTGGTACCGGCCTCGCGCTGAGTTACAACTTTTCCGTAACCATCTTTGGCGGCTTTGCTCCTTTGATTGTGACGTGGCTGATCGACACGCTGCACAACAAAGTCGCGCCAAGTTTTTACGTGATGGCGACTGCAGCCATCAGCATTACGGCATTGCTCATGCTGGCAAAGAAAATGAAGACGTCGCAGTTTTCGATGTCAGCATCGACGGTGTAGGTGCTCTCGATTAGTGAACCTAACGCATCAAGCCCACATGTCGACACTCTTCAAAACTATTGATCAGCGAAATACAGAAGGGCCGTACTGCGAGCGTCGTGTAAAACGCTCTTGGCCACGTATTCCGGATTTTGCAGAAAAATTATGTTGCGTAGCACTGCAGTGCGCCGGGTCGCACGTTGCGTAAGTAAAACGTTTAAGCCAAAGAGTGGGCTTGCGCTGACAACCTAAGTCAACATCGTCAGTACAATCTTCGGGAGGGTGGTCGATTCCTTGGCCGCATAAACAGGTCAGTGCCGGGGGGCGCCATGCAGCTAAGATGGTTGGAAGACTTCGTCGAGTTGGCGCACACACGCAGCTTCACGCGCGCGGCCGAAAACCGGTCTGTTACCCACCCGGCTTTTGGCCGGCGGATCAAATCACTGGAAGAATGGGCCGGCACACCGCTGATCGCGCGCTCCAAACCAGTTACTCTGACGCCGGCTGGCGCGGTATTTTTGGATGCCATAACCAACGCCCTCGACATCATCCACGGTGCGCGCAGTCAACTGCATGGCAGCGCTCCAGTGCTCGAAAACAATCTCCGGATTGCTACTGGACGCACACTGTCCAATACGTTTTTTCCGGAATGGTACGAGACAACGGTTCGGCAATCTGGCCATTTCACTGCAACCTTAACCACCGGCTCGGCCGAAGACGCGATCATGCGGCTTCTCGCAGGCGAAGCTGATCTATTAATTGTGTACTCCAGTTCCTACACGCGCTTGTTGATCGATCACAGTCGCTTCGATTACTTGCCAATTGCACGCGAAACGTTGGTTCCAGTCAGCGCACTCGATAACCGCGGCATGGCCCGCTATCGTCTCCCTGGCGGCACCGAACCGTTGCCGTGGCTGTGTTTTGCGCGGGCACTTACATTGCGTATTGTGCTGGCGCGGCACCTCGCCGACATGCCATCGCCGCCATTACTCAAACCGGTTTATGAAGCCGACTCCTACGAATCGATTCTTGAAATGGCAAAGCGCGGTATCGGCATTGCATGGCTGCCACAGCGGCTGGTGCAACACGAAGTTGCACGCGGTGGACTGGCGATTGTCGGCAACGGTAGCTGGCGCGTCAGTTTCGATATTGTCGTATATCGACAGCGTCACCAGACACACAAGGTGCTGGATAACCTATGGCAGGGCTTGATCAAATCGATGCCACGTGACGCGATGGAATCGGATTCGCCCAACACTCCTGGCGCGCCAGACAAGTAGCACATAGTGGTGCCGAACCAGCACACGTCCAGCGCACCCGGGCTCCACACTCTGATGCCAACGCTTTGTTTTGGCGCCCTCTTTGGAGTTCTCATGCGTTCCTTATCCGACATCCGCTCAACGCTTCCGACCTATCCGATGGAATTAGCATTCCCGGATATTTCATGCTGGCGAACCGGTAACTGCGGTATCGATTATGTGCACACACGCGACAGTGGCCGGCCGGGTCCGCATGTGTTGATCCTTGCGTTAGTGCACGGAAATGAAGTCAGCGGTGCGATTGCGGTTGACCTGTTATTGCGTGAACAAATTCAACCGATCCGAGGCCGTCTCAGTCTCGGCTTTGCCAACGTCGCCGCCTACGAAAGCTTCAACATCAATGAACCCGACGCGTCACGCTTCATTGATGAAGACTTCAATCGCATCTGGAGTGAGGCTGTGCTCGATGGCGATCGTGTCAGCGTCGAATTGCGCCGCGCGCGCGCAATGCGGCCCTTCATCGACACCGTCGACCTCCTGCTCGATATCCACTCAATGCACGAAGCGTCAGAGCCATTGATGATGTGTGGCCCGCTGGTGAAAGGCCGTCGCCTGGCTGCCGAACTCGGCTTTCCCCGGTATGTGATCGTCGATGGCGGTCATGCGGAAGGCACGCGCTTGCGCGATTACGGCGACTTTGCCGATCCCCACAGCGCACGCAACGCACTACTAATTGAAACTGGTCAGCACTTTGGCAAAAACAGTACGGAAGTCGCGATCGATACCACCTGTCAATTTTTGCTGAAAAGCAACACTGCCGATCGGGAATCGGTACACAAATTGATGACCCGGCGCATTCCGCCAAAGCAGCTATGTATCGAAATTACTCAACCCATCGTGGCACACAGCATGGATTTCGCGTTTTCCACGTCGTTCAAGGGATTGGAAACAATCCCGACCAAAGGTACATTGATAGCCCGGGACGGCGTCCGCCGTATCGTGACGCCCTACGATAATTGCGTCATCATTCAACCGTCGTTGCGACAACTCGGCGCGGGGGTGACGGTAATGCGCCTTGGCCAGTACATCGACTGCGCGTAAGCCTGTGCCTGCTGCAAAGGCCCCCTTACCGCGCAGCGAACAGGTTACTACCGCGCCAAAGTCGCAGTACGTATTAGCCGCAACGCGAATTTGAGCTTTTGATCCCAAATTTTTTGTCAGCAGCACGCAAATATCTTAACGCGCAGAAATAGCAAACTACGCGATAATCGAGCGATGACAATTTCCAATCACAATGCGATTCAGTCTGAATACGCGCCTGTTTTCGCATGCATGCCCGATATGCCCTGCCTGGTCGATCCCGACGGCAAGCTCGTGCTACTTGCGTCGAACTGGGAAAGCGTACTCGGCTGGTCTGTCGAAGAATTACTCTCCGATAGATGGTTGACATGGGTGCACGTATCCGATCACGCCGCCGTGATAGGCGCACTTAAAGCTGCCGGTACCAGTGAGTCGTCTTACCAGTTCGACCATCGCATCCGCTGCAAAGATGGCAACGAGAAATGGTTATCGTGGACCGTGCAAGCGCTGCCAAATCAGCACCTACTGCTGGCAACGGTACGCGACATTACCGCACAAAAACAACGTGAACTCGTCTTGGTGCGCGATAAGGAACGGCTGGAGCGTGCAATTCGTGGCACCCGAGACGGCCTGTGGGAATGGAATATCGTTACGAATGACGTGTATTTTTCACTACGATTCAAGGAACTGCTGGGTTTTGCGGACGATGAATTAGCCAATGACAAGGATTCATTTTTCAAGCGGGTTCATCCCGATGACCTGCAAGGCGCAGTCGACGCGACGCTACGTCATTTCAAGGAGCGCATCCCGTACGAAATCGAGATACGGCTACTGGCAAAGTCGGGCGAATACCGCTGGTATCGCAACCGTGGCATGGCGGAGTGGAATGAGGTGGGGCGCGCGATCCGCCAAACCGGGTGTTTGTCTGATATCACCGAACGCAAACTTGCTACGCAACGTCAGCATGCGAATGAACAGCGACTCAATTTTGCATTGGAAGCCACCGAGTTCGGTGACTGGAGTATGGATATTTCCACCAACCTCGTGATTCGCTCGCTGCAGCACGACCGCTGCTTCGGCTATAGCGAGCCGCCAGCCGTGTGGGACTACAAAAGCTTCATGGCGCATATTCATCCCGACGACCGCGCGATGGTCCACACAGAATATGTCGCCGCCATGAAAGGCAAAGGTGACTTCGATGTCGAAATGCGCGTGGTCTGGCCAGACCATACGGTGCATTGGCTTTGGTCGAAAGGTCGATTTTATTTTGATCAATCCGGCGAGCTTGAGCGCGTGGCCGGCTTCGTTGTTGAGATTACCAAAAAGCGACTGGAAGAAGCGGCATTAACGGAAACCGAAGGTCGCTACACACTGCTATTCAACAATAATCTCGATGGCATTTTGCAGACCACTATCAATAGCGAAATAGTGGCCGCCAACCCAGCGGCGTGCGCGATTCTCGGTGTATCGGAGGCAGATATCCTGCTGAACAAAAGCCGCGATTTCGTCGACGACCAGGATAGCCGTCATGCGATCTTTGCCGAATCACTCTACCGTGATGGCCATGCCCGAGGTGATCTGATTCTTAAAAGGTCGGATGGAAGTCATTTCGACGCGGATGTCGCCTGCAGTGTGTACAAAGATTACTCACAAAAAACGATCCTGAGTTTTACGTTTCGCGACATCACGGCGCAAAAGAAAGCGGAAACAGCAATCCATCAACTGGCTTTTTATGACCCACTTACCGGCTTGTCGAACCGGCGACTGTTAGTCGACCGCATGTCACAGCTGCTCGCGTCGGCCAAGCGAAGTGACCTTATCAGCAGTGTCTTTTTCATCGATCTCGATTTTTTCAAAAAAGTGAACGACGCGCGCGGCCATGCCGTCGGCGATATTTTGCTGAAACTGGTTGCTGGTCGTTTGACTGATTTGCTACGCGAAGGCGATACGGTGTCCCGCATTGGTGGTGATGAGTTTGTTGTACTAGCCACTAATTTGTCAGAGAATCTCGACGAAAGCGTTGAGCGCGCTTCGCTCATCGCAGAAAAAATTCGCGCGGCGTTGTGCGAGCCGTTCGACATCGATGACTTGCTGTACAACCTCGGCTGCAGCATTGGCATCACTTTTTTATCGCAACACAACGACAGCGCCGAAGATTTGCTGCGCGAAGCAGACACTGCGATGTATCACGCCAAGGAAGCTGGCCGTAACCGGGTGAGCCGTTTCGAACCCGGCATGCACAAAAATGCGATCGAGCATTTGTCGCTCAAAAATGACTTGCTGAATGCGTTGTCGAAAAACGAAATGTGCATGCACATACAGCCGCAGTTCGATCGTAACGGCAAAACAGTCGGCGCCGAATTGCTGATGCGCTGGACGCATGCAGCACGCGGCATGATTGCGCCGGCCGTGTTTATTCCGTTGGCGGAACAGTCGGGCGCGATCCTCGCGCTCGGCGATTGGGCGCTCGAACAAGGCTGCTCGCTGATCGTACGTTTAGCCGATGCCAACATGCCGATACCGATTTCGATCAATATTAGTCCACGGCAATTTCGCCGTGACGACTTCGCTGATCGGGTCTTGCAGATAATCCAAAAAACCGGTGCAGCGCCGTCGTCGCTGGTGCTGGAAGTTACTGAAGGTCTGTTGATCGACAATATTGATGCAACGGTCACGATGATGAACAAACTCGCGGCAGCTGGCATCCGGTTTTCGATCGATGATTTTGGCACCGGTTATTCCAGCCTTGCTTATATCCGGCGTATGCCGCTGCACGAAATCAAGATCGATCGCAGCTTCATCAAATCGTTGCCGCAAGATGACGATATCGCGATTGTTCAGACCATCATTGCAATGGCAAAAAATCTCGATTTGAAAGTGATTGCCGAAGGAGTAGAAACAACCGACCAGGCATCTTTCCTGATGGCAGCGGGATGCGATGCAATGCAAGGCTATTTGTACGCGCGGCCAATGGCAATCGATGCGTGGATCACTACACATATTGCAGCGAGCGCTTAAAACATGCGGTTACAAGACCTATGCTGTCGCCCACGTCAGGATTTTATCCACACCATATAAACATTTTTTTCGCATACCAATTATCTGGAGACATGTAATGGCCAAACTTATTGCCGCATATCAGCAACCCGTCGACGTAGCGGCATTCGATACGTATTATTTTCAAAAACACGTGCCGCTCGCCAAGACGCTGCCCGGGCTACGCAGCTATGAAGTGTCGCGCGGCAATGTGATGGGCGTCACCAGCAAACACGGCGTGTATCTGGTGGCAATACTTGGTTTTGATTCGCTCGCCGCCATTGAGCAGGCACTAGCATCCGCGCAAGGTAAGGCAACAGCCGCAGACCTCGCCAATTTTGCGGGTGCGGGTGTTGACCTGATGATGGCTGATACGGAAACGATTTAACGTTTGCAAAAGATGCTTGATTGGCTGCACAAACCGCCGGCATCTACAAGATTTGTGTTCATGCATTGGATGAGCAAAATCACGCTGCTCGTAGGTGCCGATGTGGACGATGTCGACGATGTGGACGCTATTGCAGGCAATAGAGTAATTAACTGCTGAAATATGCTTGGTGGGCGGTGCAAGTTTCGAACTTGCGACCCCTGCCGTGTGAAGGCAGTGCTCTACCCCTGAGCTAACCGCCCCAAGTTGGCGGAAGTATCGCATAAAACCGCTGCGTTGTGCCAGCCCTGCCGCGGGTTTGGACGTTGAGATTTAGCTCGCCGACTGACGCCAGATTGCGGTGCCGCGGATTTCCTTGTCGAGGCCATCCAGCAGGAGTTGATGTTGCACCAGATCGTCAGCGCTGGCCGGCAGTACCATAATATCCGCGAGCGGCAACGACATCCAGCCAGACGCAGCCTCCTCCGTGTTGTCGGCACCCATCAGCTCCATCGAAAGACTGTTTTGCCCGCGCGTCATTGCCAAATACACCTCCGCCAGCAGTTCAGCATCGAGCAATGCGCCGTGCAAGGTGCGATGCGCATTAGAAATGCCATAGCGGTCGCACAAGGCATCGAGCGAATTGCGTTTGCCAGGATGCATTTCCTTGGCGTGTGCCAACGTATCGACAACGCCGGACACATGCCGGTCGAACGGCGCAATATCGAGTCGACTGAATTCAGCGTTCAAGAAAGCCACGTCGAACGGCGCGTTGTGAATGATGACTTCAGCACCGCGGAGGTAATCGCGCAGCTCGGCGGCAATCTTGGCGAATTTTGGTTTGTCGCTTAAAAATTCGGTAGTCAGTCCGTGAACCGCGAGCGCGCCATCTTCCGAATCACGTTCGGGGTTGATGTAGCGGTGGAAATTATTGCCGGTTAGACGGCGGTGTATCAGTTCGACACAGCCGACTTCGATAACCCGGTCACCCGAACGCGGATTCAGGCCGGTAGTTTCTGTATCGAGAACGATTTGACGCATACGTAATTAATTCCTGAAAGATTTTATTTAACGGAGTCGACGCCACGGTTGGCGAGCGCATCGGCACGCTCGTTGCCAATGTGTCCAGAATGGCCGCGTACCCAGCGCCACTGAATACGATGCAATTGCTGCGCAACATCAAGTGCTTGCCACAGGTCGACATTTTTGACCGGCTCGCGAGCTGCAGTTTTCCAGCCGCGCTTTTTCCAGCCGTGAATCCATTCACTGATACCTTTTTGTACGTACTGGCTATCGGTATGCACCACAACCTCACACGGACGACGCAATACCGACAGCGCTTCGATAACCGCTTTCAATTCCATGCGGTTGTTAGTTGTTTCACGCTCGCCGCCGAATAATTCTTTCTGGTGCTCGCCAACCACTAGCCACGCACCCCAGCCGCCACGTCCAGGGTTACCCTTGCAGGCCCCGTCAGTAAAAATGTCTACTTTATTCATCGGAATTTTTTGTTAAGTGTGTTTTCTTCGAAGAAGGTGTCGTGGAAATTTTATTCGTCGCCGGCAACGCATGTGCCGCGCTCAGCGCCAGGTGCCGGACTGGGCCGATCAAGCGCATCGCCTTGACCCGCTTGATCGCCTGCACCATATAGACCGCACCAAGATACGGCCACCAGCGCGCGCCGGCACGTTCGATGACGCCAAATCGGCGTAGCCACGCGTCGGTTCTGCACGGTGGTGCGTAGCACCCGAAATGCCCTTCACTGACTTCAAGATTCAATAATTTTAACCAGTCTTTTAAACGAGGGACGCTGATCAACTCGCCATCGAGCGGCAAAAACGGTGCGCCGGATAGTCGTCCTGAAAGATGCCGTACGCCCCACAGACTTGCCGGATTGAAACCGCAAATAATCATCCGTCCCTCTGGAATTAATACCCGTTCAACCTCGCGCAGCACCTGGTGCGGCTCGCTGGAAAATTCGAGCACGTGCGGTAGTACAATCAGGTCAAGGCTCTGTGACGCGAACGGCATTTCAGCGGGATCGTGCACAACCGCAATTTGTGGACCACAACGCGTGTCCACCAGCCACTTGTTTGGCATCCGATTATCTTTCAGCGCATCGATTTGTGGCAGGCCAATCTGCACCGCATTGAAGCCGAAAATGTCCGCAGTGAGCTGTTCGAAACAGTGCTGTTCCCAGTCGCGCACGTAGGCACCGGCCTCGGTATCGAGCCAGGAACCGAGCGCTATAATGTTTTTTTCTGGTGGAGGTGCATCCATGACGACGTTACAGGTTCTGGCGATTCCTGCCTTTAATGATAATTACTTCTGGCTGATTCATGACGGCATTCACGCCGCGGTTGTCGACCCTGGTGATGCGGCACCCGTACTTGCCGCGCTGGCGGCACATCAAGTTACGCTGACGTCTATTCTACTGACACATCATCATGCTGACCATGTCGGCGGCGTCGCGCAATTGTCGCAACACGCTGACGTCCAGGTCTGGGGGCCGCGTGCGGAAGCCATATCGGGCGTTACGCAGCGCATTGGCGAAGGTAATACCGTGGTTCTCGCCGCTCCTGCGCTTACGCTGTCGGTGCTCGACGTACCAGGACATACGCGCGGCCACATCGCCTATGTGGCATCGGCACAGGGCTGGCTGTTTTGCGGCGATACCTTGTTTGCAGGTGGGTGCGGCCGTCTGTTTGAAGGCTCGCCTGAACAAATGGAAGCGTCGTTGCAGAAACTCGCTGCACTGCCTGACGAAACTCAGGTGTACTGCGCGCATGAATACACGATGTCGAATTTGCGTTTTGCGCGCGCGGTAGATCCAGATAATCAGGCGCTAATGGCGAGGCTGGCATCAGATCAGGCCAAGCGCGACCGACATCAACCGACGGTACCTTCGACAATCGCACTGGAGCGCGCCACCAATCCGTTTCTCAGATCACATGATCCGGCAATCGTCAGCGCATTGCAGCGCGCCGGTAAGCTCGACGAGGATACGGGATCGGCATCGTTCGCTGCGCTGCGGTTGTGGAAAAATACGTTTGCCTAGATGAGCCTACGTGCTGTGGCGCAGGGCACGTAGGCTTGCCTTGCCGGGTAGATCCGTTGTCTGTTCGGAAGACGCTGTTGACACGTTTTCCATTGCACGTACTGACGTCGGCCGCATCGAATAGCGGCCGTTTGTCGCCACGCTGTGCACAGTACCAGACTCTTTGACACGCGATGCGTGCACCGAGGCAGGTACTTAGCGCTCGCAATCCCGCCCGGGCGGGACCCCGCTTTTTGCAGATGAAACCGCAGACCGTGCGCGAATATGGTCGCTCTAATCTGTAAATTTCCTTGACCATTCAAAACGGGCATACGTACACTCGGCCTTTATGTCGGGAGCCTGGTGGCGCGAGAACGCGTGACCAGCCAACGAAAGAACCTACCCATGCAGCAAAAAACGCTTCGCACTTTCGCATTTATATTGCCCTTGTTCATCGGCATGGCAAGTGCCCCGATCACCGGCTCGGCAAACGACCTTACGATTTCCCCGGTCAGCAGCGACAACACCTACGACCCGAACGACCCAGCCACCCAAGTTCTGGCGATCGAACAACTTGATGTCTGGCAACGCATCCGCAACGGCTTCGGCATTCCCGATTTGGACAACCCGCTGGTCGGCACGCAAACCGATTGGTACAGCGCGCGCCCCGAATACATTCAGCGCACCACAACGCGCGCGTCGCGTTATCTGTTTCACGTCTTGCAAGAGCTTGAAAAGCGCGGTATGCCGACCGAGTTGGCGCTCCTGCCTTTCATTGAATCAGCGTTCAACCCGGAGGCGTATTCATCAGCCAAAGCATCCGGAATGTGGCAATTCATTCCGTCGACCGGGCTGAATTTCAATCTGAAGCAAAATATGTTCAAGGACGAGCGCCGTGATGTACTCGCCTCGACCGATGCGGCATTGACCTACCTGCAAAAACTGCATGGTATGTTTGGCGATTGGCAACTCGCGCTGGCAGCCTACAACTGGGGCGAAGGCTCGGTACAGCGAGCAATTAAGAAAAATCAGGCAGCAGGCCTGCCAACCGACTTCAACAGCCTGTCCGCGCTGATGCCAGCCGAGACCCGCAACTACGTGCCAAAGCTGCAGGCAGTTAAAAATATTATTGCCGCGCCACAGCAATACGGCATCACTCTGCCTAAAGCCGATAATCAGCCTTATTTCGTGACCATCGGCAAAACCCGCGACATCGATCTGAAAGTGGCGGCGCAGCTTGCCGAACTACCGCTGGATGAATTCAAGGCGCTTAATCCGCAATTCAATCGGCCCGTGATCACTGGTAGTACCAGTACCAAGATATTGCTTCCGCAACGCAATGCCGAAAAATTCAAGGTCAATCTGGCGCAATGGAATCGCCCACTATCATCGTGGACGGCCTATACCGTATCCAAACGCGAGCGAATTGAAGATCTCGCGGCACACCTGGGTACCGAGCCACAACTGCTGCGCGAGGTGAACCACATCCCGGCACACATGCGGCTGAAAGCCGGTTCGACCGTGCTGGTACCAAAAACAGCCAAGGCACCGGAAGCTGACATCACGCCTGATATTGCTGAAAACGCGGTAATGTCGATTGAGCCAGACGTACCGGATACGAAAAAAATTCATGTTCGTGTAGGCAAGCATGACAACATCGCTTCGATTGCCCATCGCTACCATGTCAGTGTTGCGCAAGTCAAAAACTGGAACGGTTTGCGGCACGACGGCGTAGCGCGAGGACAGACGCTGACATTGCAGGTGCCTTATCAACTGGCGGCGCATACGGGAACACACCATGCGGCATATACAGTGGTGGCTCATGGCCATGGACATGCGCACACGCATGAAAAAGCCGTTCTCGCCGTAAGCGAGCGCAAGCATACGCACGGAAAAGTCATCCTGGCAGCGTCCAAGTCGACGACAAAAGGTGTCAAAAAGCATGGCAAGGCGATTACGCTTGCCTCCTCCCGATAAATTTGTGAAGCAGGTCGGAACAGCAGGATATTGATCACCGGCAGCGCCCCAACCAGCTGTTTAAGCATCGCGCACCCGACTTGCCACCGCAGACATCGGCCCCTACAATCCTCGACGGCCCGCTGCTGCATCTTGCACAGACGGGATTATTCTTCGCACGGTCTGCGTTGTTTGTACATCCGCGGCACCAAAAGCGATCACCCCGCGAATCAACAGGAGTAATTCATGGCGTTCTTGCAAGGCAAAAAAATTCTGATTACCGGCCTGCTATCGAATCGCTCAATTGCGTATGGCATTGCCGCAGCATGCAAGCGCGAAGGTGCTGAACTGGCATTTACCTATGTCGGAGAGCGCTTCAAGGAGCGCACCGCCGACTTTGCGAAAGAATTCGGTAGCGAATTGATTTTTGATTGCGACGTTGGTAGCGACGAGCAGATCAACGGCGTCTTCGCCGATCTCGCACAATCGTGGGATCAGCTGGACGGCCTGGTGCACGCGATCGGTTTTGCGCCGCGTGAAGCGATCGCTGGCGATTTTCTGGACGGCCTGTCGCGCGAAGGTTTCCGGATTGCGCATGACATTTCTGCCTACAGCTTTCCGGCGATGGCAAAAGCGGCTTTGCCGATGTTGCGTACGAACGCAGCACTGTTGACGCTGAGCTATCTCGGTGCGGTACGGTCGCTACCCAACTACAACACGATGGGCCTCGCCAAGGCCTCTTTGGAAGCGAGCGTACGCTACCTGGCGGAGTCACTTGGCCCGAAAGGCATTCGCGTCAATGGCATCTCGGCCGGGCCGATCAAAACTTTGGCGGCCAGCGGCATCAAGGATTTTGGCAAGATTCTGAATTTCGTCAAAGCCCACGCGCCGCTACGTCGCAATGTGACTCAAGAAGATGTCGGCAACGCTGCCGCGTTTTTGCTGTCCGACCTTGCGGGTGGAATTACTGGCGAAATTACCTATGTCGATGGTGGTTTTTCGCACGTTGTTGCCGGTATTGCCGAATAAAATTGTCGGCAACAAAAGCGGTGGATTGCACAGAGCAGCCACCGCGCTTCACCCGGGATCGAGCTGGCTGCGCGGATGCCGCACTGCAAAATAGTTCGACACTGGCAGTGTTTCCCATGTAGAATTCGGCTCAGTCGATGTAACATGCATCGTTTATAGCAGCACCGCAAACCCTTCGCATTAACGATAAGCCTTCCCGCCTCCTGGTGTTGATGTTTGAACACCGTCCCGGCGCAAAGCTTTATGTGCCGAAATCTCTCAGAGTTTTCTTGGTTGTTTCGTTGGTTGGCGTT
>JAYTZV010000061.1:0-6006 GCA_043741695.1 Burkholderiales bacterium
ACACGATTGCGTCCTTTTTCTTTGGCCATGTAGCAGGCAGAATCCGCAGCCTTCAAAATTTCCTTGAACGTCGTGGTGCCGGGAACTAACGCAACCAGACCGATGCTCACACCAATCGTGAACGTCTGGCCGCTCCAGGAAAAACGCACATCGGTAATACTTTGTCGTAGTGTTTCTGCTATGCGGCAAGCATCATCCAATCCACAATTTTCAAGCAGAATACCGAACTCGTCACCGCCCAGCCGTGCCAGCAGGTCACGTTCCCGCAATCGCTGTTGCAGAATCACACTGACCTGACAGATAAGCTCATCACCGGCGGCATGGCCGCAGGTATCGTTGATGACCTTGAACTGATCCAGATCAAGATACATCACCGCGTGATGCCGGTTTGTATTCGTTGGCACCAGCATCATGTTGAGGTGGCGCTCGAAGGCGCGTCGATTGGGTGCGCCTGTGAGCGCATCATGATCGGCCTGATGGGTCAGACGGGCTTGCTGCCGCCGACTTTCGCTCACATCGTGCAATACCAATACGGCTCCGACGATGTCACCAGCGGGATTGCGAATCGGTGCTACCGAATGATCAATCGGCACGATCCCGCCATCCATGCGATGGAGGTTCAGAATGCAGTCGGCCGGAAGTCCGGTGCCCTGATTGACTACTTGTTCAATAAGGTTGACGACTTCGGTACCCGTCGCGCCGTCGAAAATCCGACAGGCAAGGGCGAGCGGCCAGCCAATAATTTGTTGCTCGGGCAGCCCAAGTAAAATTTCCGCAACCTGGTTGCAGTAGGTGATTCGCGCGTCGTTATCTGTGGCGATGACTGCATCGGCGATCGCTGCGAGCATGACTTCGGCCATTTCCTTCTCGGCGAACGCAATTGCTTCGACAGATTTCAGATCGGTGATATCGACCAGCGAGCCGACCATTCGCGTTGCCACACCGGCCTCATCGCGAACCACTTTACCGCGTGATCGGCACCAGAGGTAGTTACCGTCGCTGCGCTTGAGTCGAAACTCGGCCTGGTAGCGCACATCGCTGTCCAGATGCTGTTTCAGCTTTTGTAATGCGGCTTCACGATCATCGGGATGCAACAGGTCAATGAAAATGGTCGGGGTCGTCGTCAATGAAGTGGTGTCGTAGCCAAGCATCTGTGAAAACCACGGAGAAAAATAGACGGTGCTGTCGCGAATATTCCAGTCCCAAAGACCTGCATTGCTGCCTTGAAATCCGAGTTCCAGACGTTGTTGACTCAAGCGCAATTGCGCGGCCAGCCGATCGCTGCGTGCAGTCAACGATCGCACCGCTACAGCGACAATCAACAGGAGCAGAAATGCAACCGCGGTAGTGCCAGTGATTAACACGTCGCGCGCCCAACGCGACGCACTGCCGAGCGATGCTGAAAAACCTTCTTCGATCGGTATCAGCGCAGCATCGATCTCGGCAATTTCTTTGCGTATGCTGGCATTGCCAACGGCGTCGTTAATACCGACGCCACGATGCTGAATCATCTGTGCACGAATACGTTCACCAAGTTGGCGCAATGCGGCGATGTACCGATCACCTGCCTCCCAGTAGGTAACCGCGCGTGCGACATCTGGCGCCCATTTGAAGTAGCTGTAGGCCCAGATCATGTTGTCAATGTCTTCGGTTGACAGTTTCCCGGCCAGAAACCCCGCGACAATTACTGCATGACGGGGTGTTTTCTGATTCATTTCGGTACGGGCTAAACGATCGCCTTCAGGTACCTGCAAATGACGCAAAAATTGCTGGTAGTCGCTATCGTCGCCGCGTGCAGCATAGCGACTGATCGACGAGATCGCGTCTTTCTGCGCTTTTGACCACAAGCTTTCTCCACCGACGTAGGCGCGCAGTGCTGACATCAGGTTCAGACTCGCAATGGTCAGCACGGTCATGATGATGACTACCATCGCCAGCATGCCGAGAAAAAGTGAGGTGCGTTTAAACAATGAGATAACCCGTCTTTTGATGACTGAGTATTCGCGAAAGTCGACCAGATTTTACGAATTGATCAACGCTGTTTAATAAGGATACCTAATTGTATAGGTATTATGTTGCTCATTAGTATTTAATGGGTCGACGTGCGGTTGAGCAGCAAAATTTGCCGGCGCTGCATTTTCCAGTCGCGCGCATCGTGCCCTCGCGGGCCTGGTATTCTTTACAAATCCAGACCGATCAGCAGCGGGTCGTGATCCGATGCGCGAAAGGGTGTTGCGGCGTAACGGTCATCGGTCTTGCCGGCGGTGGTGTAATCGAGCACAGACGGTTCGTCGGCATTGATATGCCAGATCGTCACGCCGCTGACTTTGTCGCGCAGCGGTGAATCGGCAAAAGCACGATCGAGCGCACCCGAACGGCCATCAAATACATACGAATAGCGTTCCGCAGCCGGCATGCGCTGCAATAGATCGTCGAAGCCGCTTTCCAGCATTATCCGGGCCGGATCTTCGTCGAGATAGGCATTAAAGTCGCCGAGCATCAATACGTTTGGTTGTGCAGTACGTTTTCCTAATGCATCGCTCCAGCGCGCAATGGCTTGCGCCTGCCGCACCCGTGTAGCATTCCAGCAGCCTTGACCGGCGTCGCGATCCGTACTGTTTGCGTCTGTCGGGCAGCGACTCTTGCTTTTCAGATGATTGACGATTAGCCAGAATCCTGCCGCCGAATCGCGCACGGTAAAGCGCTGCGCAAGCGAAGGGCGCGATGCACTGATACCGCCATCGCCCCTAGTCGGTGGCGGCGATTCTGCCGTGCCTAACGGGATCAGCCGCGATGGCTTGTAAATCATTGCTACCTTGATTGCGTCGCTGCCTTGCACCGGGCTATCGATGGCAACATAGGTGCCAATACCCAATTGCCGGTTGATCGCATCGACCAGATCGGTCAGTGCCTCGCTGGTATTTTCGATTTCCATCAATCCAATGGCGTCTGCATCCAGTCCGGAAATTGCGGCGACGAGCTTGTCGCGTTGACGCCGTAATTCAGCAGAAGTTTTTGCGCCGCGTTCATTCAGTGTCGTGAAGTAACTCAGCACATTCATGCTCGCTACACGTATTGTGCCGCCAACGGCCGCAGGCCTGACTGGCCGTGAGTTGGTGCTGGCAAATACGGGTTTTAATGTCGGTTGCAAGCGCCAGACGCCGAAGGATTGCGTCAATACACCTTCAAGCTGTGCAACTGTATCGCCAACGCGCCGGGTACCGCTGGTGTCGTTTGCGGACAGGTACGGTAACGGTACCGGATGCGTCGCAGTACTGCCGTTGCCAAGCGTGATCTGCGCGCGTTGATTGGCATCGATGATCTCGTCTGGATCAGATAGCGTGGGATGATTGTACGGTTGCCACAAGCGGGCATCAGCCGACAGCATCAAATCGCCGTGATAGCCGAGATCATGGTTATCCGTGACGATCAGTGTTTGCGGAATGCGCACCAGCATGCCGTCGAGTACCTCAAGCTGCTTGCGGTTTTTAATCGGCAGCGTGAGCAAGCGCGGTGTGTTCGGTGGACCATCGCCGCAGATCGTCATATTGCTGACCGCACCGAGCCTGATCTGACCATCGTTGCGACCAGCGCGATTGCTGATTTGCTCGACCGTGCCACTGACCTGAACATAACTGCCGGTGGCAACATGGCGCGCACGACTCGGCAGGGTGACAAACAGGCCATCCGAGTGGGTGCTGCTCGGCGCTGCAACTTGCTGCATGAAAAAACCGTGCAGTTGCCGTGCGTCTTCAAAATCGGCAGTCACCACGCCGCGCACGGTAATCTGCTCGCCGACCGGTACGGCTTGCCGACTGCTGCCATGCACAGTGCTGATTTTTCGTAGAGGAGTGGGTGCGGAGGGACAATGCGGCAGGCGCACTGATAATTCTGTTGCCGCAAGTTGTTGCGCTGGTAGCAGGCTAGGACCGCTACTTGCGCTGCCACCGCAACTGCCGAGCGGTATCAACAGCAACGACAGAATGACGATAAACAATCGATGGACTGTGCACTGCATGTCAGGCTCCGGGGCGAAGTGGGCTGGATAAAAAAGCATCCGACCTTGATTACACCCCGGTCCAGGTTGATCTCACAAGTGAGTTGGTCGCCATAACGACGTTGTTGGTTTGTGTTTTTTGTCTGCCACGGAGAGGGCAAAACAAGCGTGCGAATGCGTGTCAGTGCGCGCTCATTCGTACCGTAAAAACTATTCCGGTGACCGTTCGCCCAATACTGTAGCAAGATCACCCACGCACCAAGCACCATCGTGATACACCGAAGCGTTATCAAGCCACACTGCGTGTGTATCGACAAACACGTCGACATGATGCCGTGTCGTGCCACGTTTGAAGCCCGGCTTGTTATAGACGCCGTGCTTGGCACCAAGCGATAGATGAATGCCGCACATCCGTTCGAAGGATCCGATATCGTCGACCGTGCGGTCTATACCAAACGCGCGATTCATACCGAAGCCGAGCTCGCGCAGCCACACTTCATCTTCGTCAGCGCGGATATTCGCCAGCACCTGATCGAACGCTGGCGTGCTGTTATGTGTATCGACCACGCGCCCATTGCGGATTACCAGCGTGATCGGTTGTTCAGGCTGGTTGACTGAAAATTCGGTATCGCCAAAAACAAAAATCCGCACTTCGCCAGTGACGCCTTCCAGGTCGCGCGCTTCGGTGAATACTTCACCTATCGGAAACTGTCCGCCGATATTGACCATACTAGTGTAGTCGCCGATATTGAGCTTGGCCGATTCCAGTGCGCCGAAATGTAATTGCGCACCACCGCTGTCGATCATTGCGGTGGTGGCGCGATCAATCCGCGTCTTCAGCGCATGGCCAGTATCGCGGTAGTACGCGGCATCGTAAGCCAGCGACGCGATGTAATGCAGCGCCTGCACACCCGGCATGCGCGCCAGATGCGGATGCTCGATCACCTTCAACGCGCGTTTGAACAGTTCGACGCGAATCCGGTAAGCATCCAGTCGAAAGTTAGACGACTGCACCAGCACCACCAGATCGCCTGCTGCCAGTGCTGCAAATTGCGCCTGAATCTGCTCGGGTGTCACTGCATCGAAATCAATGAATTGCGCCTGCGGCAGACAGCGTCGATACGCGGCTGTCAGCGCGCGAGCCAGTGCACAGCGGGTATCGAACACAATTAATGCGGCTTGCGATGGCCCATGGCAGATCGCCTCGCGCAAGATATCGCGTACGTGCCGTGCGGCGTCATCGATTGCTGATGCAGTCAAATCCGGCTCAATTGCGGCCGCATTTGTGGTGGTGATTTCAGGCAGGCTAGCGGTCAAGGACATGGCGATAAAAAATTGAGGTGCAGAGTGAAGCGTCGACATCGAACATCGACATGTAATTTCGACGTGCAGCCCGCAGCATACGCTAGCGCTGCGCTTGAATTAACGTCGCCGCCGACGGCGTCATCACCAACACGAGTTTGAGGCTGGCGCGGGTCATACCGACAAAGAGTTTGCGCAACGTGCGCTCATCCAGTTCTACCGCATCGATTTCGGTAAAAATAACGCACGGTGCAGATTGCCCTTTGAAGCGATAGACCGATTCTGCCAGCAGCCCACCGCTGCGAAAAATTGGATTGCCGAGCAGATCGTAACTGCCAGTAAACGATTGCAGCGCATGCTGACCAAGGCTATCGCGTTGTAGCAGTTGCGATTTTTCACGACCCTTGAACGACAGCACCACAATATCGCTGCGCGTAAATCCTGCCGCCAGACAATGCGTGACTGCTTCCTTGGTGGCCTCCAGCATCTGCTGCGGATCATTATCTGCGGCGATAAATTCGGTCAGTCCCGCACTGATGAACGGGCTGGCAGCAACCGCCTGCATTTGCCCATCACCGAGTGCCGACAACAGCGCCACCACTTCACGCGGATTGCGATAATTGGTATTGACCCGCACTGTCACCCAATCGGGCAATTGCACCGGTGCGCGGCCATATAAATTTTGCAGCGGATCTTCCAGCCACACC
>JAYTZV010000062.1:0-5997 GCA_043741695.1 Burkholderiales bacterium
GTGTAGGCTTCGGAGCCATCGGGCATATCGAGCGCAATCCAACCCTTGCCTTGAATCGCGACATCGAGTGCGCGACCTGATTCCATCAGCGGACCCTGCGCAAAATCGGCGCCGACCGTGGAGTCGATAACGAACGCGCGGGTCGGCAAACCCGGACCGACCACCGGCACTGCGCGAAACGCATCGATCTGCGCACGAAAGCCGGTCGTAGTCGAATTGGCCAGGTTGTTTGCCGTGGTGCTCTGCTGCTCCATCACGTGCTTGGCACCGGTCATCGCGGTGTAGATCATGCGATCCATAGTGTGTCCTTGATCGGCGATTCAGATTACTCGAGCTCGCACATTTCCATCAACGCAAATTGACCAGCGTTTGCAATACCTGATCCTGCGTTTTGATAGTCTGGGCATTCGCCTGATAAAAACGCTGAGCGGTAATCAGATTCACCAGCTCTGCAGTCAGATCGACATTTGACTCTTCTACTGCCGACGATTGCAATACACCGAGACCGCCGGAAGTCGGCGTGCCGATCAGTGGGCCACCGGAGGTGGATGTCTCGGCATACAGATTATTGCCAAGGTTTTGCAAGCCGTTCGGATCGGTGAAATTAGCCAGCACGACTTGTCCCAGCGTGGCTGATTTACCGTTGGTATAGCGGCCGGTGATGACACCATCTGCACCGGTGTTGAAACCGGATAGCTTACCGGACGTGAAACCATCCTGGCTTTCGGAATTCAAGCCAAACGGTGCACCGAATTGGGTTGTGCCACTGAGGTCAACGGTGAAGTTGAGCGGTTTCGCACCGTTATTCAATGCAAATGGTGAAGCGGCAAACGGTTGCGGCGACGAGAGCGTTCCATCTTGGGCAAAGACCAACGAACCGAGCTTGGCGGCGGGTGTCGCACCATCGACTGTTTGATAAACGTCGTAGTTGCTGGTCGTGGGCGTCGATGGGGTTTTGACAAAATACGCTTGCACGACATGCGAATTACCGAGTGTATCGAAGACCGATATCGCAGTAGACCGGTTGTACGATGTCGAGTCTGCCGGATTGAACACGGGTGTCGCTGGCACAGCTTCGCGCGAATCCAGGTTGACCAGCAGTTTTACTTTGGACGTCGCTTGTGGCGACTGGTCGGCCGTGCTGATCGTGATCTCGGCAGGTGCACCGGTGGCCAATGCGCCTTTTGAATCGGCAGCATAGCCAGTCAGACGCGCACCTTGCGCATTGACGATGTGTCCGAATTTATCCAACTGGAATTGACCATTACGGCTATAGTTAATCGTACCGTTGGTGCTCATACGGAAAAATCCACCGCCGTTGATGGCAATGTCGAGCGGATTATTCGAGGCACTTACATTGCCCTGCGTGAATTGCTGCACCACGCCGCCCACTTGCGTACCAATACCGACCTGGCTCGCCCCGCCACCCGTCAACGATGCAGCGTACACGTCGGCAAATTCCGCCCGCGCGCCCTTGAAGCCGACCGTGCTGCTGTTGGCAACGTTATTGCCGGTAACTTCGAGACTCTTGGAAGCGGCGTTCAGACCGCTCAAACCTTGCTGGAAACCCATGCTGTTCTCCTGAAAAAAGGATGTTTGATCTGATTACAAAATTTGACGTACGTCGCTCATGCTGACGGCACCAAGACCCGGTACATTCAGCGACACACCCTGTTTGCCAGTCGACACACTGGCTACCTTGCCGAACGCCAGCGCAGTAGCATCGATCTTTGCCTGCCCAAAAGTAGCTGTTGCTTCGATTGTGTAAGGACCGTCTACTGCTTTCGAGCCGTCGTCCTTGATGCCATCCCAGGACAGCGGCATCGTGCTAGCATTCTTGCCACCGAGATCCATTTTGTGGACGACCTTGCCGGAGGCATCTTTGACAGTAACTTCTACCCGGTCCGCAGTGGACGCCAGGTCGAGTCCGAACACCGCCTTACCGCCAGCGAGGTCGATCTTGCTTCCCGGTACCAGTACACCGTGTCCAATCATGCCTGCCGCCTGCACCGCCTGATTCGATTGAAAGCTTCCCATCAAGGTCTGCAATGTCGCATTCATCTTGTCGATGCCACTGACCGTCGACAACTGCGCCAGTTGGCTCGTCACCTGGGCATTGTCCAGCGGATTCAGCGGATCCTGATTTTTCATCTGGGTGACCAGTAGCTTCATGAATCGATCTTGTGTCGCGTCGGCGCTTTTGCCGGCGTCTTTGGCTGGATTCATTGCGGCGAGCAACTCGGCTGAAGCTACATTGTTATTCTGAATCGGGTTCATGACGTATTCCTTCGGCGATTACTGGCCGATCGTGAGCGTTTTAAGGAGCAGCGTTTTGGCTGCATTCATCGTTTCAACATTGGTCTGGTACGAACGTGAAGCGGAAATCATATTCACCATCTCTTCAACCACATTGACATTTGGCATCGACACATAGCCTTTTTCATCGGCCTGCGGGTGCTTTGGGTCGTATACCAGTCGTGCTGGCGACGTATCCTCAACCACACGCTGTACCTTGACTCCACTGGCCGCGTCACCATCAACCGGCACTGCGCTAAATACAACCTGCTTTGCCTTGTAGACCTCACCACTCGCACTGGTAGTGCTGTCCGCGTTGGCAATATTTGACGCCACGACATTCAGGCGTTGCGCCTGCGCGCTCATCGCTGAGCCAGCCACACTAAAAATGCTAAATAGAGACATGGCGCTTACCCCTGAATGACCGACAGCATGCTCTTGATCTGCGCGCTGATCATTGTGATGCCAGCCTCGTAGCGGATCGCATTGTCGGCAAACTGGTTGCGTTCAACATCCATATCAACCGTGTTACCGTCGATCGCACCTTGCTGTATGTTTCTGTATAGTAATGGAATGCCATCAATTCCGCTATTACCGTTGGTCGCTTTGGCAGAAAGATACGCTGGGGTACTCGACGCCGGTTGCGTTGCGTGCGGTGTTGCCCGCGCCATCGCTGTTTTCATCGCGCTACCAAAATCGATATCGCGCGACTTGTAGTTTGGCGTGTCGGCATTGGCGATATTGGAAGCGATCAATTGCTGACGCTGTCCCCGCAGGTTCAACGCGGTTTCGTTAAAACGCAAATAGTCGTCCAGTTTTCCGATCATGGCACTCTCCATTCGACGGTTGACACTGCTGAAACTCGCGAGCAGGTTTTTTGTAGCATTGATCATAAGAAACTATCTAACAAGCCAGTACGCCGATCAGAAAGACAAACAAGGCTCTATTCACTGCTTTACCGGCTGAGGCTCTCGTTAATATCGTCTGCATGATCTCTACTACTCAACTTGTGCGCGTACTGGCGTTGATTGCAGCGCCGCTACTCCTGACATCTGCCGCGCTCGCCCAGTCGACGACAACGCACCAGGAACCGGCTGCATTGCGCGGCGTCGTCGAGCAATTCCTGAAACTTCAGTCGGCTGGTCTACCGGGCGATGTACAGGTGTCGGTCGGACAGGTCGATCCGCATCTTAATCTGCCAGCCTGCATGAATCCTGAGGCATTTTCGCCGCCGGGAAGTCGGATCTGGGGCAAAACCAGTGTTGGGGTGCGGTGTACCGCGCCGAGTCCATGGGTGGTATATCTCTCTGCGCAGGTAAAAGTAATCGCCGATTATGTGGCGAGCGCGGTGCCGTTGTCACAAGGACAAGTGGTCGGTGTTACCGATATTATGAAGATAAAGGGCGATTTGACTGCACTACCGGCTGGAATATTGACCGATCCGCAATTGGCGGTCGGCCGGACTGTGGCAATGTCAATCGGCATGGGCACGCCATTACGTCAGGATTCCTTGAAACTGCAGCAAGTGATCGTGCAAGGTCAGGCAGTGCGGGTTGTGTCGACCGGTGCCGGATTTTCAGTGGCAACCGAGGCGCGGGCATTGAATAACGCAACGGCTGGTCAAATGGCGCAGGCACGCACTGCCGGTGGACAGGTTGTCAGCGGTATCGCGCGCAATGGTGGCGTGGTAGAAGTGACATTTTAATCAGTGACGTTTTAATCAGTGACGTTTTAATCGCAGTAGCAGCAGCGTCATCACAGAGCACGTAATTATACAAATTAAAGTTTTTTGAGGTGGTGCCGTAACCGAATCATGTTCAGGAGCGATCAGCTCCTACGCCACCAGGAAATATCGTGAAAATCGACGACTCTTTCAAAAAAACACCTAGCGTCACTCCTTCTTCGACGTCAGGCACAGCAGCAACTAATTCAAACAAGGGCGCAGCCCGGTCAGCGCCAGTCAACACCGCGACCGCAGGCAGTTCGGAAAGCGTCAAGATTTCGGCGCAGGCACTAGCTTTAAGCGGCAATAGCAGTTTCGATACAATAAAAGTCAATGAAATCAAGGCAGCCATTGCCAGCGGCACATTTCAAGTCAATCCGGAAAAAATTGCCAATGGCTTGATCGATACCGTTAAAGACTTGCTGTCGTCACGCAAAGGATAATTTTTTATGGCACTGCCCGATCCATCGGCAAGTTTGCACAGCGAACAGCAAATCATGCAAGCATTGCAGCAGCTTTTGTTGCAAGAGCAGGCAACGCTGATAGAGGCAAGCATCGATGGACTGGTGGAATTAATGCAAGCCAAAGGGGCGCTTGTCAGCGACCTAGGGCATCACGCAAAACAACGTCACACGGCGCTCGCCGCGCACGGCTTCAGTGCAGACGAAAATGGCATGCGCGACTGGGTCACCAGTACACCTTCGAACAAAGCAGAATCGATCTGGAATTCACTGCTTGAGATGACAAAAGAAGCCCGCGAACTCAATCGCATCAACGGAATGTTGATCGGACGCCACCTATCGCGCAATCAGACCGAACTCAATGTTTTGCAGGGCCAACCGCACAACAGCAACTTCTATGGCCGCGATGGCCAATCCACCGGAAAAGGCGTGGGCCGCGGTCTCGCAATCGGCTAATACGCGATCGCGACGTAGAATATCTGTAGTAATTGTCACGTCAAACCGTGATTGTTCGGTATCCGCTTCATCCAGCTAAGCCCCCTTCCACTTTTCCGTACGCCATGTCTTTTCAGGCTATCGAGCAACAACTGCTTGATTAAGGACAAGAAACCTGTCGCTATGGGAACCAAACTACTGCGGCCATGACTAAGCTTATGTTATCGCTACGTTTGCTCGCACATTTTGCGAGGCGATTTACCCCGAAAAACACTAGCTCCCACTTTTATAAGGTAACTCCATGACCGCACATGCTTATTCCATGCCTCAAACCGCATACGACCCTGACAATCTTCTCAACACGTTAATTCAGAAACTGGCCATCAAAAACGATGCCGCCCTTTCCCGCGCCCTCGAAGTAGCACCTCCAGTGATTAGCAAAATTCGTCACCGCCGTCTGCCGGTCGGCGCGTCATTGCTGATTCGTATGCACGAAGTCGCGAATTTATCGATCGCCGAGCTGCGCGCATTGATGGGTGATCGCCGCACCAAATATCGCGTGAGCGGGATTCGCACGGTCGCTGAGCGTCTTTGATGTCACCAGCACTTCGCTTTGCCAAAAAGCGATTTGCTGAAAAGTGATTCGATGAAAAGTGATGTTGGTAGTGCCACGATTTTTCACCCAAAGTCGATCATGAGCCAGGCATTCTGAAAGCAGCCGCCGGTCACTACTTTTGCCGAACTGATCCGTCGTACATTAAACGTTGCACAACAAGATCTATCGCGCAGACGTATCGTGTAGGGACACGATTCGTGCGCTTTCGAAAAAATATCGACCGCATCGATTATTCGTTAGCGCTTTCTCCAGCACGAGCGCTTCACACGCGACTATTTCAATGATCACCGACGCTATCCCTTCCCCCTAGTCGTGTCGGTATCTTGCAGCCTCTCGCCTTTTCATCATTCCGGAGACAGCGATTGGTCTCTTCGTGCGTTTAAACGTCAGCAGTCTCCTGCATGCCAAGCACCCGAAACGATCAGGTAGCCAAGTCAATAGCAAGCCAGCCATACGGTCTGTCCAGC
>JAYTZV010000063.1:0-5994 GCA_043741695.1 Burkholderiales bacterium
CCGTCACGCTCTCGTGCGACCGATGGCTCGGACAAATACCAATTCTGGAAGAAAATTTTTTCTGATTTATTTTTTATTGGGTTTCGCACTCAAGAGCGCTGGCGTTTTGTACTAGCGCAGTCGCGCATACCTGTTTGTAGCAGGCGATGGGAACCGAAGGTGGAGGGCGCTATAGGGGATTTTGGTACGCTGACAGCGTTCTGGATTACAGCCAAATAATGCGGCGCGGACTAGCGCACCGTGTTCCGGCGCTGCAATGCCTGCGAGCACCCTGTGCTGGCACTTGGTGTGATCAACTCACGGATTTCCTGTGATGAAATTATGAGTGCTACCCGCGACTACTTTTTACGACTAAGAAAAATCAACTGCCGAATTCGTCGTCCGCCTCGGTTTTTTTCTCGCGCGCTTCTTCAATCATGCGGCGGTCTTTGATGCGTTTGCGGGTGATGGTCGCATGCTGCTCAGCGGTCATCGGTGGCGCGGTCATCAGCTCTTTGAGGAGCGCGGTGTTGCTGTAGTTATTCTTGTTGAGACTGTTCAATTCAGCGACTCCATTGACGTTCGATCTTCAACAATGACCCGTCTGGCACGCCAGAACAGGGGGTGTCTTCAGTACTGCACACTCACCATCTGCCCGGCCTTTTCCGGTTATGTTCGCTATCAATGCTCCCTGTCATGACGACGTTGTCTGCCAGAAATTGGTAACGTTTTTATATTCTGCCATAGTTCAAGCGGGTACTGAACATTGAAACCGTCGCTTCGTGGTTGATAAAAACAATTTGATCGATCTGCATCAACATGCAGTCATTAATCGATGCTGCGACGCACACTATTTTTTCTTCGACCTCTTTTCTTCGCTCATGCTCAGTCTGGAGACGCGATCAGGGTTATTGCTGCATAAATATACCAAGGCTGTAGCTAATTTTTACGGTCTGAATGCTGCAATGCACGATATTCCCATTCAAAAAATGCGCCGAAAGCTTGCGAAATTCGACATAAATTCTCACTATCGGTAGAGTGCAAAATGCGCAATACTGAAACACCTGCAAAAAACGCATGACGGTGTTGCTGTCGACGCGATCGCGCAACTTGTCACTCGCAGCGCGGTGTTATTCGCGGAACCGATGCGCTTATCGCCATCGTCGCTGCGATCAATTTATCTATTTTTGGAGTTCACCATGAATGAAGTCGTCATCGTCGCAGCCCTCAGAACAGCGGTTGGAAAATTCGGCGGCACGCTGGCAAAAATTCCAGCCGTCGATCTGGGCGCACACGTCATCAAGGGATTACTTGCGCAGACCGGCGTTGATCCAGCCCGCATCAGCGAGGTATTGATGGGGCAGGTATTGACAGCAGGCTGCGGACAAAACCCGGCTCGGCAGGCAGTCATTCGCGCTGGTTTGCCCGACATGGTGCCAGGCATGACGATCAATAAAGTTTGCGGTAGCGGCTTGAAGGCGACGCATTTGGCGGCCCAGGCAATTCGCTGTGGTGATGCTGAGATTATCATTGCTGGTGGCCAGGAAAACATGAGCGCCTCGCCCCATGTGTTGAATGGTTCACGCGATGGTTTTCGGATGGGCGATGCCAAGCTGGTCGACACGATGATCGTTGATGGTTTATGGGATGCGTTCAATCACTACCACATGGGCACGACCGCAGAAAATGTCGCTGCCAAATACGATATCAGCCGCGCCGAGCAAGATGCCTTTGCTGCGGCTTCGCAAAACAAGGCTGAGGCCGCGCAAAAGGCCGGCAAGTTCAAAGATGAAATTCTATCCATTGAAATTGCCAATAAAAAAGGCAGCATTCATTTCGATGCGGATGAATATATCAAGGCAGGTACCACGGTTGAATCGCTCGCTGCATTGCGGCCGGCATTTTCTAAAGAAGGCACCGTGACTGCGGGTAATGCGTCCGGTTTAAACGATGGTGCGGCCGCAGTGATGATGATGTCGGCAGAGTTGGCCGAGAAACTCGGTCTGAAAGTGCTGGCACGGATCAAGGCATATTCCTCGGCTGGTCTCGACCCGAGCATCATGGGTATGGGCCCGGTACCCGCAGCGCAATTGTGCTTGAAGAAAGCCGGTTGGACGCATCAGGATCTCGATCTGATGGAAATCAATGAAGCCTTTGCTGCGCAAGCCATTGCAGTGAACAAGCAGATGGGCTGGGACACCAGCAAGATCAACGTCAATGGCGGTGCGATTGCGCTAGGTCATCCGATCGGTGCATCAGGTTGCCGTATTCTGGTCACACTGATTCACGAAATGATTCGTCGCGATGCGAAAAAAGGCCTCGCCAGTTTATGTATTGGTGGCGGTATGGGCGTCGCATTGGCAATCGAGCGCTGATAGAAATCAAACGGGAACCAGCATGGTTCCCGTATAGTTTTATTGAACACACCTATAAAAATACAAGGAGATAGTTATGTCGAGAGTTGCATTGGTTACCGGTGGTATGGGCGGGCTGGGTGAAGCGGTCTGCATCAAGATGGCAGCGATGGGCTACAAGGTCGTTACGACCTATTCGCCTGGCAACACCAAATCGGCTGCTTGGCTAGCAGAGATGGAAAAGCAGGGCTTGCACTTTCGCGCCTATCCGTGCGACGTGGCTGACTATGATTCTGCGGCTGCCTGCGTTGCTGCAATCGCTGCCGAGGTTGGTCCAATCGATGTGCTGGTCAATAATGCTGGCATCACGCGCGACATGACCTTTAAAAAAATGGACAAGCTCAATTGGGACGCGGTGATCGGTACCAATCTGGATTCGGTGTTCAACATGACAAAGCCGGTGTGCGATGGCATGGCCGAACGCGGTTGGGGACGCATCATCAACATCTCGTCGGTCAATGGTCAAAAAGGCGCATTCGGCCAGACCAATTATTCGGCTGCCAAAGCTGGTATGCATGGTTTTACCAAGGCGCTGGCGCTCGAAGTGGCGCGTAAGGGTGTGACCGTTAATACGATTTCACCGGGCTACATCGGTACCAAGATGGTGATGGAAATCCCGGAAGAAGTCTTGAACAGCAAGATCATTCCGCAAATTCCGATGGCGCGTCTCGGCAAGCCGGAAGAAGTCGCTGGCTTGGTCGCCTATCTGTCGTCGGATGAAGCCGCATTTCTGACCGGTGCGAATATTGCGATTAATGGCGGTCAGCACATGTCATAAATTGATCGACTGATCGATACAATAAATAGCGTTGGTCCTTAAAGGATCAGCGCTATTTTTTTAGGACTGCGTACTGTTATCGACCAGTAGCTGTAGTTGATCGACCAATGCTGGCATACGTGCAAAACCAGACGTGACCATATCGAGTTGGCCATTGCGATCGAGAATCAGCATCGGGAAGCCATCGACATTCCAGTTTTTGACAAGGGTGAAATCATTCAGTGTCGCTTGTCGCATCTGCGCAGACGACCAGAGCGTCAGGAAATTATCAGGCGTGTGTTCGACACCTACCTCTTTCAGCGCGGAGCAGGCAACTTCGGCAAGAATATCGCCGCGCGTTACATCGCGACCCTCGGCATAAAACGCCTGCTGAATGGCATGAAAAACCGGCAAGGCGGCATGTGCCGACAGCGTACGGGCAGTGACTACTGCGCGGCAGGCAGGCTCGGTATCGTAAATAAAACCGGTTTGATTGATTGCGCTATCCAGCATATTCAGGCCGCTCATCGCATGGACTTTTTCCCAATGCGTCATCAGTTCGGCGCGCATCGCATCGTCCATCACGGCGGTGTTGAACGCCCGCAAGCCACCGAGCACGACTTCAATCTGCAAGCCCGGCAAGCCTTTAAGCAAGGCATTCAATTCCGGACCGAAGCCGTAGCACCACGAACACATTGGATCAGCGATATAAATTAAGGTGGGCATCGTGGCAGCCTGTCGAGGGTAAAGTTGTAGAGAGTGTAAAAGATGTGCAGTCATGACGCATCACTATTTGATGCGCGCTACACTTTGGGTATTCGGGCAATAATGATAGTAATGCCGTGACCGATAAACGCAACCATGTGCATAGGCAATGAGCATGATAATGATCGTCGCCATGATCAAATCATTCCGACGCGCCAGCCAACTAATGAAGGAACTAAAAATGAACACACGCCAAGCCCTTTTTGCTTCCGCTCTGTCTGCAGTCTGTCTCGGTGCAGTGAGCACTGTTAGCGCCGCCGACGCTGCCAAGGCACCGCAAGATAAATGTTTTGGCATTGCCAAGGCAGGCCAGAATGATTGCGCAACTGCCAACGGTACTCATTCCTGCTCGGGTCAAGCCAAGAAAGATATGGATGCAAATGAGTGGAAATATGTAGCCAAAGGGTCCTGCGAAAAACTTGGTGGAAAACTGTTCGCATCGAAGTAAGGCAATAACAGGGCGACGAGGGACGTACCGCGCATGATGTAACGCGTGATGCAGCGAACAACCTAGCGACAGAGCGACCGAGGACCGTATAACTCGCCCCGATGCAATGACCTTATCCCCATCCCATGCGGCAACGCCGTTGAGCGCAGCGCCGATGCCAACACCAAGCGAGGCCTTTCCGGAGCTGGGTGTCGGCATCGGTCTGCGTGCGCTGCATTACCGCACCTTTCTCAACGAGCGACCGCACGTCGACTGGCTCGAAGTCCATACCGAAAATTTTTTCGATGCAGGTTCGTGGGAATCGCATGTGCTCGATACTCTTCGGCAGGACTATCCGATCAGCCTGCACGGTGTGGGTCTCGGAATCGGCTCGGCAGTGGGGTTTTCGCCGCAACACCTGCAGCGGGTGCGCGAGACGGTGCAACGTATCGAGCCGGTACTGATTTCTGAACACCTTTGTTGGGGCGCGATAGCAGATCGTCATCTGAATGATTTGCTGCCGTTGCCACTGACGCAGGATGCGTTACAACTGGTCAGCGAGCGGGTCGATCGCGTGCAGCAACTGCTCGGTCGTCAATTACTGCTGGAAAATGTTTCAACCTATCTGCGCTTCCGTAGCGACGCAATGACTGAAGCCGAATTTCTGGCAGCACTGGTGGCGCGCACCGGTTGTGGTGTGCTCCTCGACATTAATAATCTGTATGTGAATCAGCATAACCACGGTGAAGATGCGGTCACGGCGATCGACATGCTGGCAACGGGTTGTGTCGGTGAATTTCATCTGGCCGGACATCTGCTGTTGGGCGCGCTGCTAATCGATCATCACGGTGCGCGTGTGGCACCTGCCGTGTGGGATTTGTACGAACACGCACTGGCGCGCTGCGGACCGGTATCGACGTTGATTGAATGGGATACCGATGTGCCCGATCTGTCCGTCTTGCTCGATGAAGTACGACTGGCGAAAGAGCGCGCCGCCAACGTCGCCGTAACGATGCAGGCCGCATGCTAGCGGCACTGCAAGCGCAGATGGCGCAGGCGATGTTTGATCGCGGCAACGAGGCCGATGCATTGGCCTTGTTTAAGGGAGACGCTGCGCATACGCAGGAAGGTCTCGCGCTGTACCGCGGCAATTTAGCTGCGACGTGGGATAAGACGCTGAGTGCAGCCTATCCAGTTCTGCAGGCGTTGGTCGGCGACGAATTTTTCGCAGCACTCGCGAAGGCGTTCGGCAAGCAGCATCCGTCGACTGACGGTGATCTGCATCGCTACGGCGCGGAGTTCGCAGATTTTTTGACGGACTTTGCACCGGTAGCGTCGTACCAGTATTTTCCAGATGTGGCGCGCTATGAATGGGCGCTGCATCGTGCGCATTTTGCTGCCGCAACGCCGGCCATCAATCGCGCATATCTGGCCACCTGCACGCCACAACACCTCGAAGATTTACGCCTGCACCTACATCCCTCCTGCACCTTGCTGTCGTCGAATTGGTCAGTGAGTGCGATCTGGCGCGCCCATCAGTCCGGGCGCAACGGCGCGACTGCAAACGACTTGCCGCAACAAATTGATATCGCCGATCTCGCCGTGACCGTGCGCCCACGCTGGCGTGTCGACTTGCTGCCGCTATCGGCTGC
>JAYTZV010000064.1:0-5967 GCA_043741695.1 Burkholderiales bacterium
GCCGGACTGGCACCGGGAGCCGTAGCGCGCTCGTGGCGACTACGCGTGCCTGCCATCGATCATGATAACGGCACGATCAACTTTACAGATCGGCAGTGCGGTACCTGCAGCGAAACGCTGGCAACGTCGGTCGGTGATTTTGTATTAAAACGCGCCGACGGCTTCTGGGCGTATCAGTTGGCGGTGGTGGTCGATGATGCCGCGCAAGGTGTGACGGATGTCGTGCGTGGAGCCGATCTGCTGGAATCGACGGCGCGGCAAATTTATCTGCAACGCTTGCTGGGATTGCCAACACCACGTTATCTGCATGTGCCGGTGGTAACCAACGCGTTGGGTGAAAAGCTGTCGAAACAGACGGGGGCAACAGCCTTGCAGACGAGTGCGCCGCTGATCGAGTTGCGTCGCGCCCTGGCGCTACTCGTACCGGCTGCTGCGATACCGGAGACCGATTCGATACCGCGCTTTTGGGAACTAGCTAGTGCGACTTGGGCAGGTCAACATAGGAGCTGACCGTGCCCGGCAATCAGGTTTTGACGCGACCCAGTAAAGCCGCCACGCGAGGCTTGTTTTTGCTGGCAGGGGTAGCAGCTTGCTCCTTGGCGACCGCAGTCGGCGCTGCCGCATTTTCCGGCTCATACGGCTTCAAAAACCACGGATCAACTTTCTCGCGACGCTGTGCTGGCGGACGCGGACGGTCGCTGCGATCGGCTTCGGAGCGGCTCGAATCCTCACGGGCCGGACGCACCGGACGATCGGCACGCTGTGTGCGGTCGGCACCACCGCGCGCTGGTGTTTCGTCGGCATCGCGCCGTGGTCGACGCTCGCCGCGCTCCGAAGGCGCAACGTAGCCAACCAGTTCAGACGGCACGAATTTGTGCTTGATCATTTTTTCAATATCGAGCAGCAGGCGTTCGTCTTTGTCCGAGTACAGCGAAATTGCGTCGCCCGATGCGCCGGCGCGGCCGGTACGGCCAATCCGGTGCACATAATCCTCTGCGTTGTACGGCAAGTCGTAATTGATCACGCACGGCAGATCGGAAATATCCAGACCGCGCGCGGCCACGTCGGTAGCAACCAGTACATCGATCTCGCCACTTTTGAACGCTTCCAGTGCGGCCATGCGCTCCGATTGCGTCTTGTCGCCATGAATCGCAGACGCCTTGACGCCGCTTTTTTCCAGCTCGCGCGCCAACCGTGATGCACCGATTTTTGTATTTGAAAACACCAGCACCTGCTTCAGATGACGATTGCGAATTAGATGCGACACCACATCGCGCTTGGCATCTTCAGCGACCTTGTAGACCACTTGCGTGACGCGATCGGCAGTCTGGTTACTGCGCGCAACTTCGATGGTGACCGGATTGTTCAAAAAGCTGCCGGCAAGTTTTTTGATCTCGCCGGAGAAGGTAGCCGAGAACATCAGGTTCTGGCGCTGCTTCGGCAGCAAATTGATGATGCGCTGCAGATCCGGCAAAAAGCCCATGTCGAGCATGCGATCGGCTTCGTCCATCACCAGGATTTGTGTTTGCGACAGGTTCAGTGTTTTTTGTTGAACGTGGTCGAGCAGGCGGCCCGGTGTGGCGATCACGATTTCAACACCAGCACGCAGCGCCGCAGTTTGCGGTGCCATATCCATGCCGCCAAAAACCACGGTCGAGCGCAGCGGTGTGTGGCGGCAGTAGGCCTTGACATTTTCTGCAACCTGATCGGCTAGCTCCCGGGTCGGCGTCAGGATCAATGCGCGTACCGGATGCCGTGCTGGCGATGCGCTACTGCTGGCATGCGCCAGCAATAACTGAATGATCGGCAGTGAAAAGCCGGCTGTTTTACCGGTACCGGTTTGCGCTGCGCCCATCACATCACGGCCTTGCAGCACTACCGGAATCGCTGCAGCCTGAATCGGCGTCGGATGCAGATAGCCCTGATCGGTCAGCGCGCGCAGAATTTCGGCGCTGAGACCGAAGTCCTTGAATTGCAGTGCCGGGAGATCGGCAGGAACGTTTGAGGAGTCGGCAGTGACAGGTGTCGGTACGGGTTCTGTGGAGGTTGAAAGATCGTTCATGGTGTGGGATACATTTTGCTGTCATTAGCGCGGTGACCAGACGGGTCAGCGCGCTTATATCGCGGATTGTCAGGCGAAATTCGAACAGCGCGTGCTTGGTTGAGAATTCCGCGAGTATATGACGAATCAAGGGGTTAGAGTAGGAAGTCGCCGCTTCGCCGGCCTGCCAGCCGCCTTTCAGGGTTATTGCGATGAGAACCCTTTTCATCGGCGTGGTAACGGTGATAATCTTTCCGCGCATCCATTCAGAGATGCATCCAAATAAAAATAATCGGAGACTTCATGACCACACGTCGCAACTTTTTGAAACAAGCTGGTGTTGCCGGTGTTGGTGCTGCCGCCGTATCTTCTGGCGCAATTGCCGCATCCCATTCCGAAAACATGACTGCCTACAAAGGGCCGCACAAGATGCTCAATAACGCCAAATTGCTATCGATCAAACACCGCGACGGGTCCGAATCGCTAGGTGCAGTGACCGACGGCGGCGTGGTGGACATTCGCGCTACCGCCAAAAAAATGGGCCTGCCGGTAGCCTCCACATTGGAAGAACTTCTGCACAGCGGCAACGCCGACGGACTGGCGCAAGTGGTTGCCGGTGCCAAGGCTTCGGGCGTGCCACTACTGGCCGAAGCCGACATCACGCATGGTCGCTTGTTTACCAACCCGAGCAAAATTATTTGCGTCGGTCTGAATTATCGCCAGCACGCCAAAGAGATCGGTATGCAGGCACCGCGCGTGCCACCACTCTTTAACAAATATAACAATGCGCTGGCCGGCCAAAACTGCGTGATCACGCTGCCGCCAAAAGAGATCTCCTACAAATTCGATTACGAAACCGAGCTGTTGATCGTCATCGGCAAAAGCGGTCGCAATATTCCCGAGGCTGATGCGTTAAATTACATCGCTGGCTACTGCACCTCGAACGATTTTTCTTCGCGAGATTTGCAGATCGAACTACCAAATAGCCAGTGGATGATCGGCAAGACGCTTGATAATTACGCGCCGATCGGACCGTATTTCGTCTCATCGGATCTGGTCGGCGATCCGAACAAATTGAAGATCGAAACCCGGGTCAATGGTGAATTGCGGCAATCGTCGAATACGTCGGACTTTATTTTCAACACGCAGCAGATGGTGGCGTACATCAGCAAACACTTCACTTTGCAACCGGGCGACATCATCTTTACCGGAACTCCGCAGGGCGTCATTCTCGGCTACCCGAAAGACAAGCAAGTGTGGCTCAAGCCGGGAGACAAGCTGGTGTCATCGATTGAAAAACTCGGCGACTTGTCGTTCAGCCTGGCGTAAGGTGCGATAGGCGTGATGTGGCGAACCCGCTAATACGCACGGTTCGAATACATCACGCTGCTCCTGCTGTTTTGACACCCGTGATCGGGGATGAAAATTCCCGTCGCGCACGCACCAAAAAGCAGTCAGCACATCGATTTTTTCCTTTACTTTTCAGGGCGGATACGCGACCATTCGCTTCGTTATTATTGAATGGAGGCCGTAATGGACTCAGGCAGTTGTAGGCGAGTAACCAGTATCACCACATCGAGCTGTTGAGACATAGCGGACCCACCTGATTCATCAGCGTCCACTGTCTCGGCTCTCATGACGAGGCAGTGCGCACGCGAACCAGTCTTGATGCTTCATCAAGACCCTTCCTGTAGCGCCCTTCCAAAACAATAAACAGCAATTGATAGGCTCTGTCGTGTCTCGGCACGCGCAGCCAACTCAGTGCTGCACGCTTCTGCAGACTATCCGCCGGATTTATTCCGCAGCGGCTCGGTTGCGTGCGATTTGCAAGGGAGTCACACCAATGCACCACATTATTCGCCCGATCAACCTGTACGGCACGCTGGTGTCGCAGCACCATCACGACGGTTCAGATCAGTTCGCTGATAACGCAGCGCTACCATCACTGAAGGCGATACTGGACGCGCTGCGAAGCGCAATCCAACAAGGCCAGGCTAAAGTAATCACTGTCCTGCTCCAAAAAATCAGCGGGCCAAATCATCGATTCAATTTTTGCGTAGCAGCCGGGCTGCTGTGGCTGATGATGCCGCATGCAGCAAACGCGCAACTCGTATCGGAGACCGGTGCGCAGCCATCGGCAATTGCAGCACCAACACCCGCTGCTGATCAATCCGATGCGCTCGTTACACCGGAAAAATTTAATGCCGCCGTGCAAACCACTTGGGTCGTCTCCGAACATCCGGCATTTCGCTCACCATACATCGGCACGAACAGCCTGTTGCCGAAACATGAAAAAGCGTACACCTGGACCGTAACTAGCTACCTTGGCTATCGCCCGTTTGCCAACACCGAAATTTACTTCGATCCGGAGATGATTCAGTCCGATCAATTCTCCGGCCTGCACGGACTCGGCGCTTTCAACAATAACGAAAATCAGAAATCCGGCGAAACCACACCGACGTTTTATCGCGCCCGCTTATTCGCGCGTCAGACCTGGAATCTCGGTGGCGAAAAAATCAAACTCGACTCAGATGCCAACCAGCTTGCCGGCGTTGTCGATCATAATCGCGTCGTGCTCACTGTCGGAAATATTTCGACACCCGACATTTTCGATAACAACCTGTATGCACACGATGCGCGCACCCAATTTTTGAACTGGGCTTTTTACACCCACATCGCGTCGGATTTTGCGGCCGATGGACGCGGTTATACGTGGGGTGCAGCGCTGGAGTATTACAAAAATGACTGGGCATTTCGCATCGGCCAATTCACTCAACCGAAAGAATCGAACGGCTTGTATCTTGAGCACAGCCTGACACGGCACGGTGCGACACAAATGGAAATCGAACACAGCCACGCGCTGCTCGGCCGTCCCGGCAAGTTGCGCCTGTTCGCGTTTCGTAATCACGCCAACATGGGCAACTTCGACGAGGCGGTAGCGTATCAGTACGCGCACGGCGATGCGATACCTGACGTCGCCAACGTGCGCCGCAATCAAAACAAGATTGGTGCCGGCCTGAATGTCGAACAAGCTGTTACCGACAACATCGGCGTGTTCGGTCGCTTCGGCTTCAACAATGGCAAAACCGAGACCTACCAATTTGCCGAAGCGGACCGTTCACTATCGGGCGGCGTGGCGATTAAAGGCGCGCAGTGGGGCCGGGAAAAAGACACGATCGGACTTGCAGCAGCGCGCACCACGATCTCGGCGGCGCATCGAAATTATCTCGCTGCTGGCGGCATCGGCCCTTTCATCGGCGATGGAAAGCTGCCGCACACCCGCGCCGAGCAGTTAGTTGAAGCCTATTACAACTGGGCGTTGTATTCGCATGCAAATCTCTCGGCCGATTATCAGCACATCAGCAATCCGGCGTACAACGCCGATCGCGGGCCGGTGAATATTTTTGCCCTGCGGTTGCACGTTGAATACTGAATTATCGAATTATCGAATTACTGAATTTCTGAATTACAGAATTACAGAATTAGAAAATTGTTATCGCATCAACTGCGCGACATTTGCCACCCGCTAAATGCGCCGCAGTCCCCGTCATCGAGTACCCATCAGGTGCTCTGCACGCAAGGAGTTTGAATGAATACCTGTGAATCCCGCGAGCTGTCACCGCCACCGCCAACCGTTGCCGCGCTCGACAGCGCGCATGTCGGCGATATCCGCGGCGCGTTCGGCACCATCGCGCAAAACGATACCGGCAGCCGCACTAGCTGGATGGCGCGCTTCAAGACGTTGATGGCAATTATCGGTCCGGGCCTGATCGTGATGGTGGGTGATAACGATGCCGGCGCATTTGGGACCTACACGCAGGCCGGACAAAACTACGGCACCGCATTGCTGTGGACGTTGATGCTGCTGATCCCGGTGCTGTACGTAAATCAGGAAATGGTGCTGCGGCTCGGCGTAGTCAGCGGCG
>JAYTZV010000065.1:0-15812 GCA_043741695.1 Burkholderiales bacterium
TGCTGGGTTGGTTGCCGATTGTCGGCGATCCGTTGTGTACCCTGGCTGGCTGGTCGCGTCTGCCGCTCGGGCCGAGTGTGATGTACATGGCTATCGGCAAGGCGGCCCGCTATATCGCCATTACCGCAACGCTGCAGTTGGTGCCGAATTTATGGTGGAAACAACTGGCCCAATGGTTTTAATTACCGCCGGACCAGCCTCGCACCGTTAGCTGCGATTGCGATTGGCAATGCTCGCCATTGCAATGGCCAAACCGGCGCTGCCAATGGTTTTTACGAGATCGGGATGGTTGGCATAAAACCGGCTCATCGTGTCGATGATGCCCGGATTGTGCTGCTCGGCCTTGGCGGCGATTTCCTGCACCTGTTCCGGCGTCAATTGCGATGCATCGGCTGGGGTGGCTGCCGCGCTGTCGCCGGCTTTATTGCCGAATAGTGAACCGATGCCGCCGCCGATCGAGCCCAACACGGCAGGGCTCAACCCGCTAATCAGGCTGCCCAACATGCCCGATTGCTGCTGCGCATTGGCATTGCCAAACAGCTTGCCGACCATTTCCGCAAAGGGTGGCGTCTGATCGGAGCGAAACGCTGCCGACAACCCACCAACGACCGCGTCAGCGGGGGCGTGCTGCGCGACTTGCGCATAGTCCTGCTTCACCTGTTCGGCGGGCGCAGCTGGCGCGCCGCCGATGTACTGCTGTAACAAACCACCAAGATCGAATGTCATGGTTATTTCCTTATGATCTACGTGAAATTAAGTGATACGCCACCAGCAAAACGATTGCGCCGACGATTGCCGCGAGGAATCCCGCTGACTGGCCTGGTTGATACCAACCCATTGTCTTGCCGACGAAAGTCATCAGCAGCGAGCCGCCGATACCGATCGCCGCGGTGATGAAAAATCCAGCAGGATCTCTGCCGGGAGTGAGTAGCTTGGCAATGACGCCAACGACGAAGCCGATGACGATGGTCCAGATAAGTGACAGCATAGAAAGTAACTTTCAAAAAGGGATAGTAAGGAAAAGAGACCAAAACAAGAGATGAAAACGCCGACCTAAACCGGGGTACGAGGTAAATCCGAGACTGAGGATATCCAATACGGGCCGCTGCCTTCGTTCGCCAGCGAACACAAGAGCCCGGGTCGGCGATTTTTAATCTGCAGCAGCGCGGCCAACCGCAATGTCGGGTCAGGTGCCGCGGCACGCAATACGCTAGAATGAACCTTTAGGTAGATGCAGGTAATGAACGATGAACGCTCCAGCGCAAATTCAGGCACTTCTCACCGAAACCGGCCCCGCAGCCGCCCCTTCGCGGCTGCGTGAGATTCCCTATAATTACACGTCGTTTTCCGACCGCGAAATCGTCATTCGTCTGCTTGGCGAAGAGGCTTGGCATCTGCTCGATGAGCTGCGCGGTGCACGCCAGACCGGTCGCTCGGCACGCATGTTGTACGAAGTGCTCGGCGATATCTGGGTGGTGCGTCGCAATCCGTATCTGCAAGACGATCTGCTCGACAATCCAAAGCGACGGCAGGCATTGGTTGATGCGCTCGATCATCGGCTGGCCGAAGTGGACAAGCGTCGCGTCACCTTCGATCGCGCTGACGAAAGTGATGCTATCGCGCTGCAGCGCAGCGAGAACGTGGAAGCCTTGCTGCGTGCCGCGCGCAAAGCCGTTGCCGACTTCGCCGAAGAATTTCGCCAGACCTATGATTTGCGCAAGCGCACTAACAAGGTATTGTCGCGTTACACGCTTAAAGACAACATCAAGTTCGACGGCCTCTCGCGCGTCTCGCATGTCACTGATGCGACCGACTGGCGCGTCGAGTATCCGTTTGTCGTACTGACGCCCGATACCGAAGATGAAATGGCCGGACTGGTCAAAGGCTGCATCGAACTCGGGCTAACGATCATTCCGCGCGGCGGCGGCACTGGTTATACCGGTGGTGCGATTCCGCTGACGCCGACCTCAGCAGTCATCAACACCGAAAAACTGGAAGGCCTCGGCGCGGTTGAGATAATGCGCTTGCCGGGCGCAGATCGCGACTATGCGACGATTTATTCCGGTGCAGGCGTGGTCACCAAGCGCGTTGCCGATGCCGCTGAAAAAGCCGGCTTCGTCTTCGCAGTTGATCCGACATCGGCTGAAGCTTCGTGCATCGGCGGCAATATCGCGATGAACGCAGGTGGTAAAAAAGCCGTG
Source organism: Burkholderiales bacterium (assembly GCA_043741695.1). Classification (GTDB taxonomy): domain Bacteria; phylum Pseudomonadota; class Gammaproteobacteria; order Burkholderiales; family Burkholderiaceae_D; genus Actimicrobium. Next base: position 2,202 of record JAYTZV010000065.1, read on the forward strand.
TTATGGGGCACGGCGCTGGACAACCTCGCCAGCTGGAAAATGGTCGACCCGAATGGCGACTGGCTCGAAGTCACGCGCCTGGATCACAACTTCGGCAAAATTCATGATGTGCAGACTGCGCGGTTTGAGTTGGTCTGGACCCATCCGGCCGAACGCGGCACAGTCAATCAGCCATTCAAAACCGAACGACTTGAAATTGCCGGTCGCACGTTCCGTAAAGAAGGTCTCGGCAAAGACGTGACTGACAAATTTTTATCGGGTCTGCCGGGAATACAAAAAGAAGGCTGCGATGGTCTGATCACATCGGCGCGCTGGATTCTGCACAAGATGCCGAAGCACACGCGCACGATTTGCCTCGAATTTTTTGGTCAGGCGCGCGAAGCGATTCCGTCGATTGTTGAGATCAAGGATTATCTCGACGGCGAAACCAAAAAAGGCGGCGCAATTTTGGCGGGTCTGGAGCATCTTGACGAACGCTATCTGCGCGCCGTTGGCTATGCCACCAAATCCAAACGTGGCGTGCTGCCGAAGATGGTGCTGTTCGGCGACATCGTTGGCGACGATGACGATGCCGTAGCGCGCGCCGCGTCGGAAGTGGTGCGCATGGCCAACAAGCATGTTGGCGAAGGATTCGTTGCCGTCAGCCCGGAAGCACGCAAAAAATTCTGGCTTGACCGTGCCCGTACTGCGGCGATTGCCAAGCACACCAACGCGTTCAAGATCAATGAAGACGTGGTGATTCCGCTAAACCGGATGGGCGAATATACCGACGGCATCGAGCGCATCAACATCGAGCTGTCGATCAAGAACAAGCTGCAGCTGGTCGAAGCGTTGAACGAATTTTTCACCAAAGGCAATCTGCCGCTGGGCAAGAACGACGACGCCGAAGGTGAAAAAATTCCCGCAGCCGAAATGCTGGAAGACCGTGTAAACCAGGCGCAGGAACTGCTGGACGCAATCCATGCGCGTTGGACGTATGTGCTGGCTAATCTATCTACACCGTTGTCGGAAGCGCAGGTGGCGTTGCATGCACTCGGTTTGCAAAAACTGACTGCAACCCTGGATGAGCGCTTGCAACAGCAACCCGATGCAACGCTGTTCGATGTCGCGCAAGACCGCACTGTGCGTATTTCCTGGAAAGCGGAAGTGCGGGCCGTGTTGCGGCAAATTTTCAATGGCGCGGCGTTCAAGCCGATTCTTGAAGAATGCACCGCGATCCACAAGCGCATCCTGCGTGGTCGCGTATTCGTTGCGCTGCACATGCACGCCGGTGATGGCAATGTGCACACCAACTTGCCAGTCAATTCCGATCACTATGAAATGCTGCAGGACGCGCATGCTGCAGTTGCACGCATCATGGTGCTGGCGCGTTCGCTCGACGGCGTGATCTCGGGCGAGCACGGCATCGGTATCACCAAGCTTGAATTTCTGACCGAAGACGAGATCAAGGATTTTCGCTCGTACAAAATGCGGGTCGATCCGGAAGGGCGCTTCAACAAAGGCAAGATGATGAATTTGCCGGGTCTGGAAGCCGACCTGTCGAATGCCTACACGCCATCGTTCGGCCTGATGGGCCATGAATCGCTGATCATGCAGCAAAGCGATATCGGTGCCATCGCCACCAGCATCAAGGATTGTCTGCGCTGCGGTAAATGCAAACCGGTGTGTGCAACGCACGTACCGCGCGCCAATTTGCTGTACTCGCCGCGCAATAAAATTTTGGCTACCTCGCTGCTGGTGGAAGCGTTTTTGTATGAAGAACAAACCCGCCGTGGTATCTCGATCAAGCATTGGGAAGAGTTCGAAGATGTGGCCGACCATTGCACCGTTTGCCATAAATGCCTAACGCCGTGCCCGGTCGATATCGACTTCGGTGATGTGTCGATGAACATGCGTAATTTGCTGCGCAAGATGAACAAAAAATCGTTCAATCCTGCTTCCAAAGCGGCGATGTTCTTCTTGAACGCGACCGATCCCGCGACCATTAATGCCACGCGGCAGGTCATGGCCGGATGGGGTTTCAAGGCGCAGCGGTTTGGTCATGACTTGCTGAAGAAATTCGCCAAGAAGCAAACTGCTGCGCCGGCATCGACGCATGGCAAGCCGCCCGTGCGCGAGCAGGTGATCCATTTCATCAACAAGAAAATGCCGGGCAATCTGCCTAAAAAAACGGCACGTGCATTGCTCGATATCGAGGACGACAAGATCGTTCCTGTGATTCGCGATCCGCGTACCACCACTGCCGATACCGAGGCCGTGTTTTACTTTCCGGGATGTGGCTCGGAGCGACTGTTTTCTCAGGTCGGCTTGGCGACGCAAGCGATGCTCTGGCACGCTGGTGTACAGACCGTGCTGCCGCCGGGGTATTTGTGCTGTGGTTATCCGCAGCGCGGCTCGGGTGATTTTGACAAGGCTGAAAAAATTATCACCGACAACCGCGTACTGTTTCATCGCATGGCAAACACGTTGAATTATCTCGACATCAAGACCGTCGTGGTGTCGTGCGGAACTTGCTACGACCAGTTGCAGGGTTACGAGTTCGAGAAGATCTTTCCGGGCTGCCGCATCATCGATATTCACGAATATCTGCTAGAAAAAAATGTGCGTCTCGAAGGTGTCACCGGTACTCGCTATATGTACCACGACCCCTGCCACAGCCCGATGAAGCTGCAGGATCCGCTGAAGACCGTCAACAGCCTGATCACCACGATCGACGACAAGAAGATCGAAAAGAACGAGCGCTGCTGCGGTGAATCCGGCACCTTCGGCGTGGCGCGTCCCGATATTGCGACCCAGGTCCGATTCCGCAAGGAAGAAGAAATGATCAAGGGTGCCGATCGCGTGCGTGCCGACGGATTTACTGGCGAGGTCAAGATATTGACCAGTTGCCCGTCGTGCCTGCAGGGTCTGAACCGCTACAACGACGATGCCGATACCGACGCCGACTATATCGTGGTCGAAATGGCGCGCCACATCCTCGGCCAGAACTGGATGCAGGAATATGTCGCCCGCGCCAACGATGGCGGCATCGAACGCATTCTGGTGTAACCCGATGGTACCGACGGCGGGCTGCGAGTCGTGCGAATTGTGTGCATCGGACGGCGGCGAGGTGGTCGTCAATTGCGGCCCCTTGCGCATCGTGCTGGTCAACAATAATGCCTACCCCGGCTTCTGCCGCGTGATCTGGAACGCCCATGTTGTCGAGCTGACCGATCTCGCTCCGGCGCAGCGCAGCGCTTGCATGCAGGCGGTGTGTCAAACCGAGGCGATCGTGCGCGAGGTGATGGCACCGCACAAGATGAATCTGGCAAGCCTGGGCAACATGACGCCGCATCTGCACTGGCATGTCATTCCGCGCTATCTCGACGATGCGCATTTTCCTGCGCCGGTTTGGGCGGTAGCAGTGCGCACCACGCCGACGACTGTGCTCGACGCCCGCCGCGCACGCATTCCTGCCCTGCGCGCCGCGCTTCTGCGATACTTCTCAGCGCAGTGACAAAATCTCTTTCAGGAGTTGCATCATGACCGCACCAAAACAAGCTGCATCCAAACCTAATCCGACCGGCTTGACTGTTCACAACAAATCGCGATTGCTGGATGTCGGTTTCGATGACGGCAAACAGTTTTCACTGCCGTTCGAATTGCTGCGCGTATATTCACCGTCTGCGGAAGTACGCGGCCATGGCGCCGGCCAGGAGGTGCTGCAAACCGGTAAACGCAATGTTGGTCTGAATGCGCTGGCGCCGGTCGGCAATTACGCGGTGCAGGCGCAATTTTCAGATGGCCATGAATCCGGTATTTATTCTTGGGAATATTTGTACTGGCTTGGCGAAAATCAGACGTCGCTGTGGGACGATTATCTGGCGCGGTTGCAAGCAGCCGGTTTTGTTGGTGAAGCGGGCCGTGATGTGGCATCCGTACCCGCCGCCAGCGGCAAAGGTTGCGGCTCAGGTCATTAAACGCAGATGAATCATCAGGCCACTACATTATTTTGCATTGATTGCGAGTCTTCATGAACAACACAACTCACTTCGGCTACGAGACCGTCGATGAAGACGACAAGGTTCACAAGGTCGCCGGCGTATTTCATTCGGTTGCTGCCAAATACGATGTCATGAATGATTTGATGTCGGCCGGTCTGCATCGTGTCTGGAAGGCATTCACGATTGCGCAGGCGGCTGTGCGTCCCGGTTTCAAGGTGCTCGATATTGCAGGCGGCACCGGTGACCTCGCCAAGGCATTTGCGGCAAAAGCGGGTGCGTCAGGTGAAGTATGGTTGACCGACATCAATGAGTCGATGCTGCGTATCGGACGTGACCGACTCTTGAATAATGGGCTATCAACCCCAACTCTGCTATGCGATGCAGAGAAGTTGCCGTTTGATGACAATTACTTTGATCGCGTCAGCGTGGCATTTGGTCTGCGCAACATGACGCATAAAGATGCCGCGCTGGCGGAAATGCACCGCGTTTTGAAGCCAGGCGGTAAATTATTGGTGCTGGAATTCTCAAAGGTGGTACCGTTGTTGCAGAAGCCGTATGACGTGTATTCATTTTCAGTGTTGCCTTGGCTTGGAAAACGTATCGCTGGCGACGCAGACAGTTATCGTTACCTCGCTGAATCGATTCGCATGCATCCAGATCAAGATACTTTGAAGTCGATGATGCAAGATGCAGGATTCGGACGCGTCGATTATTTCAATCTCACTGCAGGTGTGGCAGCGCTTCACACCGGTATTAAATTTTAGTATCAAATTTAAGTATCAAATTTAAGTATCAAATTTAAGGAGCACCCGCATGAAAAAATTCTTGTTTGCACTTATGTTGGCAACCAGCGCGATGGCACTGATTGCAACTGATGCGGATGCCAAGCGTCTCGGCGGTGGCGGATCATTCGGCAAGCAGTCGCAGAATTTGAGTCGCCCTGCGCCAATGCAAGCGCCGTCGCAGCAATTCAATCAGCCGCGGCCTGCAGCTCCGGCAGCAGTACCACCGGCGGTGGCACCGAAGCCAGCGAGTCCGCTGCGCGGCATGCTGGGTGGCGCGTTGCTCGGTCTTGGTGCCGGTGCGTTGCTGTCGCACTTTGGTTTTGGTGGCGCAATGGGCGGCATGTTCGGTTCGATCCTGATGTTTGGTTTGCTGGCGGCCGCAGCGTTCTTCCTGATTCGCATGTTCAGTAACCGCAATAAGGGCGATGCCAGTCCGGGTTTTGCGGGTGGCTATAATGCGGCAGCCAACGCCAATGCGTTTGCACGTCAGGCAGACGCGCACGTCGAGCCTGCCGCGCCGTCGCTGCAGTCGCCAATGTCAACAGGTACTGCAGGCAGTACCGGAACCCAGTGGGGCATTCCTGCTGACTTTGATGTGCCGGGTTTTTTGCGTAATTCAAAAACCTATTTCATTCGCTTGCAGGCGGCATGGGACAAAGCCGACATCGACGATATTCGCGAATTTACCTCCAGCGAAATGTTTGGCGAGCTGCGGCTGCAAATTCAGGAGCGCGGTGCTTCACCGAACAATACCGATATCGTGACCTTGAATGCAGAGCTGATCGGTATCGAAACAACGGCAGCCACGTATATGGCCAGCGTAAAATTTTCGGGCATGATCAAGGAAGAAGCTGGCGCGCCAGCTACACCGTTCAACGAAGTATGGAATCTGTCGAAGCCGACCGATGGCCACGGTGGCTGGATCCTGTCGGGCATTCAGCAGGTTGCCTGACCAAATTTCAGACCGAGGGGGGCCGCCGTCGAGATTGGCGGCAACCTGATAAACTCAAAACCGCCTGTGGATGTCGCAGGCGGTTTTTTTATGACGAAGTCCATACGATGATGCCTCTTCCCCTACCGTCAGCCATTGCTGCTGCGATCAATCATTTGCTTAAAAATGAGGCACAGGCACAGGCACGGGCGCGGTTGATGGCTCACGCCGGGAAGGTGGCCTGTTTCGATGTCGGCTTGATGCGTGTGAGCCTGCAGGTCGAGGCCGATGGCATGGTTGCCACCGCAGCGACGAATGCTGATGATTTCGCGCCGCACGTAACGATCCGTATCAAGCCGGCCGATCTGCCGCGCATACTGCAAGACCGTGAGCGCGCATTTTCTTTTGTCACGATCGAGGGCGACGCTGACTTTGCGAACACGATTTCGCAACTGAGCCAGTCGGTGCGCTGGGATGTGGAAGAGGACCTGAGTCGCGTGGTCGGTGACATCGCCGCGGTCAGAATTATGGCCGGCGCGAAATCCATTACTGGCGCGGTGTCGGCAACGCAGCGCAAGCTGGTCGAGACGACCGCAGAATATTTCCTTGAAGAGAATCCGATGCTGATGCGACCCCAACCGATCCGTGATTTTGCTGGTGATGTTGCCCGCCTGCGAGATGATGTAGAGCGTCTGAGCAAGCGGATTGAGCGTTTGAAAGCGCGAGCGCAATGAGTTTCAAATTCATGCGGGTGCTGAAAATCCTTCGGGTCGCAATTCAATACGGTCTCGATGAAATTGCCATCTCGGGACTAAAAATTCCGCGAATCGCCAAACTGATCGACACGCTGATTTTTTGGCGCGACATTTCTGCGCCGCGCGGTGAGCGCTTGCGTCGCGCGCTTGAAGACCTCGGCCCGATCTTCGTCAAGTTCGGTCAGGTGCTATCGACCCGTCGTGATCTGATGCCGCCGGACATCGCCGACGAGCTGGCGCGCTTGCAAGATCGCGTGCCGCCGTTCGATTCCGATCTGGCAATCGCGCAAATCACCAAATCACTGCGTGCACCACCGCATGAATTGTTCGCCAAATTTGAGCGTATTCCGGTCGCGTCGGCATCGATTGCGCAGGTACATTTTGCGACGTTGAAAGATGGTCGCGAAGTTGCGGTCAAGGTGCTGCGCCCCGGTATGAAAAAGCTGATCGACGAAGACGTCGCGCTGATGCATATTCTGGCGGGCTGGGTCGAGCGGCTGTGGGCCGACGGCAAGCGCTTGAAGCCGCGCGAAGTGATCGGCGAATTTGACAAATATCTGCATGACGAACTCGACCTGATGCGCGAAGCGGCCAATGGCAGTCAGCTGCGCCGTAATTTTGCCAAGTCGGATTTACTGCTGGTGCCGGAGATGATGTGGGATTATTGCTCGTCATCGGTGATCGTGATGGAGCGCATGAACGGCATTCCGATTTCACAGATCGATCGCCTGCGCGCGGCCGGTGTGGACATGAAAAAACTGTCGAGCGACGGCGTCGAAATTTTCTTCACGCAGGTATTTCGCGACGGTTTTTTTCACGCGGATATGCATCCGGGGAATATTCTCGTCTCACTCGATCCGGCTACGTTCGGCCGTTACATCGCGCTTGATTTCGGCATCGTCGGCACGTTGAATGACTTTGACAAAGATTATCTGTCGCAGAATTTTCTGGCGTTTTTCCGGCGTGATTACAAGCGGGTGGCCGAGGCACATATTGAATCTGGCTGGGCGCCGAAAGAAACCCGGGTCGATGAACTGGAGTCGGCAGTGCGCGCCTGCTGCGAGCCGATTTTTGATCGACCATTGAAAGATATTTCGTTCGGTCAGGTGCTGCTGAGACTATTCCAGACATCGCGCCGCTTTAATGTTGAGGTGCAGCCGCAACTGGTGCTTTTGCAAAAAACCCTGCTTAATATCGAAGGACTTGGCCGGCAGCTTGATCCCGATCTCGACCTCTGGAAAACCGCCAAGCCGTATCTGGAACGCTGGATGAATGAGCAAATCGGCTGGCGGGGTTTGCTGGAAAAGGTCAAGGCCGAAGCGCCGCATTACAGCAAACTGCTGCCACAATTGCCGCGCCTCGCCCATCAGGCATTGCTGCGCGCATCGCATCCGCACGAAAGTAATAATGAATTGCTGACCGCGCTGCTGACCGAGCAGCGCCGCACGAATCGCTTTCTCGCCATCGTCACTTACTTCGGTGCGGGGTTAGTGATCGGTTTGCTGTTGGTACGCTTTGTGGTGCGCTGGATACCGTGGTCGTTCTGAATTCAATGACTGCATCGCGGCCGGTATTTGATCATCGTGATCCGCAGCAGCCCGGATTCTGGAACGAGCGGTTCGCGCAGCAGTTCACCCCGTGGGATCAGGGCGGTATACCCATCGAATTGCGCCGATTTATTGAGCGAGCGGTTACGCCCTTATCGACGCTGATACCCGGTTGCGGCGTTGGTCACGAAGTGCGGCTGTTGGCGGCGTCTGGCTGGCCGGTGATGGCGGTCGATTTTTCTTCGACTGCAGTTGCGGCGGCGCAGGAAGCGCTGGGTCCGTATGCGGCTCATGTGATGCAAGCGGATTTTTTTGCGTTCATACCGCCAGCGCCGGTCAACTTCATTTACGAGCGCGCATTTTTGTGTGCCTTGCCACGCTCGCAATGGCCGGATGTCGTTGCGCGGTGGGCGCAGTTGCTGCCGGTTGGTGGTCTGCTGGGCGGCTTTTTCTTTTTTGACGCCACGGATGCTGGCCCGCCGTTTGGTGCTGATCAACTGCAGCTTGCCGCGCTGATGCAGCCGTATTTCGCGTTGCTGGAAGATCGGCCGGCAGAACAGTCCATCCCACTATTTGCGGGCCGCGAGCGCTGGCAGTTGTGGTCTCGACGAGAAGAAACAACGCCACAGTCAGTCGATAGCAAATGATCGTGGGACGAAGCGCATTCCCTTAATCCGCTCAAAATTGCTCTGAAAAGCCTTTATAATCCAAGGCTTTAATCGATCTTTGCAGGGATAGTGTCATGCCGATTTATGCGTACCGCTGCGAAGCGTGTGGTTTTGCCAAAGATGTGCTGCAGAAGATCTCCGACCCGCAATTGACTGATTGCCCAACCTGCGGCAAGGCTACGTTCAAGAAGCAGGTCACTGCTGCCGGTTTTCAGCTCAAAGGCACCGGTTGGTACGCAACCGATTTTCGCGGTGGTGCGGGCACCAGTGCACCGCCGGTGGTACCGGCAGATCCGGCCGGCAAGGCAGCGGACAAAGGATCTGACAAAGGATCTGACAAAGGCGCAGACAGTGCCGCCGCATCAACTCCGCCTGCCACCGCGGCAGCGGCGTCGGCTCCTGCCAAATCCGGCACAGGCGGCACCACACCGTCCGCCACCTGACAGCCGCAGCCGCGCCCGGCAAGTGGCACCAACAACTTACCCACATCATGCGTAAATATTTCGTTACCGGTTTACTGATTCTCGTTCCACTCGCCATCACGTTGTGGGTGCTGAATCTGATCATCGGTACGATGGATCAATCGCTGCTGCTGCTGCCGGAACGCTGGCGGCCAGAGGCAGTGATTGGATTTCGCATACCTGGTCTCGGCTCGATTCTCACGCTGTTGATCATTTTTTTGACGGGTCTGGCTACACGCAACTTTATCGGCAATCGCGTGGTGCAATGGTGGGAAAAAATCCTGACCCGCATCCCGGTCGTCAATTCGATTTATTCGAGCGTCAAACAAGTGTCGGACACGTTGTTGTCGTCGTCGGGCAATGCGTTTCGCAAAGCGGTGCTGGTCGAGTATCCGCGCCGCGATTGCTGGACCATTGCATTTCTGACCGGTGTGCCGGGTGGTGATGTAAAAAATCATTTGGTGGGGGATTACATCAGCGTCTATGTGCCGACCACACCGAATCCGACCTCCGGATTTTTTCTAATGGTGCCGCGCGCTGAAACCATTGAGCTCGACATGAATGTCGATACGGCGCTCAAATATATTGTGTCGATGGGTGTGGTCTCACCCGATAGTCTGCCGAAAAAAATAATTTGTCCGCCCGCTGGCAGCGTTACCTGAAACCGGCCCTGAACTTTACAGCAGTCGTTGTATAGAGCTGCCAGCGGTCCTGCCTGATATTTACTTAGTACTTACTGAAACCGGAACTTGTCATGTCAATGCGAACTCATTATTGCGGCCTCACTACCGAGGCACTTCTTGGTCAAACCGTCAGCCTGTGCGGCTGGGTGCATCGTCGCCGTGATCACGGTGGCGTGATCTTCATCGACCTGCGCGATCGTGAAGGTCTGGTGCAGGTGGTGTGCGATCCGGACCGCGCGGAAGTCTTCAAAACTGCCGAAGCAGTGCGCAATGAATTCTGCATGCGCGTAACAGGCGTGGTGCGCATGCGGCCCGACGGTACCGGCAACGCCAATCTGGCGTCCGGCAAAATTGAAGTGCTGTGCCATGAACTCGAAGTACTCAATCCATCAGTCACGCCACCGTTCCAGCTCGATGACGACAATTTGTCAGAGACCACGCGCCTGACCCATCGCGTGCTCGACCTGCGCCGCCCGCAAATGCAAAGCAATTTGCGGCTGCGTTACAAGGTCACGATGGAAGTGCGCAAGTTTTTAGATCAGCACGGCTTCATCGATATCGAAACGCCGATGTTGACCAAGTCGACGCCGGAAGGCGCACGCGATTATCTGGTGCCGTCGCGTGTCAACGCCGGACAATTTTTTGCGCTGCCGCAGTCGCCGCAATTATTCAAGCAGTTGCTGATGGTTGCCAACTTTGATCGCTACTATCAAATCGTCAAATGTTTTCGCGATGAAGATTTGCGCGCCGATCGGCAGCCGGAATTTACCCAAATCGATTGCGAAACCTCGTTCATGAACGAGCAGGAAATCCGCGATCTGTTCGAAGGCATGATTCGTCTGGTCTTCAAGAACGCGCTCGATATCGATTTGCCGAACCCGTTCCCGGTCATGGACTACGCTGAAGCGATGGGTATGTACGGTTCCGACAAGCCGGACATGCGCGTCAAGCTTACGTTCACCGATCTGACCGAGGTGATGAAGGACGTTGACTTTAAAGTCTTCTCCGGTGCGGCCAACATGGTCGGCGGTCGCGTGGTGGGCTTGCGTGTACCTGGCGGCGGCGCAATGCCGCGCTCCGAAATCGATGCCTACACCCAGTTCGTCGCGATCTATGGTGCCAAGGGACTGGCCTACATCAAGGTCAATGAAAAAGCCAAAGGCCGTGATGGACTGCAGTCGCCAATCGTCAAGAACCTGCACGATGCAGCGCTCGCGCAGATTCTGGAATTGACCGGCGCACAAGATGGCGACCTGATTTTCTTCGGTGCCGACAAGGCCAAAATCGTCAACGACGCGATCGGTGCATTGCGCGTGAAGATCGGCCACTCTGACTTCGGCAAGAAGAACAATTTGTTCGACGACGTCTGGAAGCCGCTATGGGTGATCGACTTTCCGATGTTCGAATACGACGAAGAGGGCGATCGCTGGCACGCCGCGCATCATCCGTTCACCGCACCAAAAGACGGTCACGAAGACTGGCTGGAGACCGATCCGGGTCGCTGTATTGCCAAGGCCTACGACATGGTGTTGAACGGTTGGGAGCTCGGCGGCGGTTCGGTACGTATTCATCGCGCCGAGGTGCAAAGCAAAGTATTCCGCGCGATGAAAATCGATGCAGAAGAAGCGCAGTTAAAGTTCGGCTTCCTGCTCGACGCATTGCAGTACGGCGCGCCACCGCATGGTGGTTTGGCGTTTGGTCTGGATCGCATCGTGACCATGATGACGGGTGCCGAATCGATTCGCGATGTGATCGCGTTTCCGAAAACCCAGCGGGCGCAATGTCTGCTCACTCAAGCGCCATCAGCGGTAGACGAGAAGCAGCTTCGTGAATTGCATATCCGTTTGCGCAGTGTCGAGCCATCGATCAAGGGATGAGGCGATTGCGGATAAAATCGAAACAAAGATCGAAGACATAATAGAGGCGCGGAATTCCGCGCCTTTTTTATTCTGTGACTAACTTGTCGACAAATTAAACCACGATGACCGAATTCAAAATTCCCGAATCCGTTCTGGTAGTGATTCACACCACCGAACTTGACGTCCTGTTGATCGAGCGCGCTGACCAACCAGGTTTCTGGCAATCGGTGACCGGTTCAAAAGATCACGCCGACGAGCCACTGCGGCTAACCGCGCAGCGCGAAGTGTTTGAAGAAACCGGCATTCGGATCGCTGGCATTGCGCAACGCGGTACCCTCACGCACGACGATATGCTCGACTGGAAGCTGGCGAATGTGTACGGCATTTATCCAGCATGGCTTCCCCGCTATGCACCGGGTGTTACGCACAATACCGAACATGTATTTAGCCTGCGGGTGCCGCGAGATATTCCAGTTACTCTGTCCGCTCGCGAACATACTTCCCACTGTTGGCTGCCGTATCATGAAGCGGCTGACCGTTGTTTTTCTTCTTCGAACGCGGAAGCGATTTTGCAGTTACCGCAGCGTCTAATCCAGTATCCGCAGTATCCGCAGTATCCGCAGTATCCGTGACGCCGGTGCCTGATGCGCAATCAACCGATTACTCCTGAGCCTCCTCATCCATGACGATTCGCATTGCTACCTACAATATCCATAAAGGCGTGTCGTCTTTCGGCAGCCGGCCACGTGTCACCGCGTTAAAGGCAGCACTGACGTCGATGCAAGCCGATATCTATTTTCTGCAGGAAGTGCAGGGCCGTCATGATGGCATCGCATCACGTCACGCGGCACACTGGCCGCAACAGGCGCAGCATGATTTTCTGGCCGGTGAATCACATGAGGCTGCGTACGGCATGAATGCGGTGTATGACCACGGCCATCACGGCAATGCGCTACTGAGTAATTTTCCGATTGCCTCGTCGCGCAATCAGGACGTGTCAGACCATGCGTATGAAGCACGCGGCATTCTGCATTGCGTGGTGCAGGTCGATGGTGTTGACGTGCACTGTTACGTGGTGCATCTCGGTTTGTTCGCCGGTGGTCGGCGGCGTCAGACCGATGCGCTGGTCGAAGCCGTGCTGCATTCCGCACCAGCCGAGGCACCGGTGATTATTGCCGGCGATTTCAATGACTGGGCCAATCATCTGAGCGACACCTTGCGCACGCGCTTGCAAGTCACTGAAGTGTTTGATGCACGCACGCAGAGACCGAGTATGGGTGCGCTGCTGCGACGTCTGCGCGGTATCGGCGCAAAAATCCAGCCGGCACGCACCTTTCCGGCAGCGATGCCGTTTTTGCGGCTTGACCGGATTTATGTGCGCGGCTTCGTGATCGAATCGGCCGAGGTATTGCACGGTGCGATCTGGGCCAAGTTGTCTGATCATGCGCCGATCGTGGCGACGTTGCGGCTGTCGTGACGCCGCAATTTAAACGACGGCAGCGATCGCAACCATGGCAGCGGAGAAAATCATGCCACGGGTAAGTCTGGTCGGCGGCAATCAGCTGCGACTCCTGCATTGCGGCACCGAGTTTTTTCCGGCGATGCTCAAGGCATTTGAAGACGCGCGCGCCGAGCTTCATCTTGAAACCTATATCTTCGAGCTCGACAAGGTTGGACAGAAAGTTGTTGATGCGCTCATTCGTGCTGCAGCGCGCGGTGTGCAGGTCTATGTCATTACCGATTGGGTCGGGACCGGCCGCGCGCAATCCAAGCGCCTGCACCAAACCCTGCTGCAAGGTGGCGTGCATCACCGCACCTTCAATCCGTGGTTTCGGCGCGGGCTGTCGCGCACCCATCGCAAGATTTGCGTGATTGATCGGCGTAGCGCTTTTATTGGTGGCATCAATATCAACGATGATTTTTTTTCCGATGATGATAG
>JAYTZV010000066.1:0-2023 GCA_043741695.1 Burkholderiales bacterium
GGCTCATTTATCGTTCCTTTGAAAGCTCGTCATGCTGGACCTGACCGCCGCATTCCTTGTCCTGACTGCCGTGCTGGCGTATCTGAATCACCGCTTCATCAAGCTGCCCTCAACGATTGGTGTGATGACCATCGCCCTCTCGCTGTCTGCGGTCCTGTTCGCACTGGACAAGGTCGGCGTCTCTTCACTGCACGACCATGCCGTCGAGCTCGTGGGGTCGATTGATTTCGGTACCGTGCTGATGCAGGGCATGCTGTCGTTGCTGCTGTTTGCCGGTGCCTTGCACCTTGACCTGAGCGAGTTGAAAACATTTCGATGGCAGGTGGGTTTATTGGCCGTGTTTGGCACGCTGATGTCGACGCTGGCAGTCGGTTACGGCCTTTTTCTGATGCTGCCATGGATGGGTCTTGCGCTACCGCTTTCGTACTGCCTGGTGTTTGGCGCACTGATCTCTCCCACCGATCCAATCGCCGTGATGGCTATTCTGAAATCTGCCGGCGCGCCACAAAGCGTTGAAATCGTGATCTCCGGTGAATCGCTATTCAACGATGGCGTTGGTGTGGTCTTTTTCACGTTGATTCTCGCAATGGCGATGGCCGGCGAGCCACCGACTATCGCCCATGGCGCCATGCTACTGCTGCGCGAAGCCGGCGGCGGCATTGTCTTCGGCCTCGTGCTGGGATACCTCACCTTTTACCTGTTAAAAAGCATCGACAGTTATCAGGAAGAAGTGCTGATCACGCTGGCAGCGGTGCTCGGCGGCTATGCACTGGCAAGTCACCTGCATGTCTCCGGTCCGCTGGCCATGGTGGTGGTCGGTCTGATCATTGGCAATCACGGCCGCGACCTCGCCATGTCGAGCAATACCCGGGCGTACATCGATATGTTCTGGGAGCTGCTGGATGCGATTCTGAATTCGGCGCTCTTTGTGCTGATCGGCCTGCAAGCAATCGTCATCCCGTTCTCGCCAACACTGGCCTTGGCGGGTGCGGCCACAGTTGTGCTCACGCTGACTGCGCGCTTGCTGCTAGTAGGAATGCCGGTCGGCCTGATGCGGCCGGTATTTCAACTGCCAAAAGGCGCTTGGCAGATCCTGACCTGGGGCGGGCTGCGCGGCGGTATTTCGGTGGCGCTGGCGTTGTCGCTGCCGTTCGGCCCTGAACGTAATACGATCGTCGCGCTGACCTATGTGGTGGTGGTGTTTTCGATTCTGGTACAGGGCTTGACCATCGGGCACGTCGCGCGAAAAGTGATTGCCTGAGGCCACACGATCCGCATCAATGGGCGTGCAACACAACGGCTGATCGTTTTTACGCCGACACCAATTCTGCTTATCGACGCGTTGCCGCCATCGCAATCGGGATCAACCTACATCGTAAATGGCAGTGGCTGCTTGCCCATTGCTTCGTCGGTCTGGCCGATCTCGTCGAGCAGCGCCTGCAGACCGCGCGTGAGGTCGGCGAGGCGCGCTGTATCGAGATTACGCAGCGCTTCGGGCAGCAACCCACGCGCCGGTTTTGGCGCCCTTGCCACCAATGCCGCGCCTTCCTTGGTCAGTGCAAGCGTGGTGACGCGCTGGTCAACACTGTCGCGTTTCTTGATCAGTAGTTTGCGGCGCGCCAGTGCATTGAGCATGTTGCTGGTAGTTGTTTGGTGGATGCCGAGCCGCCCCGCCAACTCGCCCACGCGCAGTTCAGGCGTTTCGTGTAGTTCCTGCATCAGCCACAACTGCGCTCCGGTCACGCCGCATTGTTTTTCGATCCACGCCGAATGGCGCTGTGCACTGCGCACTACGATCCGCAACTTGTTCAAGGCATCGGCGGGCGTCACATTGCTCTCCGCGTCGATCGCCTCGCTGTGTGGTGTCGTGCTTGGCTTGCCGGAAATTTTTGTCATCTGTGCCGACTCTACTGAATGCTTATCCAAAAAGAGTCTATGCGAAGAGGAGCTAGCAAACAAATTACCACACTGCGGCCGACCAACGGCATTGTCATCGTGGCACTCGATTTGGCCAATACGGCGG
>JAYTZV010000067.1:0-2021 GCA_043741695.1 Burkholderiales bacterium
GTGATGGTGGCCGCAATCGGTCCGTCCGACGCTTGCACATACTGCGCGGCGTCGCGCGTCGTGATGTGTTCAAAAACGATTTTCAGTGCCGGCATCGCACGTCGCAGCGGAATCAATACCTCGTCAATAAATACCGCCTCGCGGTCGAACAGATCAATCGCCGGGTCGGTGACTTCACCGTGCAGCAGCAGCGGCATGCCGACTTCTTGCATCTTTTCGAGCGTTGCATAGCAACGCGTCAGATCGCTGACGCCCGCCGCGGAATTGGTAGTAGCACCCGCCGGATACAGTTTCACGCCGTGCACAAAACCGCTGTCTTTTGCGCGAAGGATTTCATCGGGTGTGGTGTTATCAGTCAGGTACAGCGTCATCAGTGGTTCGAACTGGACGTCGGGTGGAATCGCCGCCACGATGCGCACGCGATACTCAGCTGCCTGCGCCGTCGTGACGATCGGTGGCTTCAAATTGGGCATCACGATCGCACGCGCAAACTGGCGCGCGGTGTGAGGCAAGACGCTCGCCATCATTACGCCATCGCGCAGATGCAGGTGCCAATCATCTGGGCGCAACAGGGAAATCTCGTCAACAGAGGCAGGTGTAGAAATAGACATGAGCGCTTTCATAAGAGGCGCTTATTTTACCTGCTGCGGCAGGCCGGCAGTCTATATGGGACAACAATACGAATAGCGCGCGGCGTTAATTCACTCAGTCGCATTTCGTTGAACAAATGCAGACCGGGGAAGGCATCACATCGGGTCCGGTTCGCTTGCTTAGTTCACTGACTAAGTCCATTCACTAAGTTCACTCACTAAGTTCACTCACTAACCAATCTCGGCACCTGATCTCAATTGCGGATTTCAATACATGACGTGGCGAAGACGCTTGGCGAAAACGCGCCATGCACAAAATTAGTGAATGATCTTCGCCAAAAAGTCGCGCGCCCGGTCCGAGCGTTGGGTCGTAAAAAATTCATCCTTGGTACAGTCTTCCACGATCAGTCCGCGATCCATGAACACGACGCGATTGGCGACCTTGCGCGCGAAACCCATTTCGTGCGTGACAACCATCATCGTCATGCCTTCTTGCGCCAGACCCACCATCACGTCGAGTACCTCGTTGATCATTTCCGGATCAAGTGCCGAGGTCGGCTCATCAAACAGCATCGCAATCGGATCCATCGACAACGCACGGGCGATCGCTACGCGCTGCTGCTGGCCACCAGAAAGCTGGCCGGGAAATTTATCCTGCTGCGCAATCAGGCCGACCCGGTCAAGATACTTCAACCCTTTTTCAGTAGCTTCGTCGACACTGCGTCCGAGTACCTTGATCTGACCGATTGTCAGATTTTCGCGGATCGATAAATGTGGGAAGAGCTCGAAATTCTGGAACACCATACCGATGCGGGCACGCAGTTTTGACAGATTGGTTTTTGGATCGCCGACCGACACACCATCGACAAAAATCTCGCCTTTTTGAAAAGGCTCGAGTCCATTGACTGTCTTGATCAACGTCGACTTGCCCGATCCCGACGGGCCGCATACCACCACCACATCGCCCTTCGCGACCTTGATCGTGCAATCAGTCAGCACCTGAAAACTGCCGTACCACTTGCTGACGTTGTTCAGTTCAATCATTGCATTCTCCGCATTCAAAAAATTTTATCGTCAGCGAGGAAAGGTCGCTATGGCATCACTGCCAAGTGCACTTGCCTCATCCCGCTTGCTCATCTGGCCTGGTTGCGCATCAACGAATAATCGCAACACGCTTTTGCAATTGCTTGACCAGCAACGACAAGCCAAAACACATCACGAAATACACGACCGCCACAAACAGATACATCTCGACCAGCCGTCCGTCACGCTGCGCCACTTTGGATGCCGCCCCGACAAAATCGGTAATTGACAACACGTACACCAGAGAGACGTCCTGAAATAGCACGATGGTCTGTGTCAGTAACACCGGAATCATGTTGCGAAATGCTTGCGGCAATACGATATTGCCCATCATCTGCCAGTAATTCA
>JAYTZV010000068.1:0-15773 GCA_043741695.1 Burkholderiales bacterium
AATTTACTGGAGACCGGCGCCCTGCTCGGTTACTTACCGGCGCTGTGCCGCAATCTGCTGGGCGAATCTCTGCGCATGCCATCAGTAGCAACCTGGTGGTGCGGCGAACCGGCTGCGCTGGAAGCCGTGATCGAAACCCTCGATGGACTGATCATCAAGTCGGCCTTTCCGCAATTGCGGCAAGAGCCGATTTTCGGTGGCGATCTGGATGCCGATGCACGTGACGTTTTAATTCAACGCATGCGCGCACAACCGCACCATTTTTTTGCGCAGGAGACCGTGCGGTTTTCTCATGCGCCGGTCTGGCGTGCCGCACGCAACGCGCCACAATCTGCCGGACTCGATGCCGCCACGGTTGGTTTGCGCGTATTTGCCTGCGCCACGCCAAAAGGCTACGTGGTGATGCCGGGTGCAATGACGCGCGTAGCTGCCGGGCCCGACACGCGCGTGATCACGATGCAGCGCGGCGGTGCCAGCAAAGACACGTGGGTGCAATCTACGGGGCGCACGCAACAACCTGATCTGCAGCTCACGCGCACCCCGGCGCATGAGCTGGTGCGTGCGGATACGCATCTGTCGAGCCGCATGGTGGACAATCTGTTCTGGCTCGGCCGCACCACTGAACGCTGCGACAATCGCGCCCGCCTGCTGCGCACCGCCCTTGATTTTTTACTGAACACGTCGGCTGAATTTCGCGGTGGCGAATGGTCGACGGTGCAGGCACTATGCCAATGGTTTGGCCTGCTCAGTGATACCGATGAGGTGACAGGCGAGTTATCCGACGCCGACATCGAGCTCGAATTACTCAAGGCGGTAGTCGCTACTGAAGGCAATGGTCTTGCCGCCAATCTTCAGCACCTGTACCGCATCGCCAGCCATCTGCGTGAACGGCTCTCGCTCGATAACTGGCGAGTTCTGAATCAAATTCTGCAGCAAAATGAAGGCAGCGAACAGTTGCCGACGCTGGCCGACGCAGTAGCGCTGCTCGATCGTGCTGCCAGTGCGTTGATGACCCTTTCCGGCTTCGCACTTGACGGTATGACCCGCGACAACGGCTGGCGTTTCATGTCGATCGGCCGCCGCCTGGAACGATTGCAATTCCTGTGCACCGTGCTGCAGCACGGCATGGGCATGCCCGAACACAGCGCCCTTGAATGGATGCTGCAACTGACAGACAGTATCGTCACCTACCGCTCGCGCTACATGGCGCAACCCGAGTGGCATCCTCTGCTCGATCTGCTGGTGATGGACCACAGCAATCCGCGCTCGGTGCGCTTTCAACTAATCGGACTGGTCAAATTTTTAGATCGACTAGCGCTTACGCACGGTCCATGCGGTGGTGAGCGAATGCGCGTTTTGCTCGACGAATTACAGGCACTCGATATCGATCGCGATCTACAGTGCGGCAGCATCGCCTTGACCACACTGCTGACAAAATTGTCGAACGCGACGGTCGCCTTATCTGACCAGCTTGGTTTGCAGTTTTTCAGCCAAACCGGCGAAGTCAATTTGAATAGCTTTACGCGCGCATGAGTATTTCTGCATCCGGCACCGGCATCCGCTATCGCGTGCGTCACGAAACCACCTACGACTATCGTCGCAATGTGACGTTGTCGCAGCAGGTGTTGCACATGACACCGCGCTCGTTCGAGTATCAAACCGTGATCTCTCATCATCTCGCCATCGAACCTGATCCACCTGATTGGTCGACCCACCTCGATTATTTTGGCAATGCCAGCAAATCATTCACGCTATCGTCACCACATCGTCGCCTGGTTGTACGCGCGGACTCGGTCATTGAGTTGCATACCCGACCCGATGCCAACATGACCGCCAACACCTTGCCGTGGGAGTCGCAGCGTGATCAACTCGCGCATGCGCTCGATGCCAATTTGCTAGCCGAAGTCGCCTTTTTATACGACTCACCGCATGTCGAATGCAGCACTGCCTTGCGCGATTACGCGCTGCCGTTGTTTTCACTTGGTCGCCCTCTGCTCGATGCATGCATGGCGCTGACCGAACATATTTTCAATGACTTTGAATTCGATCCGGAAGCCACTACGATCTCGACACCGCTTACCGAGGTGCTGGAGGGACGGCGCGGCGTCTGCCAGGATTTTGCTCACCTGATGATCGGCTGCCTGCGTTCGCTAGGTCTGGCATGCCGCTATGTCAGCGGCTATATCCTGACCACACCACCTGCCGGCGAAGAACGACTGGTTGGTGCCGATGCGTCGCACGCCTGGGTCTCGGTGTATTGCAGCGGGCTGGGTTGGATTGATTACGATCCGACCAATCGCTGCCTGGTGCAGAATGAACATGTCACCGTTGGATGGGGGCGAGATTACGGCGATGTCTCGCCAATTCGTGGACTGGTGCTTGGTGCCGCCGGCCAGAAGTTGAAAGTGGCAGTAACGATGGAATCGATCACCTGAAGCGGTGTCACAAGCGCACGCAAGTTAGCGCGCGGTACTATAGTTCGCCCCGAGCTTTTGCTTGCCGTCGTTCAGATTGATCAGCGTCGGACTCAATCGCCACACCTTACCCGAACCGATATCGCCGATCAGCAATCCATACGGCGAATCGTAGCGGTTGCTCGAAAAAATCAACGTGTCCTCATCGACCGGTGCGGCATCCGAATTATTCGAATTGCAGTCGTTCAGCGCGAGTGCATTTGCCGTACTGCCACTCAAATTTGGCACCATCATCATAATCTGGTCGTTGCCAGTTACCGGCATGCCGCGTGTAAAAAAGTAGGGCGACATATCGCGCACCACGGGGAAATAATCATGTGCACCCGTCGGTGTCGACGTCAATAATTGCGACTGTCCGGTGTACATATTCATTCGATAAATTCTGGAGGCTGCTGCGCCAATCGTGTACAGCACATACTTTCCCGATGGAGAGCCGTACGGCATCGACTCTTCGGTAATCCATCCATTGTTGGTGGTGAGCTGAAAGTTGGCGGCGCCAATGATCTCTGTGCCATTAAATACCAAGGTCAGAAAGCCCACATCGCCTTCGTGTTTGAAGACGATGCGCTTGCCATCGAAGGTAAATTTCGGATCTTCGTTGCGGCCACCGAGCGATACGGTCAGGTTCAGTGGCGGCTTTGCGCTACCGATGGTCCACACGAAGACGTTCCAGCTTCCGTTTTGAATTGCCATGAACAGCAATGATTTTCCGTCGACTGAAAACTGCGCATTCATCGGGTCCGATAGATTCCATAGCGCGCTATTGAACTTGATCGTGGTTTGCGCGGCGAAATCATGCAGATACAGCGATGAACTACCATCGCCATACTCGATGTACGCGTGATAAACCAAGCGTCCGGAAAGGCGAGGAAAAGTAGTTACCGACTGCAGAACCTGGTTGCTGACACACGCTGCGCGGGACAGATCAGCGAACCCTGTAATGAACATCAACACAGCAAGCAATTTCGCACATTCGCGTTTCATGGTCATAAGAGCCTTGTGAAGTGAACCCAATCTGTGGCGCCAATTGGGCGACACGAGATGTTTCGCATTGGACCGCGCCAGCGAGGCAATAGAAGTGGCGCCGACCAAAAATTTACTCTGAGAAACATCGAGTGAATTGTAACTTCATAGAAATCATTTGTTAAATAATTCGAAAATTATTTAGCTTAATTTCGAAAACAACATGATTTCTTGAAAGATGATCGAGCCATGCATGAATGGTCGTGCAACCCTTCGGCGGTGCGCCGATATGCCAAGCGGATGATGGATCACGAGAAGGCAACCCGTCTTTTGAAGATAAGGTCAGGCGCAAAGATCAAACGCAAATAGCAATGTGTAAACATAAAAAACGCAGTCAGATTGCTCCGCTGCGTTTTTGACTGCGTTTTTGATCATCTACCTGCCGTTCGCTCGGACAAGTCGTCCAGACAGTGGAACGCGATACTTCGGATCAAGCCGCTTTTTGCAAGCAGGTTTTCATGAATGCCTTACGCTCGTCGCCTTTTTTACCGGAGGCATCGGCGTTACAGGTTTTCATTTTTTCCTGTTGCGTGGCGGGTGCTGCTGGTGTTGCCGCAACTGCTGGCGTCGCTGCTGCCGGCTTGTTACTCAAACATTCTTTCATGAAGGCTTTGCGCTCGTCACCTTTTTTGCCTTTTGCATCAACATTACAAACCTTCATTTTATCTGTCTGTGTCATTGGCTGGGCCGCAGCTGCAGCCGCAACTGGTTCAGCGGGCTTTACACTCAGACACTCCTTCATGTAGGCCTTGCGTTCATCGCCTTTTTTCCCAGCCGCTTCTTTGTTGCAGGTAGTCATTTTTCCTTGCTGCGAAGTGGCGGCAAATGCACCGTGAAAGCAAAAAGGAACGGTAAGTAACAACGCGGCGGCAATTTTTTTCATGGTTTTCTCCGAGGTGATGGTAATTAGGCTGCACAGGACTGCTAACCGCGAGGGTACAGCATGCTTGCTCATTTGGTACATAGCATTGCTGAAAAACGTGATGTAGCGAAGACGTTTATGTCCGAGCTAGTAAGGAGATGTCCACTAGAAAAACGAGTAACCGCGAAATAGACAGTCAATTGCGGTCGTGATGGAAAGCCGGTGGCCAGCTAGCGAAGTTACGCACTCTTTTAGTTCCAAGGCAGCCATTGCGCCAAATTGCGGCACCTCGAGCAATTAGTCGATCCCATCAATGAAAAACAACGGCAACAAATCAAGCGGTAACTTTACTTTTGGAAATAGATCACGCCGACACGGCGGGATCACGACACGTATGTCGAGCGTCTTAAGGTGGTCACTTTGCATATAGAGAAGGTACGGAGGGTTTAGTTTGGAGCGACCACTACTGTGAAAGATGTCGAAGTGTGCAATATTAAAATGTACGCCATTGTTCTAGTGCCAAGCCATTTTCTTGCATCGATTGATTACAGGCCGCGATGAAATCAGCATACTCAGTGGCCCAGTGGCGCTGTTTTTCGGTGCGAATCGTCTCTCGAAAAAGACGCTCGCACGTCTTGGATAAATTAAGTCCAAGTGCTTTCGCATCGTCGACGACTCCTTGCGAGAGCCTAACGTTTGTGACTTTTTTAGTGCTTGTATTCGCTGGTCAATGCGCATTCCACCTGCTATTGCTGACTACCTATGCTCATATTTATCCAACGAAATCGCGTTGACAACGTACGCCGATAGGAGGGGCATGCAAAAAAGCCGACGGAGGCACCAGTATCGTCGGCGCCCCCTTCGTTAGCATTCGACCCGATGAGTTATCCAGATTTTAGCCACCCTCACGCCACCTGTACTTCTCCCGCAAAGCTCGCCGCTGATTCCATATCTACCGCAACAATCCGCGATACACCCTGCTCCTGCATGGTCACGCCAATCAATTGCTGCGCCATCTCCATCGCAATCTTGTTATGCGAGATGAATAAAAATTGCGTGTGTGCGGACATGCGCTTGACCATGTTGCAGAAGCGTTCGGTATTCGCATCATCCAGCGGTGCATCGACCTCATCGAGCAGACAGAACGGTGCCGGGTTTAGCTGGAACATCGAGAACACCAGCGCGGTGGCCGTCAGCGCCTTTTCACCACCCGACAGCAAATGAATCGTCGCGTTCTTTTTCCCCGGTGGTTGCGCCATCACCTGCACACCGGAGTCAAGAATTTCATCACCGGTCATCATTAATTTCGCTTGGCCACCACCGAACAAAATGGGGAACAATTCGGCGAAGTGCAGGTTGACCTTGTCGAAAGTTTCCTGCAGCAGGTCGCGGGTTTCCTTATCAATTTTATGTATTGCATCCTGCAATGTATTGATCGCTTCGGTCAGATCGGCATTTTGCGCATCGAGGAAATTTTTGCGCTCTGATGCGGTAGCA
Organism: Burkholderiales bacterium; assembly: GCA_043741695.1. Lineage (GTDB taxonomy): Bacteria > Pseudomonadota > Gammaproteobacteria > Burkholderiales > Burkholderiaceae_D > Actimicrobium. The sequence goes on from JAYTZV010000068.1 coordinate 5,857, forward strand.
AGCTCATCGAGCGCCGCCAGATTGACTGCGCCTAGCGCAGCGATGGCGTTGGTCAGGCGCGTGACTTCGCCTTGCAAGTACGGCGGCCGCAATTCGGCATGCAGTTTTTCTGCGAGCGCTGCTTCATCGGCTTGCGCCTCAAGCAGCTGCTGCGCAAACTGCTCTTGATTTAGTCGCGCGGCTTGCTCTTTCAATTGCAATTCCATGATGCGATCGCGCTGCGGTTGCAGGCTGCGTTCATTTTGCATGCGCGCTTCTTCCTGAATACGCAAGCGTTGCGCAATCTGGTCGAGTTCATGACGTGCATCGGCCAGAGCGCGTTCCTGATCGGTGCGCTTGTCAAGCAGCGATTGCAGGCCGGCTTGCGCAGTTTGATCATCCAGCGTTTCGAGTTCGAGGTGACCTTGCTGCATGTTGGCGAATAGTTGCGCGGCTTGTTCCAGTGCGGTTGCGATGCTGCGTTTTAATTCATCAATCTTGCTGCGCTGAGATTTTTCGGCGAACTCGGTTTCTTGCGCGGTGCGCTCAAGTTCGCGCAAACGATTTCGGGCATCGTTGAGTTGCTGTTCTTTCTGTAAAAATTCGGTTTGCCCGTCTTCGTGTTTTTCCTGCAGTTCGGCCAACGCCATGTCGAGTTGTTCGAAGCGGGCTTCTGACTCTTCCTTGACTTGCTGATGTTCGTTTTCCTGTTCGGCGATCTCAGCCAGATCAGCGGCGATCTGCATGCTGCGCTGATTAAAACGGGTCTGTACTTCCGACAATTTCATTACTTCGATTTGCAGCGCATGGACGTTTTGCGTCAAGCTACCGACACGCTGGCGGAGTTCCTGCAGACGTTGTGTGGCTTGCGTCAACGCGGCATCGGCGCGGACGGAACGGCTGCGCGCTTCCTCAGCAAGCATTTGCTGGGCCCGTAGTTGCTTGGTCAGGTTATCGATTTCCTGCTGGCGCGCGAGCATGCCGTCCTGCTCGGAATCAGCAGCATAAAACCGCACGCTCGATTGACCAATCAGATGACCCTGGCGCGTGATGAATGACGCACCGGCTGGCAGCTTACTGCGATCGGTAAAGGCTGCGTGTGCATCGTCGGCGACATAGATATTGCAGAGCCATTCTTGCATCAACGAGCGCAAACCCGGGTCATTCAATTGCAGCAAATTCACTAAAGGCTGCAAGCCAGCGACCACTTCGGTCACTGGCGCTGCGAAGTTTGCTGATGAAAACAAGGCCAACTTGGCTGGCGGCGCGTCATTGAAAAACGCCTTGGTCCAATCGAGGTTAGAGACTTCGAGTGCGCTGGCACGCTCGCGCAGCACCGACTCCAGCGCGGTTTCCCACCCCGCTTCGATATGCAGCTTTTGCCACAGACGCGGCAACGCACCGAGCTCATGCTTATTAAGCCATGGCTGTACTCTGCCCTGACTTTGCACGCGTTCCTGCAACTGCTTTTGCGCGTTCAGGCGCGCTTCGAGTTGCGCATTGGCAGCGCTCTCGGCATTGGCTTGCGTTTGCGCGGTACGGCGATCGTCTTCCAGTTGTGGCTGCTGTTGCTGCGCCTCGTCGAGCAGCATGGTGGCTTCTTCGAGGGTAGCTTTTTTCTCTTCGAGCTGATGCGTCAGATTGTCGAGGTGCGACGCATCGGGCAGTATTAGCCCGCTTTTTTCCTGCATCAAACGCTCACGACGCAGTGTCAGGCCGGACAAAATATTGGCAGCATTACGTTGATGCGTCGATTCGAGTTCAATCTGCTGCTGCGCCTGCATGATCTTGCCGCGCGACTCAGTGTTCCTTAATTGCGCTTCACGCCAAGCTTGCTCCAATGCCGGCACGCGCTCAGTGTGCTGTTGCAGGGTTTGCTGGCTTTGTTCAACGCGAGCGGCTTGCTCTTCCAGCTGCAGTTCAGCCTCGGACAAATCTTCCTGATGTTGCGATCCCTGCCGCTGCCATTGATCGCGCTGTGCGGTCAACGAATTCAATTGCGATTGCAAGCGCGTGCGCGATTCAATAACGAACTTGATCTGTGCTTCGAGGCTGCCGATTTCGGAATTGGTCTGATACAAATGACCTTGCGCCTGATGCATCCGGTCGCCAGCGGCGTAATGCGCTTGGCGCATATGTTCGAGTTCGGTCTCCACATGGCGCAATTGCGCGGTTTGTTCTTCCAGTCCGTTTTGCGCAAGCTCGATATCGCGAAAAACTTTTTCCTGCTCGGTTTTGGCCTCGTTACGGCGTAATAGCCACAGCAGTTTTTGCTTTTCTTCCTGATCACCCTGCAGCGTACGGAACTGAGTGGCTACAGCGGCTTGCGATTGCAGCTTCTCTAAATTAGCATTCAGCTCGCGCAAAATATCTTCGACACGCAGCAGATTTTCACGCGTATCGTGCAAGCGGTTTTCGGTTTCGCGACGGCGCTCTTTGTATTTCGATACACCGGCTGCTTCTTCCAGAAAGATCCGCAGTTCTTCCGGCCGCGCTTCGATGATGCGCGAGATCATGCCTTGGCCGATGATGGCGTAAGCGCGCGGTCCTAGGCCTGTGCCGAGAAAAATATCCTGAATATCTCGACGCCGCACCGCCTGATTGTTGATGTAGTAGGTTGATGTGCCATCGCGCGTCAGCGTGCGCTTGACCGCGATCTCGGCATATTGTCCCCACTGCCCAGCTGCCTTGCCCGCTGAATTATCGAATACCAGTTCAACTGAAGAGCGCCCTGCCGGCTTGCGATGCGTCGTGCCGTTAAAAATAACGTCCTGCATCGATTCGCCGCGCAACTCCGAAGCTTTGGATTCGCCGAGCACCCAACGTACTGCATCAATGATGTTGGATTTGCCGCAGCCGTTGGGGCCAACCACGCCGACCAATTGGCCCGGAACCTGAAAATTGGTCGGATCGACGAACGATTTGAAGCCGGATAATTTGATGGAAGTTAGGCGCACAGGGATAGCAAAATGAGGTTGGACGGCTTGCCAGCCCGTCGAAAGCGGCAATGATAGCATCGGAAATCAGTGATTTTGGCCTTCTGCGCCACATGGACATTGACCTTGCAACCTGCGGGCAACGGTATAATCGACGCCTGTTTTTTCCCCTTTGTGATCGCCCCGCGCCGTGAATCCACTTCTAGAAAAATTACAACCCTACCCGTTTGAAAAACTCCGGCAGCTATTTGCAGAGATCAAGCCGAATCCCGCCTTCGCTTCAATCAGTCTCGGTATCGGTGAACCCAAACACCCAACACCCGCATTTATCAAGCAGGCATTGACCGATAATCTGGCCGGGCTGGCGGTCTATCCCACCACCGCTGGCAGCGATACCCTGCGTGCGACGATTGCCTGGTGGCTTGAGCGGCGCTACGACCTGCCAAAGCTGAACGCATCAACGCAAGTGCTGCCGGTGAACGGTTCGCGCGAGGCACTATTCGCGCTGGCACAGACGGTGATCGATCCACGTGCAGATTCGCTGGTGATCTGCCCGAATCCGCTGTATCAAATTTATGAAGGCGCAGCCTTCCTTGCTGGCGCAACACCGTATTTCGTCAATTCTGATCCCGCTCGCAATTTCGCCTGCGATTACAGCAGCGTGCCGACCGACGTGTGGCAACGCGTGTCGCTGCTGTATCTCTGCACGCCGGGTAACCCGGCAGGTGCGGTGCTGGGACTCGACGACTGGAAGCTGCTGTTCGAATTATCAGACCGGCACGGCTTCGTCATTGCCGCCGACGAGTGTTATTCCGAAATCTATTTCGATACCGAAGCGCCGCTCGGTGCGCTGCAGGCCGCGCAGCAATTGGGTCGCAGCGGCTACCGCAACCTGATCGCGTTTTCCAGCCTGTCGAAGCGTTCCAATGTGCCAGGCATGCGCTCGGGGTTCGTTGCGGGTGATGCGGACATTCTGAAAAAATTCCTGCTATATCGTACTTACCACGGCGGCGCGATGAGCCCGTCCGTGCAGGCAGCATCCATCTCAGCATGGAATGACGAGCAGCATGTGATGGAAAATCGTGCTAAATATTTTGACAAATTTGCGCGCGTCACACCGGTTTTACAACAGGTGCTGGATGTTGCCCTCCCCGACGCAGGCTTCTATTTGTGGGCGCGCGTTGACGAACAGGTCGATATCTCGGATATTGACTTCGCCAGACAGCTATATGCCGAATATAATGTGACGGTGTTGCCGGGAAGCTATTTGGGCCGCGAGGCCCATGGTGTCAATCCCGGCCGCAATCGCATACGCATGGCGCTGGTCGCCGAGGTGGATGAATGCCTCGAAGCTGCCGAACGCATCGTCGTCTTCACTCGCGGCCTCACTGCCGCCCGAATGGTTTAGTCGAATCCAGTAGTCTCTCTTTCAACTTTGTATTGGCTTTCACATGACTCAAGCACTTCAACAGATTATCGATCAAGCGTGGGAAGACCGCGCCAGCCTGTCACCACAATCAGCCCCTGCTGCAATTCGCGAAGCGGTTGCGCACGTTATCGAACAACTCAATGATGGCAGCCTGCGGGTGGCGCAAAAAGACAGCGGCAGCTGGGTCGTTAATCAGTGGGTCAAAAAAGCAGTGCTGCTGTCGTTCCGCCTTGAAGACAATGTCGCCATGCCAGCCGGTGCCGACATGCAGTTCTACGACAAAGTACCCACCAAGTTTGCCAATTACACCGCTGCCGATTTCGCCAAAGGCGGTTTCCGCGTGGTGCCACCAGCGGTTGCACGACGCGGCAGCTTTTTGGGCAAGAACGTAATTCTGATGCCATCGTTCGTAAACATCGGTGCGTATGTCGACGAAGGCACCATGGTCGATGCCTGGGCCACGGTAGGTTCCTGCGCGCAGATCGGTAAAAATGTCCACCTGTCTGGCGGCGTCGGCATTGGTGGCGTACTCGAACCGATGCAGGCCAACCCAACCATCATCGAAGACAATTGCTTCATCGGCGCCCGCTCGGAAATCGTCGAAGGCGTGATCGTTGAAGAAAATTCCGTCATTTCGATGGGTGTGTACATTGGTCAGTCGACCAAAATCTACGATCGCGCTACCGGCGAAGTGACCTACGGTCGCATCCCCTCAGGTTCGGTTGTCGTATCGGGCAATTTACCATCGGCTGACGGCAAATACAGTTTGTATTGCGCAGTGATCGTCAAGCGGGTCGATGCAAAAACGCGTGCCAAAACCGGTATCAATGAGCTGTTGAGAGACTAACCAGTCGGCTTGGCCAGCTAAAATAATTAGTCAACGTTGGGGAGACTTGCATGGCGATGGATAGATTGTTCGTCCTGATGAAAGACAAGCATGCTTCGGACATGTTCCTGGCTGTGAACTCTCCTATTCAGTTGAAGATCAACGGCTTGCTGGTGCCGATCAATCAGCAGAAGATGGATCAGGCCTACATCATGGCCCTGCTCAACGAAGTGGTGCCGCCTGCCCGCATGCACGAGTTCGAACGCGACAACGAACTCAACATCGGCATTCCTGTCACCGGTGTCGGCAGTTTTCGCTTGTCGGCATTTCGGCAGCGCGGCAGCGTATCAGCGGTGCTACGCTATATTCCTTCGCATATTCCAGACATCGCTGCGTTGAATGTGCCGCCGATTTTGAATGAGTTGATTCTGGCGAAGCGGGGTTTGCTGTTGGTGGTTGGCTCAACAGGTTCTGGAAAATCGACCACGATTGCGTCGATGCTCGATCACCGTAATAACTCCATACCCGGACATGTGCTGACGCTGGAAGATCCGATTGAATTCCTGTTCAGGAACAAGAAATCAATCGTCAACCAGCGTGAAATCGGCGTTGATACTGCGGAGATGCATACCGCTCTTAAGAACGCATTGCGGCAGGCACCCGACTGCATCCTGATCGGCGAAATCCGCGATCGCGAAACCATGTCGGCGGCTTTGGCATATGCACAGTCGGGTCATCTGGTCGTGACGACGCTGCACGCCAATAACAGCTACCGGGCACTGAATCGCATCATTGGATTTTTTCCAATCGAAAATCGTGCGGCGTTGTTGCAGGATCTGGCGTCGACCATCAGCGCGGTGGTGTCGCAGCGACTGGTGCCATCGGTCGATGGTGGCCGGGTGCCTGCGGTCGAAGTTCTGCTTAATACCCGCCATGTTGCTGACCTGATCGAGCAAGGTGAAATCGGACAAATTCGCGAGGCGATTGAAAACAGCATGTCACCGGGCTCACAAACCTTCGAGCAGGCGCTGTTGCAATTGATCCGCAGCGGCAAGGTGAGTCAGGAAGATGCGATGGCCAACGCAGACTCGGCCAGCAATTTGTTCTGGATGATCAACAACGCTGATCCGATACGCACGAAGCAGGAAGAACCAAAGAAAATGGTTGAAGAAGGCCCAACCTTCACCGAATTTACGCTGGACGCCTGACGCTCGATGATACGACCGACGCTGTACGGCATTCCAAACTGTGATCAAGTAAAAAAGGCACGTGTGTGGCTTGCAGATCGTCAGCACGATATCGATTTTCACGATGTCAAAAAAGCCGGCATTGATCGCGCAACGATCTCAGGATGGTTGCGCGACGTGCACTGGAAAATTCTGCTTAACCGCAAAGGCACGACTTGGCGCGCCCTGTCGGATGAACGCAAGGCTGCCGTCGTAGACGCGGAGACAGCTATCGATCTGATGCTGGAAATGCCATCGATCATCAAGCGACCGGTATTAGCCTTGCCCGAACAAACCGTGGTCGGATTTTCCGACGCACTTTATCAAACGCTTTTCAAGAAATCATCATGAGTAAAACGCTGGCACTGACCGAACAACTGATCGCGCTCTCATCGGTCACACCCGACGACAACGGTTGCCAGGCGCGCCTGATCGAACTGCTCTCGCCGCTCGGCTTTGCGTGCGAAAGCATCGGCTCGGGCAACGTGACTAATCTCTGGGCACGTCGTGGTAAAGCGCAACCGTTACTGGTGTTTGCGGGCCACACGGATGTAGTACCGACCGGCCCGCTGGAGCAGTGGACTTCGCCACCGTTCGTGCCGACGCATCGCGATGGCAAACTGTTTGGACGCGGCGCAGCCGATATGAAAACCTCGATTGCGGCGATGGTGGTGGCCGTCGAAGAATTCGTTGCAGCGCATCCGCACCATGCCGGCTCGATCGGTTTTTTGATCACCAGCGACGAAGAAGGTCCGGCAACCGACGGCACCGTGATCGTCTGCAATCTGCTGAAAGAGCGCGGCGAACAGCTTGACTATTGCATCGTCGGTGAACCTACTGCGACGACGCAATTGGGTGACACAATCAAGAATGGCCGTCGGGGTTCAATGTCCGGCAAGCTGACCGTCAAAGGTATTCAGGGTCATATCGCGTATCCCCAACTGGCAAAAAATCCGATCCACGCTGCAGCTCCGGCGATTGCCGAACTGGTTGCTGAAAAATGGGACGACGCGAACGAATACTATTTGCCGACCTCATGGCAGGTATCGAATATTCACGGTGGTGCCGGGGTATCGAATGTGATTCCCGGCGAAGTCGTGATCGATTTCAATTTTCGTTTTTCCACTGCCAGTACGGTTGAGGGGTTGCAGCAGCGGGTGCATGCAATTCTCGACAAGCACGGTCTTGAGTACGATCTCAAGTGGATCATCAGCGGCCTGCCATTTTTGACGCCGCGCGGTACATTGAGTGATGCATTGTGCGCAGCGATCAAATCCGAAACCGGTCTTGATACCGAGCTGTCTACTACCGGCGGCACGTCCGATGGCCGCTTTATTGCGCGCATCTGCCCGCAGGTCATCGAAGTCGGACCGCCGAACGGCAGCATCCACAAAATCGACGAGCACGTCGAAGTGCAATACATCGATCCGCTCAAGAATATTTATCGCCGTACGCTGGAAAATCTGCTGACCTGATTTTCAGATACAGCATCTTCCCGACGCGCTGCTCCGGCAGCGCTTTGCATTTTATTTTCTCCGCGAGTTTTTATCATGAGTACGACCTTTCACACCGTCCGCGATTTGCTGCGTTATGCAGTGACCCGCTTCAATACCGCCAAACTTTTTTTCGGTCATGGCAGCAGCGATGCCTTCGATGAAGCCGCGTACCTGATTTTGCACACGCTGCATCTACCGCTAGACAAGCTCGATCCGTTTCTCGATGCGCGCCTGTTGCCAACTGAGGTCACGGCCGTGCTGCATGTGATTGAACGGCGCGCCGTAAAGCGCGATCCGGCGGCGTACATTACGCAACAGGCTTGGCTCGGCACTTATCCGTTTTTTGTCGACGAGCGCGTGCTCGTACCACGGTCGTTTATCGCTGAACTGATTCCGGCGCATTTTGCGCCGTGGATCGCGGACCCATCCGAGGTGCGTAATGTGCTTGAGTTGTGCACTGGCTCAGGCTGCCTTGCGATCATGCTCGCGGATGTGTTTCCGAATGCGCAGGTCGATGCGGTTGATATTTCGGCCGATGCCCTGGCGGTGGCGCGACGTAATGTCGATGACTATGCGCTGCAAGATCGCATTACGTTAATTGAGTCAAACTTGTACGCTAATGTACCGACAAAAAAATACGATCTGATCGTGACCAACCCACCTTATGTGAATAGCACGTCGATGGAAAAACTGCCGGAAGAATATCGCCGCGAGCCGCAGATTGCACTCGCCGGTGGCAGCGATGGCATGGACCTGGTGCGCCAGATTGTTGCCGGTGCACGCGAACGATTGACTGCCGAAGGCGTGCTGGTCGTTGAAATCGGCAATGAACGCGAACACGCCGAACGCGCTTTTCCGCAACTTGAAATGACCTGGATGAGCACCAGCGCAGGCGACGATATGGCCTTCCTCGCCACTGCCGCACAACTTTAGATCGATTACGTAGACTAATTCATTACATCGCGTGGTATCTCGCTAAGCCTGTGACCGAACAGATTACCGGGTACATCGCTTACAATCGCCGCAAGAATTTTCACACCGTCACCACGAAAGGAGAGCGCCCAAGCGCTCTCACGTTATCCCCACCATGATTCGTTTCCAACAAGTGTCGCTGATGCGCGGCATCAAGCCGCTGCTCGAGAATGTCGACGTCACACTTAATCCTGGCGACAAGATCGGTTTGATCGGTGCTAATGGTGCCGGCAAATCCAGCCTGTTTGGCCTGCTCCGTGGTGAGCTTCACGCCGACCTCGGCAGCATCGATTTTCCAAGCAAATGGCGCATGGCTTACGTTGCGCAAGAAACACCGGCACTTGATCGCCCTGCGCTTGAGTACGCCATCGATGGCGACATCACGTTGCGCCGCCTCGAAGATGAATTGGCGTTTCTAGAGAGCGAACCCGAAAGCGCTGCGAATGGTTTGCTGATCGGCGACCTATACAGCGCGTTGGCCGATGCTGACGCCTACACAGTACGTTCGCGCGGTGAACAGCTGCTGACCGGCCTCGGCTTTTCGATGGCGCAGATGTCGCAACCTGTCGCGAGTTTTTCCGGTGGCTGGCGCATGCGCTTGAATCTCGCACAGGCCTTGATGTGCCCGTCCGACTTGCTGCTGCTGGATGAACCAACCAACCATCTGGATCTGGACGCCATCATCTGGCTCGAAGACTGGTTGAAGCGCTATGCCGGAACACTGATCATCATTTCGCATGACCGCGATTTTCTCGATGGCGTAGTCAATGTGATCGTGCATATCGATGAACGCAAATTAAAACGCTATTCGGGTAACTACAGTTCATTCGAACGCCAACGCGCAGCGCAAATGATTCTGGCAGCCGGTACGCTTGAAAAACAGCAGCGTCAGCGCGCCCATCTTGAATCCTTCGTTAATCGTTTCAAGGCACAGGCCAGCAAGGCACGTCAGGCACAGAGCCGGATGAAGGCGCTGGCGAAGATGGAAGAACTGGCGCCGCTGCGTGCCGCCGCTGAATTCTCGTTCGAGTTTCGCGAACCGGCCAGTGCACC
>JAYTZV010000069.1:0-5914 GCA_043741695.1 Burkholderiales bacterium
CGATCAGCGATGAAGTCGCCAACCAGCTGACCGGGCGCGCTGTAATTGCGGCCGCCGAGCTCAAAAGCCTGCTCTTCCCACTGACGCTGAAATGCCATGCCGGCCAATGCATCACCCGGATAATCTGCCGGAGTGATGCCGACCACGATGCCGCTGTTCGCATTGCGTTCGTTGCGCGAATATTGGCTCATGCCGTTGGTGACGACGCGACCCGGTTCCGACGCGGCAGCAACCACAGTGCCACCAGGGCACATGCAAAAACTGTACACCGAACGGCCGTTGCTGGCGTGATGTACCAGCTTGTAATCGGCCGCACCGAGTACCGGATGTCCGGCATTCGGACCAAGCCGGCTGCGGTCGATGACCGATTGCGGATGTTCGATCCGAAAGCCGATCGAGAATGGTTTTGCTTCTATATACACACCGCGTCGCTGCAGCATTTCGAAGGTGTCGCGGGCACTGTGGCCGATTGCCAGCACCACATGGTTGCTGTGCAGTTCGGTGCCGTCAGCAAGTCGCACGCCACGTACCTGACCACCCTCGATGTGTAGATCATCGACTCTGCTTTGAAAACGAAATTCACCACCGAGCGCTTCGATGGTGGCGCGCATTTCTTCGACCATTTTCACCAGACGGAAGGTACCGATATGCGGTTTACTGACATAAATAATTTCCGGTGGCGCGCCCGCCTTCACAAATTCCATCAGCACTTTGCGGCCGTAATGTTTTGGATCCTTGATTTGGCTGTACAGCTTGCCGTCTGAAAAAGTACCGGCACCGCCTTCGCCGAACTGCACATTCGATTCCGGATGCAGTTCGCGTTTGCGCCACAAACCGAAGGTATCTTTGGTCCGCTCGCGCACCGATTTACCGCGCTCGAGAATGATCGGACGAAATCCGGATTGCGCCAGAATCAATGCGGCAAACAGGCCGCATGGACCGGTGCCGATAACAATCGGGCGCGACTGCAAGTGGGTTGGGGCTTGTGCAACAAAGCGATAGCTGGTGTCGGGTGTTGGTGCGATGAGCCGGTTACCGCCAACGCGTTTTAATACCGCTGCCTCGTTATTCACCGCGACATCCAGCGAGTAAATCATCAGCACCGCTGATTTTTTGCGGGCATCGTAACTGCGTTTAAAAATACTGAAACCGGTCAGCTCGGATGCAGTGATGCCGAGCCGCGCCAGAATCGCTTCCTGCAGGTCGCTATCATCGTGATCGAGCGGTAGTTGAATGTCGGTTAGTCGCAGCATGGGTCAAAAGAGTCGAAGAGAGCGCCGAGGCAGGTTCAGGCGCGCTGCGTTGGGATTACACGGATGCGCGATTGTACCGTAGGTGACCTACGCATTCGATCTCTTGATTGCCGTGATTCGTGTTTGTCGACCCCTCCCGAGTAACAAAAAACAGATATCTCCCCGCGCTGACTAGAGCCCAATTTCCACGCGATTACGGCCGTTGTTTTTGGCGCGATAAAGCGCCTCGTCTGCGCGCTGTAATAACGCGTCCATTGCGATGTGTTCACCCGGTGCCAGTATCGTGACGCCAATGCTGACCGAACTTACGATCGCACCAAAGCTGGTATCGATGGGTGTTGCATGAATCTTTTTACGAATGCGTTCGGCAACTTCGGCAGCTTTCTGTGCACTGCATGCCGGCAGCGTCAATAACAATTCTTCCCCACCGTAACGTCCGAACGAGTCATAGGGTCGCAGTACCGTGGCGGTGCGCTGCGTGACTGCACACAGAACCGCATCCCCGGCCAGATGGCCGTAAACATCGTTGACCTGTTTGAAGTGATCTAGGTCTGCAAAAATGATAGCCAGTGGATTGTGATCGCGTTGATGACGCGCCATTTCTTTTTCCAGAATGTCGATGATGGCGCCGCGATTGTAGATGCCGGTGAGCGCGTCGCGTGTGGCTTTCAGACGTAACTCGTGTTGCAGTTCGACGATGCGAGTACCCGCGCGCATGCGCACCTGGAGCTCTTCAAGATTGAACGGTTTGCTGATGAAGTCATCGGCACCTGCGTTGATGGCCTCGACAATAAATTCGACTTCGGAACGGGCGGTCAGCATGATCAGGTAGGTGTAATGATCACGCTGAATTTTGCGCAGGTTACTGCAAATGTCAATGCCGTCCATACCCGGCATCATCCAGTCGAGTATCGCGAGCATCGGCGCGTCACTTTGCTGAAGAATATTCCACGCAGCTTTTCCATCCGTTGCCGTGCTGACCTGATAACCCCAATCCTCAACCGCGGCACGCAAGTAGAGCAGAGAGACCGGATCATCGTCAGCGATCAGTACTTTCATGCCGGCTCTCCCAGATAAGTGTGCATTGTTGTAACGAGATCGGCGACGTGCCTGTGCAGATTGTCAATCGCGGGCGACGCTTCGGCCAATGCTTTCGAACGTGCGAGAAGTTCGATTTGTCTCGCCGCTTCGGTGACCGCTTCTGCGCAGATGGTGCTGACCGCACCACGCAATCGATGCGCGGTGCGTTCCAGCTGGTCGGCATCATCGTTGCTGACCGCAGCATCGATTTCGGCCAGCGCCTGCGGCAGATCTTGCAGCAGCATGGACAATAATTCCCTCAGCAGGGGTTCTTTGCCTCTGACACGTTTGAGTGCGCCTTCGAGGTCAAAGACAGCAGTCTGCGATGCGTGATCGAGGGATGATGCGGTGCTGACACTATGAGCAGCCTGCGCCGTTGTTTCCTGCTCGTTCTGCCATTCGAGTCGTGCGATTAGATGGTCGGCGTCAATTGGTTTGGAGACGTAGTCATCCATGCCGGCGGCAATGCACAGCGCGCGGTCGTTTTTCATCGCATGCGCAGTTACGGCGATGATGCGGATATGTCGGCCGGTTCCTTGTTCGCGTCGACGAATTTCGCGCGTCGCCTGGTAGCCGTCCATTTCGGGCATTTGCCCATCCATCAAAATGACGTCGAACGCATATTGATCGTTCAGCAGCAGGGTTTCGAGTCCATTGTTGGCAATCATGAAGGTGTGGCCGCGCTCTTGCAAAATATCGCTGACGAGGCGTTGGTTGACGAAATTATCTTCGGCGATCAAGACGTTTAGCACGCGGGATCGTAGCTGAAGGCGATTGGCTTGCTTGTCGTTTTTGGTAGTGCGCTCGATCGAGGCAGAACCAGTTGCCGTTGCGATTGCATCGAAGAGTTCTGACTGCTTGACCGGCTTGTACAAAAAGTGATCGATACCGATTTGCTCACAGCGTGCGATGTCGTCATCGAGATCGCTGGTCGACAACATCATGATAATCGGGCTATCGAGCGCAGGGTTGGCTTTGATGGCTGTCGCCAGCTCGAAGCCGTTAAAATTTGGCATCTGCGCGTCTAGCAAAATGACCGGGAAGGGTTGTTTTTTCTCGGCTTGCTGCGCCACTAACTGCAGCGCGTGATTGGCATCACCAGCGAGTACGGGATGCATCGACCAGTTGCTTAAAATTTCAGCAAGGATTGTGCGGTTGGTACGGTTGTCGTCGACCACCAGAATTGTGCGATTTTCGAGACGGGCAAACTTGTCGATGTTGGTTGGCGGCGGTATGAATTGCTGGTTTGGGAGTGAGAATCGTGCGCTGAAATGGAAAGTGGTGCCCTTGCCGGGCGCACTGTCGATGTCGATCTCGCCGTCCATCAAGGCGACCAGTTGCGCGACAATGGCTAGGCCCAGACCGGTGCCGCCATATTCTCGGGTGGTCGAGCTGTCGGCTTGCGCGAAGGCGTTGAAAATATGTTCCTGCTTTTCCTTTGGAATGCCGATGCCGGAATCGGATACGCTAAATCGCAGAAACACGGCGTGTTCGTCGCAGGATTGTTGCACGACCCGCACCACGACTTCTCCCTCCTTCGTGAACTTGAGTGCGTTTCCGGTCAGATTGACGATGATTTGCGCCAGCCGCCCGGAATCGCCTCTAACCCAATGCGGAACTTCGGGCATCACATGATGTATCAGCTCGATACGTTTTTCATTCGCATTGGCTGCAAACGCCTTGAGTGTGTCGCCAATGAGTTCGCGCAGATCGAATTCAACAAGATCGAGTTCCAGCTTGCGCGCTTCCATTTTCGAAAAATCGAGAATGTCGTTCAGCAGGCGTAAAAGCGAATCGGCGGAGCCCTTGATCAAGCCGAGATATTCTCTCTGGCGCGGCGATAGCGGGGTTTTGAGAACCAGATTGGTCAGACCGATAACGCCATTCATCGGCGTACGAATTTCGTGGCTCATGTTGGCCAGGAAATCGCTCTTGGCATTGGTCGCGGCTTCGGCGGCTTCCTTAGCCTGCATCAACTGGGTTTCCACGGACTTGCGGTCGCTGATATCGCTGTTGATTTCGAGGATAGCCACTGGATTGCCTTTGTCGTCATACCGAACCGCCTGGCGTGAGGCGACGACAATGATGCGACCATCCCGGCGCGTGTGGGTGAGCTCCCCTTCCCATCGACCGGCTGCAAGCAGATCGTTATTGAATTTTTCATGGCCTACCGTCAATTGCGTCTTTAGCAGATCGTTGATGGAGCGTCCCTTGGCATCGTTGTACGACCAGCCGTAAACTTCCTTGGCACCGTGATTCCAGTATTCGATGATGCCGTCAGGGCGTCGCACGATGATTGCATCGTGTGCCAGCTCCAGCAGATCAGCTTGGCGCTTCAGGGTGCGGGTGCGCTCTTGTACCCGCAACTCAAGTTGGGAGGCGTTTTGCTGCAATTCGCGCCCGGTCTGATTGATCGATTCGGCCATGCCATTGAACTCATGGGCCAATTGGCCCAATTCGTTGTCCGATGTGATCGGCAACCGCAGTGTGAATTCGCCCTGTCCGAAACGGCTGACGCCCTCTTGCAGCCTGCGAATGGGTTGCACGATCGTGCGGGCAAGTGCAATCGACAATCCTGAGGCAAGCAGCATCGCCAGTACACTGATAATCAGGATTGCAATGCGAAATTCGTTTGCCAGCGCCAACGCCTCTTCTTGTGTAATCAGCGTGATCAATCCGAGCCGCTGTTCCGGCAGCCAACGATAGACGATGATCGCCGCAACGTCGGTGTAATCATTGGCGAGCAAGACGCCGCTCTGGCCAGCCAATGCGCGATCGGCAGCCTCACTACGTACTCTGTCTGTCAATACCACCGGCCGCTTGATGAAACGGGGCTGGGTCACGAATTGATGATCGGCGTTGACCAGGTAGGCGTCATCGGACTGATGCATGCCGGTGCGCTGCTGCACGATGTTGTTGAGCTCGCTGAGATCGATCCAAGCCACCAACACGCCAAGTACGATACCGTTTGTCGCGCGAATCGGCGTGCCGATCGCAATCGCCGGACGACCGATGAACGCCGATATAAAAGGGCTCTGCAGATAGGATTTATTGGCACCGATGCTGAAATACTGATCTTTCGCAATCGATTTCCCTTCGATTGACTGGTCAGTTGCGACAATGAGCCGACCGGTAAGCGGATCGGCCACGGCCAACGTCAATCGTTTGCGCTTTTGCATCAGTACCCGTGGCATCAATTCGGCGATTACGCGGCTGTGCGCGTCCCGCGTGGTCGCCGGTCGGGTATTGGCTGCAACAAGATCGTGCGTAGCAGCTTGCAGGGCAGGTGAGGACGCCAGGGTCTCTATATCGCCGACCGCACCGCGTAGCCATTCATTGATATGCGACTCCTTGGCGATTGCCGACGAGAGCAGCTCGGAAACAGCAGCAGACTCAAGGGCATTACGCCCGCTGCTGTAAGAAAGTACCCCGACGCTTAACAGCAAAACGCCAGCGAAACAGGCAAACGTGATGCTGATCCGAAGGGTCAGGCCCGAGCGGAATTTCTTCAAAATTATCTCCGCTGGGTTCGCAAAAATGGAGGCGGCGTTTTTGTCGCGCTGCTTAAACGCTCCGGACCG
>JAYTZV010000070.1:0-2010 GCA_043741695.1 Burkholderiales bacterium
CGGCGTGCCACGTGCCGGCATCGTGCACCGGCTCGACAAAGACACCAGCGGCTTGATGGTGGTCGCTAAAACACTCGAAGTGCATACCGATCTGGTACGCCAATTGCAAGCACGCACGGTGCGACGCGAATATCTCGCGCTGGTCTGGGGTACGCCGAATCCGGGCGGCACCATCGACGCAGCGATGGGTCGACATCCGCGTGACCGTATCAAGATGGCGGTACTGGAAAACATGACTGCCAAGCCGGCAATTACCCACTATGAGCGGCTCGCCAGCGGCATGCTGGAGCGTCGTCCGGTCAGTCTGGTGCACTGCCGCCTGGAGACTGGCCGCACGCATCAGATTCGAGTGCATATGCAATCGATTGGCTTTGCGCTGGTCGGCGATGCGTTATACGGCAAGGCGCATCTTGCGCCGATGTTTCACCGACAGGCACTGCAGGCGTGCCGGTTGGGGTTGGTGCACCCGGTCAGTGGCGAGGATGTCAGTTGGCAGATTCCATTGGCCGCTGATTTTGCAGGCTTGATCGCACAGGCCGGCATCGCCGAGCCGATATTGTGAACGCGCGCAGTCAATGAATTTTTTCACGCCTGTCTGGCTTCGTACTGCTGAAGCCGCTGAACGCATCGCGGCAATCAGCACCCTGCGCGCTGGTGGATTGAGTGCCGCGCCGTATGCGGCAGAAGATGGCTTGGGCGGCTTTAATCTCGCCACGCACGTCGGTGATGAGGCAATTTCCGTAGCGGCTAATCGCGCGGCATTGGGCAGCATTTTGCCTGCTGAACCGCGATGGCTGAATCAGGTGCACGGCACCGTAGTGGTTCATGCGCGGGCCGACACGCCCGTTACAAATCCACCCACGGCCGACGCCTGCATCGCTACCGAACCTGGCGTGGTGTGTGCAATTTTGACTGCCGATTGTTTGCCAGTTTTGTTGTGTGATCCCGCCGGTGGCGTGGTCGGCGCGGCGCACGCGGGCTGGCGCGGCCTCGCGGGCGGCGTGGTGCAAAACACGGTTGCGGCGATGCGCGCGGCAGGTGCCGACGAGCTGTGCGCATGGCTGGGTCCGGCGATCGGCCCGAAAAAATTTGAAGTAGGAGAGGACGTACGCGCTGCTTTTTGCGAAATCGATTACGCAGCAGTGGCCGCGTTCATCCCAGTGTCGGATCAACCCGGAAAGTATCTGGCCGACCTGTATGCGCTGGCGCGGCAGGCTCTGACGCAGGCAGGTGTCTTTGCAATTAGTGGAGGCGATCAGTGCACGGTAAGTCAGCCACAGGATTATTTTTCGTATCGACGCGATCAGCGATGTGGTCGCATGGCGTCGCTGATCTGGATTCGCTAACGTGTATTCGCGCCGGACGCTGCAATGTCGCCACAGTTTTACCTGGAATAGAGCTTTGTCACGGTGGTGATTCGTCGACCGCACTTTCATCTGGCTTGGTCGCGTCGTTCGCATTGTTGCGCTGCGAATGTTCAGCGCGTTGACGCCGCCGCTTGCGTCCGGGGGTGCCCATCAAGTATAAGATGATGGAAAGCGGAAAAACACAGTACAAAACAAATGTCATGACGCCGGCGATGAACGATTGCTCGGTCATCGCCATCAGTAGCACAACATAGACCCAGGCAATCGCCACCAAAACCAGATACATAAGCTCCGCCAGACATCCGATAAACCGCAACAATACGCGACAATGGGCTTCCCGGTATGAACACACCCGAATCAATTGCATCCGTACCAGCATGGATGGCACAACTCGCTGATCCATCGAAGTGGACGCAAATATTGCAGCCACTGCAAGCCGCTAATCCGACCGCGCAACTCGCCGAGCTTGGTGCCGAAATCGATCCGACCGTTATGGCAAAGCTGCAGGGCGACTATCTGCAAGAACTCGGCCAGCTTTGGCAAAACACCTTGAGCGCCAAAAAGCCGACGCTGGGTGACAAGCGCTTTGCCGATCCAGCCTGGCAGGCCAACGATATGCTGGCATTTAACGCTGCGGCGTATT
>JAYTZV010000071.1:0-1992 GCA_043741695.1 Burkholderiales bacterium
AAGGCGAATGCATGAATCGCCGCGGCGATGCGATCGGCGATTGCTTCGAGTCCGCCGTCAACCGGCGCGGAGTCGCCGAAGCCGGGCAGGTTCAACATCACGACTTGATGCGATGCGGCGAGTGGTTGCGCGATTTGGTCGAAGCTGGTGTGGTCAGCCAGCAGCGAATGAAACAAAACGATCGGTGGGCCGTCGCCGCCAATCAGCGCGCTGACTTCGCTGCCCGCGCTGCCAGTGGCCAGCACCGTGCGCGGTTGAAAATGTGCGGAAGGGGAGTGTGTCGATACGGTCATCGTGCGCCTTTATGCCGAAGCAAATAATGAAGAAGCCAAGTCAAAGTAAATGCAGATCGCTTGTCGGTCGGCTGTGGTCTAATCAAGTTCAACCGCAGCCGCGCTGCCTTGCCAATTAATGCGAGTGCGTCATCGAACGGCAACGTGGAACCGCGTTACCGAATTACGTGGTTGACTGCGTGCCTATGTCACGCGATCAACTGCGTAGTAGCGCAATCACGCAGTCGAACGATGTATGCAGCAATGCCGTCCAACCAAACTCAATTCAACCGTGGTTGCGCCGCCGTATCTTTGTACCAATCGAACGGCGCATCATCCATGCGCAACATCACGCTCTTGGTTTCAAAATGCTGATCGAACGATTCGGTACCGCACTCGCGACCGATGCCCGAATCCTTGATGCCACCCCACGGCGATGCAGGGTCAAGACGATGGTGATCGTTGATCCAGACGATGCCGCATTTCAGCCGAGCCGCCACGCGATGCGCGCGCGTGATGTCGTTGGTACGAATCGCACCCGCAAGGCCGAACGATGAATTATTTGCCAGCGCCAGACCTTCGGCTTCGGTCGAAAATTTGGTGACCGAGACAAACGGACCAAACACTTCTTCCTGAAAAATGCGCATATCGGCAGTCACATCGGCGAACACAGTCGGCTCGACGAAAAAGCCGTTTTGCAGCGCAGGGTCGGATGGAATACGTCCACCTGCAACGAGTCGAGCCTTATCTTCTTCCAGGCCGATGCGGATGTAATCGAGCACACGTTTTTGCTGACGGGCTGATACAACCGGCCCCAGCTGTATCATCGGATCGATCGGATTGCCGATGCGGATTGCTTTGGCTTTGGCTGCGAGTTTTTCAACGAACTCATCGTAAATTTTTTCTTGTACGATCTGACGGCTGCCGCAAATACAGGTTTGACCCGCGCCGATGAACGCGCCGAACGCGGCGTAATTGACGGCCTGATCGACATCGAAATCGTCGAACACCAACACTGGTGTTTTACCGCCGAGCTCCAGCGTCTGATGCGCGAAATTACTGCCAGCGAGCGCGCCGGTGATGCGTCCTGCTTCAGTGCCGCCGGTGAGTACCCATTTCGCCAGAACCGGGTGTTCGGACAAGGCCTTACCGGTGGTCGGTCCCAGACCAGTGATCACGTTGAACACACCCGGTGGCAAACCGGCTTCGACAAATAACGCCGCCAGTCGCAACGTGGTCAGCGGTGTGTACTCCGATGGCTTGACCACCGTAGTGCAGCCCGACGCCAGCGTCGGCGCCAGACTTTTCATCATGATCATCAGCGGGTGATTGAACGGCGTTGAATTGCCGACCACGCCGAGCGGTGTACGTATCGTGTAGTTGAGGTAATTGCCATCAACTGGAATGACCGCGTCGCGTCGCGCAATCGCAAGGCCGGCGTTGTAGCGCAAAAAATCCGGCAAGCGCGATACTTGTGCCCGTGTCTCGTTCAGCGAGCGACCGTTGTTCAGTGTTTCAAGATGATAGATTTCTTCGAGGTTGGCTTCGAACACATCGGCCAGTTTGTTGACTAGTTTGGCGCGCGTGCGGTTGGACATGCTGCTCCAGTCAGCGCTCTCGAAAGCGCGGCTGGCGCTTTGCACCGCACGGTCGACGTCGGCGTCACTGGCGTGACTAATCTGCGCCAGCAGCACGCCAGTAGCCGGATTGATCACGTCGA
>JAYTZV010000072.1:0-1986 GCA_043741695.1 Burkholderiales bacterium
ACGGGATCGGACGATATCTGGATTTCTACAATGCCCGCCGGCCACACAGTGCGCTTGACGCGATGACGCCGGATGAGTATTACTATCAACACCTGCCCGCCCTGCAACAGGCGGCGTAGATGCTGGACCGGGTTACCCACCGCGCCGCACGCTCTTGCTCTGCACAGGAAGCAGCGAGCGGCGCCGTGGACAACCCTACATCGGCAAGGCACCACTTAAGGAATGCGTTTTACTGTCCAAACAAACGGGACCACCTCTGTTGTTGGCAATCATCGCCACCTCCTATGCGCTGGTAACAACCCGGCACTCAGCCGATGCGACCAAAACCATGATGGCCAGTCCGTTAGCCAAAGAGCGTGTTGTTGCAGACTGGTATTCCATCATTTACTCAGCAGTCATACTCACCACGTTCATTGCAAAAAGTACGGACTCAGAACTCGCTAAAACATTCGCCGCGGATATCGCCGGCAGTGTAAAAAAACGGTACGACAAAGTCCAAAGAGCTCGAAGCATTACTCTCAATTAAAAGCGAAAAAGCCAAATACGCACAAATTCTCGAGACACGAAAAATCTATCAGGCCGCAAAAGAAGCAACGATGACGGCAAAGCTTGCAGGGGATGCGGCAGGCGCAACGGCGGCCTTTGACCGCCAGTTCATTCCTGCTGCAAACGCGTATGAAAAGTCAGTGCTCGACTTTCTGCAATTGCAACGTGACGCCATCAACCAGATTTCAAAAGATATCGACATTGCCGATCAACGTAGTTTTGATGTGCTGATTGTGCTAATGGTATTGATGATTGCAATCGGAATCCTCACAGCGTTTTTGATCTCGCGAAGCATTACGCGGCCAATCGATGCAGCAGTCGCGGCCACCAATCGAATTTCTACGGGGGATTTGATCACGCCAGTCGACGTCAATGGTCATGACGAGATAGCCGATTTACTGCACGCACTCGCAAACATGAGACAGCATTTATCGACCACGATCGGCAACGTACAGCTAGGTGTTGTCACCATTGCTACCGCCTCCAGCGAAATCGCTGCGGGTAATCTGGATTTGTCGTCGCGTGCAGAACAGCAGGCTGGTTCGCTCGAAGAAACTGCTGCAACGATGGAACAACTAACCAGCACAGTGAATCAAAACGCAGACAATGCCAGCGAGGCCAATCAGCTGGCACGGTCTGCTTCCGAGACGGCAAAAAAAGGCGGTGTTGCGTGGCACAGGTGGTTGCAACCATGGACAACATCAGTGCCTCATCGAAAAAAATTGTCGACATCATTGCCGTTATCGACGGCATTGCGTTGTAAACCAATATCCTTGCCTTGAACGCTGCTGTCGAAGCTGCCCGCGCAGACGAACAGGGCCGCGGCTTTGCGGTGGTGGCTGCCGAAGTGCGCAATCTTGCGCAACGAAGTGCCGCTGCAGCACGCGATATCAAATCATTGATCGGTCAATCCGTCGAACAGGTTACCCATGGCACCACCTTAGTCAGCGACGCCGGCAAGACCATGGGCGATATTGTCGACAGCGTCAAGCGCGTAACAGACATCATGAGCGAGATCGCAGCGGCGAGCATCGAGCAGCGCTCCGGCATTGAACAAGTTAATCAAGCGCTGACGGAAATGGATGGCGTGACACAACAAAATGCAGCGCTGGTTGAGCAGGCTGCCGCTGCCGCCGAGTCGCTGCAAAACCAGGCAGCAAGCCTGGCTGAGGCAGCAAGTTTATTTCGCATCGCGGATGCACACCGCGGCACCGCGCCGCAAAGAATGTTGCCCACCGAATTGCCGAGATCGACAACTACAATGCCACGCCAATCACGGCTGGCACAGTCGCGCGCCCAACCGGCGCCACGACAGCTTCGGTAAGTTCGTATCCCGGTTTTAAGCTCGAGCCACAGCCCGATTGACAGCCCGGTTTTTAGCTCGAGTCACAGCCCGCTTCACAGCCCGCTTCACAGCCCGCTTCACAGCCCGCTTCACAG
>JAYTZV010000073.1:0-15605 GCA_043741695.1 Burkholderiales bacterium
TTCACATCTGCCTTCAAAGTGATCCCCACCATTATTTAGTGGACATCACTTTGGCCTATCGAAGAAGCGGCGTCGAGACGGTGTTCATGACTCGCTTACTCTGCAGGAGCCCGACCGATTGACAGGGGTGACCAGGTCGCGCAATGAAAGAGACCGCTCAGCAAAGCCAAAGAGTCAGATCGATCGGCGATACCGTTCAGTTAATGCCGGTCGATAGCAATCAGAATTTTACGGTCTCGCCGTGGCTGAGCACAGTGAACCGATCTGCTGCAACACCTGCCGCTGAGAGCGCCTGCGCTAATGCTTTAGGCGGCACATCGAGCGGTTCGTCAGTCAACTCAAACGTCCCCCAGTGAATCGCAATCGATTGGCGTGCATGCAGATCCTGATGAATCTTTACCGCTTCGGCAGGATCGATATGCTGATTGCGCATGAACCAGCGCGGCGCATACGCACCGATCGGCAGTAAAGCCAGGTCGACAGAATCGAAGCGGTGCTGGATATCGGTAAAGTCATTTGAATAGCCTGTGTCACCGGCGAAGAAAAATGAAAACGGTTTTTTCTGGCTGTCGTCTGATACGGTTGCCGCTGTTGCAATCAGCTTTGCACTTCCTGCCGAAGGCGCAGTACGCACCATCCAGCCACCCCACAAGGTCTGATATCGATCGGTAATCGTGCGTGACGACCAGTGCTGCGCCGGAACGAAATCCAGCGTCAATCCTGGCACGCTAGTCTGCTGCCACCAGTCAAGTTCGCGCACATTATCTATGCCCGCGTCGGCCATCCATGCCTTGATTCCAAGTGGTACCAAAAACAGCGGTGGCCCGCCCGGCTGGAGATTGATTTGCTGCACGCTGTCGCGGTCGAGATGGTCATAGTGATTATGCGAAATCAGGACCACGTCGATGTGCGGTAAATCAGCGACCGTCATCGGCAACGGTACCTTGCGCGCAGGCCCCGCAAAACTGACTGGTGAGACGCGTTTGGAAAATACCGGGTCGGTAATCAGATTGATACCATTCACCTGCATCAGTACCGTTGCATGGCCGATCCATGTTGCACTGGTGTGGGTTCGATTGTTATGCAGCCACTCCAGATCAGGTTGCACCATTGGAAATGCGTAATGATTGTCGGGCGGCTTCGGCAAACCTTGCGTGATGCGCTCGTATTGCCAGCGCAAAAATGAGCCACCAATCGATTCGGTCAGATAATTATTCTTGAAACCGTCTTTGGTGTGATGCGGTTTATGCGGGTCGTAATACGGATTGGTCACGCTGCACCCCGTGCTTAAAAAAGCGGCAAGCGCAACCACCAGCACGCCACGCCACATTATTGAATTGCCGCCAGTGTTCGTGGTTTCAACTTCGATTCCAGCAACTTGCCTTTGCGCGCACGCTTGCCGATATGCAGTGCCAGGCTGCTGGCCGACAAATTCACTTCCTGTGCCTTGCCACCGCGTCCGGTACCTGACACCACCACCCCGCGTTGACTGATCGGCTGCGCTGCCAGCAGTTTTTCTTTCGGCTCCAGATCCATCAAAATCATGCCGCGACCGCCGCTCATCGTCTTCAATTCGGTCAAGCCGAATACCAGCAGCCGGCCCTTCTCAGACAGACACGCCAGCGCACTCGACGTACTCGATAACAGGCGCGGCGGCAGCGGTACGTCACCGTCGTCGAGCGTGATAAATGCCTTGCCCGCTTTGACGCGACTGATCATGTCGCCGACCCGACCGATGAAGCCGGTACCACCACTTGATGCCATCAACATCGTATTATCTGACGACCCCGCGAAGTAATGCAGGATGCTAGTACCGCTGGCCAGTTCGACCAGTGACGTGATCGGTGCACCATCGCCACGCGCACCGGGTAATGCCGCGACCGACACCGAATAAATCCGGCCGTTTGATCCGAAGGCCAGCAGCGTGTCGATGGTGCGGCATTCGAACGTGTTGTACAACGCGTCACCGGCCTTGAAGGTAAATTGCGCATTATCGTGACCGTGACCGGTGCGGGCTCGCACCCAACCTTTTTGCGAAACGACCACTGTGACTGGTTCGTCGATTACTTTTTGTTCGACGCTGGCTTTTTCTGCAGGTTCGATCAGGGTGCGACGCGCGTCGCCGAATTTTTTTTCATCGGCTTCGATTTCCTTGATGATCAACCGCTTCATCGCATTGGAATTGCCTAACAATTCTTCCAGCGTATTTTTTTCTGTGCGCAGTGCCGCCAATTCTTGCTGAATCTTGATCGCTTCAAGACGGGCCAATTGACGCAGACGAATTTCAAGAATATCTTCGGCCTGCCGATCCGATAATGTGAAGGCCGTCATCAGCGCCGGTTTCGGTTCATCCGATTCGCGAATGATCTTGATGACCTTATCGATATTCAACAAAATCAGTTCGCGACCTTCCAGAATATGGATGCGGTCTTCGACTTTTCGCAGCCGAAAATTACTGCGTCGCGTAACCGTCGCAAAGCGGAAATCAATCCACTCACGCAAAATATCGCCGAGCCCTTTTTGCCGTGGCCGACCATCGCCACCGATCATCACCAGATTGATCGACGCACTGGTTTCCAGTGACGTATGCGCCAGCAGCATGTTGGTGAATTCGGTCTGATCCTGATTTTTCGATTTCGGCTCGAACACCAGTCGTACTGGCGCTTCGCGCCCTGATTCGTCACGCACCGCATCGAGCAGCGACAGCATCATCTGCTTTTGTGCGAGCTGTTCTGGCGACAGCGCTTTTTTACCCAAGCGGATTTTCGGGTTGGTCAGTTCTTCGATTTCTTCCAGCACTTTTTGCGCCGAGGTGCCGTGCGGCAGTTCGGTGACCACTGCCTGCCACTGGCCGCGCGCGAGGTCTTCGATCTTCCACATCGCCCGCACTTTGAGCGAGCCGCGGCCGCTGGCATACATCTCCGACAGAGCTGCAGCGGAGGTAATGATCTGGCCGCCGCTCGGAAAATCCGGACCGGGAATCAACGCCATCAATTCCGCATGCGTCATCTTCGGATTACGAATCAGGGCCACTGCAGCCTGCGCGACTTCACGCAAATTATGCGACGGTATTTCAGTCGCCATGCCCACTGCAATACCGGACGCGCCATTGAGCAGCACAAACGGCAGACGACCTGGTAGCAGCGTTGGCTCTTCGGTCGAGCCATCGTAGTTCGGTTGGAAGTCGACAGTACCCTGATCAATTTCATCGAGCAGCAGACTCGATATCGGTGTCAGCCGCGCTTCGGTGTAACGCATCGCGGCAGCGCCGTCGCCGTCACGCGAACCAAAATTTCCTTGCCCGTCGATCAGCGGATAGCGCAACGAAAAGCTTTGTGCCATGCGCACCAGCGCGTCGTACACCGACTGGTCACCATGTGGATGCAGCTTGCCCAATACATCACCAACCACCGCTGCTGACTTGCGCGGCTTGGCGGTAGCAGTTAAGCCGAGCTCGTTCATCGCATACAAAATGCGGCGCTGTACCGGCTTTTGACCATCACTCACGTCTGGTAATGCGCGGCCCTTGACGACTGAAATTGCATAGTCGAGATAGGCGCGTTCGGCGAAGGTGGCGAGCGTCAGGGTTTCGGGATTGTCAGGCGGAGGTGGATCAAAAAGCGTGGCTTGTTCGGTCATCGTCAACTTCAAAAATCAATTGAGGGAGGTAGTTGGTGCAGATGCAGGTTCGCGTCCGGGCAGCGTCAGATGGATGCGATTCGATGCAGTGCCAGCGGTACTTTTCAGGCGCGCAACCGGTGCGCGATCACCGGCATAAAATTGATAAAACTGCGTGACCAGTTGGACGTAATTGCGGGTTTCTGCATACGGCGGGATCGCATTTTTATAGCGCTGTACTGCTCGCTCACCCGCGTTGTACGAGGCAATCACGAGTGCTTGCTGATTCGGAAAAAGCCGATCGAGATCACGCAAATAACGCGCCGCAAGTCGCACATTGATTTTTGGATCTGCCAGCTTTTGCTGAATACTTGTCTTGCTGTCACCGGCCACGCCATAGCGCTCGGCTGTCGCTGGCATGATCTGCATTAACCCCACTGCGCCTTTGGGCGAAACTGCCTGCGGATTGAAACCTGATTCCGCGGCCATCATCGCTTTCATTAGTGCCGGATCGACCTTGTATTCACGCGCCACCGATGCCAGCAGCGTCTCATATTTTTTCAGATTCGGATGCTGCGTTAATGCCTTGAATAGCGGTGAATGTATTGATTCTGGCTTTACTGCCGTGCTGGCTGCACCCGGCATCAGTTCGGTGGAATCAAACGAATGGTCGCCTTTGATAAATAGCTGATAGCGTTCATCGATTTTTTCAGTTGAAAAATGGGTATCGCCACTGGCGTCGACGTAGCCAAAAATATCGGCATGCGCGGAGGGCGTCACTGCGCATGCCATCCCGGTCGCGAGGATGGCGGCGATCGATCTTAAGCGATCAGATATCGGCTTCGGCTTCATTGCCATGTTCTTCAATCCAGGCGCGGCGCGCGGAAGCTTCGCCTTTGCCCATCAACATATTAAAACGAGCTTCGGACGCCGCCAGATCAAAGTCGCCCAATGCCACCGGCAGCAGGCGGCGCGTATCGGGATTCATGGTAGTTTCCCACAACTGTTCGGCATTCATTTCACCCAATCCCTTGAAGCGCGAAATACCCCACGCGCCATCCTTGATGCCTTCTTTGCGCAGCTTATCTTCAATCGCTTCCAGTTCCCCAGCATCGAGTGCATAAATTTTTTGCGCCTGCTTCTTGCCGCGTGCAGGTGCATCAACCCGGTACAACGGCGGACGCGCAATGCAAATATGACCGTGGTCGATCAGCTTCGGAAAATGTTTGAAAAACAGGGTCAATAAGAGTACCTGAATGTGTGATCCATCGACGTCGGCATCCGACAAAATACAGATTCGGCCATAACGCAGGTTTGACAGATCAGGCGTATCGAGTTTGCCATGCGGGTCAACGCCGATGGCGACCGCAATATCGTGAATTTCATTGTTCGCAAACAAGCGGTCGCGTTCGGTTTCCCAGGCGTTCAATACCTTGCCGCGCAATGGCAAGATTGCTTGAAATTCTTTGTCGCGTCCCATCTTTGCCGAGCCACCGGCCGAGTCACCTTCGACCAGAAAAATTTCATTGCGCGTCACATCATTCGATTCGCAATCGGTCAACTTGCCCGGCAATACCGCCACGCCAGACGATTTTTTCTTTTCGATTTTTTGCGCCGAGCGAAGCCGCGACTGCGCCTGCTTGATCACCAGATCGGCTAATTTTTTTCCGTAATCGACGTGCTCGTTCAACCATAATTCAAGCGGTGGTCGTACGAAGGTCGAGACCAGTTTGACTGCATCCCGTGAATTCAGGCGCTCCTTGATCTGCCCCTGAAATTGCGGATCGAGCACTTTGGCCGACAACACGAACGACACGCGCGCGAACACGTCTTCGGGCAGCAGCTTGACGCCTTTTGGCAGTAGCGAATGCAGTTCGACGAAGCTCTTGACCGCGCCGAACAAGCCTTCACGCAGCCCTGATTCATGCGTACCACCAGCTGAGGTTGGAATCAGATTCACATACGATTCACGCACCACGTTGCCGTCTTCGGTCCAGGCCACGACCCACGCTGCGCCTTCGCCTTCGGCGAAACCGTCAGCATCGGAGCCGGCATATTGTTCGCCTTCGAACAACGGAATCAGCGGTTCGGCATTGGTCGCCTGTGCCAAACATTCAATCAGGTAACCACGCAAACCTTGCTCGTATTGCCAGGTTTGCGATTCACCGGTCTTGCCGTTGACCAGCGTGACCTTAACACCCGGCAGCAGCACTGCCTTCGAGCGCAACAGGCGTTGCAGTTCGATTTGCGAGATGGCAGATGAATCAAAATATTTTGGATTCGGCCACGCAGTCACACGCGTCCCGGATTTTTTATCGTCGCGCGTAATCGGTCGCGAGCTCAATGGCTCGATCAGGTCACCGTTGGCAAACGCCAGCGTATGCACGCCGCCTTCGCGCCACACCGTGATATCGAGCCGGGTCGACAGCGCATTGGTGACCGAGACGCCAACGCCATGCAAGCCGCCGGAAAACGCATACGCGCCACCGGAACCTTTGTCGAACTTGCCACCGGCATGCAAACGGGTGAAGACGATTTCAACGGTTGGAATACCCTCTTCGGGATGGATGCCGACCGGAATGCCGCGACCATCGTCTTCGACGCTGATGCTGCCGTCGGTGTTCTGCGTGACGATGATGTGCTTGCAGTGACCGCCGAGCGCTTCATCGGAGGCGTTATCGATGACTTCCTGAATGATGTGCAGCGGATTTTCGGTGCGGGTGTACATACCCGGGCGTTGCTTGACCGGCTCCAGGCCTTTCAGGACACGGATGGACGATTCACTGTAATCAGAAGCGGGATTTTTTTTGGTGGCCATTCAGGGTTGCTGCGTTGGTTGATGCAGTGCAATTAAGCCGATAGGGCGGCGATGTGGGTGCATTTTAATGGAAACCCAGCCGGGTGCCTTTTGTTGGACGCATCGCGATGCCGGATCGGTAGCAGAAAATTAATTCCTATTTGCAACTTTTGGTGCCGAACCGCCGATTTCTGTGAATGCCTTGGTGGAACCTTGCGGATAGCAAAACCACTTATTTCTGACGACCAATACTACGGGTCGTACGAGGAGTGCAATGCGATCGGCAATCCCTACCATCAACGCTGGACACCGTTGCCGCGATCAGAGTGGTCGGTATCTTGCTGCGACTTTACTGTTGCAATTAACGCGTCACATTGCCACCACGTCGATCGCTTGCTGCCGCTGGTTTGCGCCGATTATCACCGTGATCCGGCAGCCACTGGCGAAACAACGATTGCGTTGGCAGCTTGCGCAGTGTCGATTGACTGTGCCGCTGTTGCGGCGCTTTGCTCCACAGGAAGTCAGCGAAATCGGTCGGGCGAGCAACGTACTTCGTTTACATGCTGAACTCGATGCGGGCGATGTTTGGCGAAAGTTGCGCGCGCCATGCCTCAATGGCAATCGCGCTGGGTTTGACGCGGTGTGCACTCTGATGCGTCATGGCATTGTCAAGCCGGACCAGTTCGGTCCGGACGGCGATGCGTTGCTGCATGCCGTCATTCGCAGTGGGATCGCCGCGGTGCCGCACACGAACCGCAGGCAGCGTCGTGATGTCAGTATGGGAGAGCGCATACGCTCGCTCACGTCGCTCGGTGCAGATCCCAATCAACCGAATCTGTTTGGTGATGTGCCACTGCAATTGGCGTGGGAGCGTGATAGCGAACTCGGCAGCCGAGCCGCCATTGCTTTGCTCGAAGCCGGCTGCGATCCGATGAAGCGCGACCAGTTCGGACTGACCTTGCTGCATCGCGCCGCACGTTCGAATAATCTGGTGGTGGTGCGCGCCTGGTGCGATTCAGGTCTGCAAACAAGCCCCACCGGTGGACTGCGCGACGGCCAGGCGCTGTTGCAGACGCCGTTGATGTTTGCGGTGATGGCGGGACATCGTCGCTGTGCTGATGTATTGATCGACAAGGAGCGGCGCGCGATCGCACTCGGCGAGATGCGAATTATCGAGGGTCAACGTTTGATCGAGCAGGCACGGCAGCAAGCCGAATACGACGTAGCGCAGATCAAGGCAGGTCAACGATTGATGGTGCAAGGCAGCGATCTGATTGCCGGCGCGCGGGCTTCGCTCGATTTTGCAGACAGCTGCGGCGCCACCGCGCTGCACTGGGCAATCGATTATGGGCGACCCGACCTGGCCGAACTTTTGTTGGCGTGCGGTGCCGATCGTGGGAAACGCGCCGGGCTTGTCGCGCAATTTTCATGGACGTGTTCGCAATTGGCAGCGGCACGCGCGCACTTGCAATCCACACGGCCGATTTTGTCGTTGTTGCTGGAATATGGCGTGCATCCTGATCAACCGCTATTTGCAGTGGATCAATCGGGGTGGCGACGTGCGTGCAACAACGGATTTCAGCATTGATGCCGGCTCCGGCTACTCGCGTGTATCAGCAGGGTGCCGTTGCGCCTATGCCGCGTATGCCCAGAATAGCGGGCTGACCCAAGTTAGTTTCTTTTGGGAAATATCACAAGTATGGTACGGTGAGCATTGGTGGATAACAGCCCGTTTCCGGGGATGTATCCGTATCGGTCACCGCGCTCGCGACAGCCCCCTTCATCAACATCAACTTGTTGGATCGGGATCGCAGACAAAGCTGTCTCCGAGGTCATGCATGTTTGGTTGGGTCTCCAGCTGGATCAATAAATCGTCATCACAGGGTGGTGCCGCACCGCTGGGAAAATGGCGTCGAGCCAAGACCCTTGAACAGAATGCGCAGCGCGTTACGGCTATGCCAGTGCGGCGCATTGATGTTGTCAAGCCGGGTTCGCCAATGGTCTCACCCGGTTCAATTGACGAAGACCACTTCAAAGATATTTTCCAAAAAAATTCTTCGGTGATGCTGTTGATTGACCCCGCGTGCGGCCTGATCATCGACGCCAACAAGGCTGCCGAAACCTATTACGGTAATACGCCGGTGGCGCTAATCGGCCGCTCGATTGCAAGTATCAACACGTTGAGCGTGGAGCGTATCGCCGAAGAGATGTACAACAGCCAGCTGGAAAATCGCGCCCATTTTTTCTTTCGGCACCGGCTTGGCTGCGGTGAGATTCGCGATGTCGAAGTGTATTCAACACCGATTCAAAGCGGTGGTCGGTCGCTGCTGTTTTCGATCGTGCACGATATCACCGCGCGCAAGCGCGCCGAGCAGCAGCTGCAATTGATCGCCAACGTGTTCACCCACGCGCGCGAAGGCGTGATGATTACGGCGGCAAATGGGCAGATTATCGACGTCAATCAATCCTTCAGTCGCATCACCGGTTATACCCGCGACGAAGTGATCGGGCAGACGCCGCGACTGTTCAAATCCAGCCGCCATGCGCCGGAATTTTATTCCGAACTGTGGCGCACCCTGTGTGACACCGATCAGTGGGATGGTGAAATCTGGAATCGCCGAAAGAATGGCGAGGTCTATCCTGAAACAAAAAATATCAGCGCAGTGCGCGACAAGAACGGCGCGTTGCTGCATTACGTCGCGCTGTTTTCGGATATCTCCGTATTTAAACAGCATGCAATCGAGTTGCAGCATGCCGCGCATTACGACGCACTGACTGGTCTGCCAAATCGGGTACTGCTAGGCGAACGCCTGCAGCAGGCGATGCTGCACGCACGCGACCATGCGCAGCGGCTGGCAGTCGCGTATCTCGATCTGGATGGATTCAAGCCAATTAATGATGGCTATGGCCATGCCATTGGCGACCAGTTATTGAAAGAACTGGCGGGTCGCATGAAGCAGGTGCTGCCTGCGGGAGACACGTTTGCGCGTTTGGGTGGTGATGAATTTGTCGCGGTGTTCGTCGATGCCGACGCCGCGCTGCTAACGCAACTGCTGACCGCAGCGGCGCAGCCCGTGCAAATCGATGAACTTTCATTGCTGGTATCGGCCAGTCTTGGCGTGACGTTTTATCCGCAGGCTGATGAGGTTGGGCCCGACCAATTATTGCGGCAGGCAGACCAGGCGATGTACCAAGCCAAGCTCGCCGGGAAGAATCGTTACCACGTGTTCGATGCCGAACAAGATCGCACTGTACGTGGGCATAACGAAAGCCTTGGACGCATCGCAGCGGCGCTTGCTGCCCGCGAATTCGTGCTGCACTACCAGCCGAAAGTCAATATGCGTACCGGCGTCGTGCTCGGTGCCGAGGCGCTGATCCGCTGGCAGCATCCGCAGCACGGCTTGCTGTCGCCAGCAGCGTTTTTGCCCGCGATCGAAAATGATCCACTGGCCATCGATGTCGGCGAATGGGTCATCGATACCGCGCTCACGCAAATCGAAATCTGGCGCGCAGCCGGACTGGCGCTGTCGATCGGCGTCAACATCGGCGCGCGCCAGCTGCAACATACTGACTTCGTGCCGCGCTTGCGCGCTATCCTCGCCTCCCATCCCACTATTGGCGACGGCGATCTCGATATGGAAGTGCTGGAGACCAGCGCACTGGAAGATGTGGTGCGCGTATCGGAAGTGATCGATGCCTGCCGCACGCTCGGTGTGAGTTTCAGCCTCGACGATTTTGGGACAGGGTATTCATCACTGACGTATTTGAAACGACTGCCGGTCGCGCAGCTAAAAATTGATCAAACGTTTGTGCGCGATATGCTGGAAGACCCAGATGACCTAGCAATTCTGGAAGGGATCATCGGCATGGCGACCGCGTTTCGACGACAGGTCATCGCCGAAGGTATCGAGACCGTCGCTCAGGGACAGATGCTACTGCAACTGGGATGCGAACACGGGCAGGGTTTCGGTATTGCGCGACCGATGCCTGCTGATGCATTCGCTGGTTGGGTGCAGCAATGGCGTCCCGATCCATCTTGGCTCAATCAGGGGCCAGTCGGCCGTCAGGATTTACCGCTGCTGTTTGCAGGCGTTGAACATCATGCGTGGGTGCAGTCGATCGGACGATATCTTCACGATGGTGGCGGTGCGCTGCCGGTACTCGATGTGGGACATTGTCATTTCGGACGTTGGATCGAGAACAAAGGTGCAGAACGCTATGGTGCATCGTCTGCGTTCACGCAGCTGATGCACACGCACGAGCAGATGCATGTGCTGGCGGCACAATGCTGTGATCTGCATGCATCGCGTCAGCCGTCATCGTCTTGCTTCGAAGCGCTGGCTAGCGTGCAGCGTCATTTCAAGGAGTCGTTGAGCGCTGTCGGACGCGAGATGTCGGTATCCGTCAACAGTAGCGAAAATCGCTTGTTGCCGATCAGGTTTTCAGGTGCGGCGACAACTTGATGCGAGGCCGCGCCATCTCGTGCGTGGATTTCCTGTTTTTTAGAATGTGATTTTTCAGCGCGACCGTACGTTCAGATCAGTACGTTGATTGCAAATCGCGCTAAGAAATTCATGCAGTCGGCAAACAACCGCCTGTTTTGACAACACGCCTAATTGACGCCGGATTGCGCTCCAGTTTATCGACTGGACGTCGAGGGCGCTGCAGCAGCTCACCGCCACAGTTCGGACAGATGTGCGCCAAAACGGTATCCGCACACGATGCACAAAAAGTGCATTCGAACGAGCAGATGCGCGCTTCGGTGGAGGCAGGTGGAAGAGGATGATCGCAGCACTCGCTACTTGGACGCAATTCAAGCATGACCAATTCTCCCGTCGTGATCAACGCAGACATAAGCCAGCAGCCGCCAGCGAAAAGTCGACGGTGAGAGCTTTCTCATCTGCCGCAACGTGCCGGATAAATTGGGCACATCACCGCACTGTTTCGCATGGTGTAAGGCCTTATTTGTTCAACAATCGCATGCCCCGCTCCAGCCCATCAATCGTCACTGGAAACATCCGCTCGTTCATCAACTGCTTCACAATCGCAATCGATTGCCGGTATTGCCACAAGCCTTCCGGCTCGGGATTCAACCAGATAAATTTCGGGAACGCCTGCGTAAAGCGCTGCAGCCATGCGGCGCCCGCTTCTTCGTTGTTGTATTCCACTGAGCCACCTGGTTGCAGAATTTCATACGGGCTCATCGTCGCATCACCAACAAAAATCAACTTGGTATCGGCTGGATATTTGCGCAAAATATCCCAGGTCGGGAAGCGTTCGGCATGGCGACGGCGGTTATTTCTCCATAGCGTGTCATAGACGCAGTTGTGAAAATAATAGAACTCCATGTTCTTGAATTCGGTCTTTGCTGCAGAAAACAATTCTTCGGTGCGGGCGATATGGTCGTCCATCGTGCCACCGACATCGAGCAGCATGATTACCTTGATCTTGTTTTTGCGCTCGGGCTGCATTTTGATGTCGAGATAGCCGGCATTGTTGGCAGTGGCGCGAATCGTGGCGTCGAGCGCGAGCTCTTCCTCGGCACCGTCGCGGGCGAATTTGCGCAGTCGTCGCAGCGCGACCTTGATGTTGCGCGTACCGAGTTCACGTTCGGCGTCGTAGTCGCGATAGCTGCGGGCTTCCCACACCTTGACTGCTGTTCGGTTGCCACCCTTGCTACCGATGCGGATGCCTTCCGGATTCTGGCCGCCATTGCCGAAGGGTGAGGTGCCACCGGTGCCGATCCATTTGTTGCCGCCTTCGTGGCGTTCCTTCTGTTCGGCCATCAGTTCTTTAAGCCGGTCCATCAGCTTGTCGTAACCGAATTTTTCGAGCTGCAGTTTTTGCTCATCAGTCAGATCGCGCTGCATGCGCTGTAGCAGCCAGTCGAGAGGAATCTCGGGGTTGGTGCCAAACACTGCATCGATGCCTTTAAAGTACATGCCGAACGCTTTATCGAACTTGTCGAAATGCGCCTCGTCCTTGACCAGCGTGATGCGCGACAAATAATAAAATTCGTCGAGCGAATTGCTGATCACGTTTTTTTGCATTGCTTCCAGCAGCAGCAAAAACTCCTTGATCGAGACCGGGATTTTTGCGTCTTTTAACGTGTAGAAAAAATCGATCAGCATGTCAGGCCTGTAGAGTTCCATCCTGTTCCGTGCCGCGCAAGACGGTCGTGCAAGTGCGCTTTAATTTCAGACCACTCACCGGCAACGATACTGAACATGACCGTGTCGCGCACCGTGCCGTCGCGCCGCAAGGCATGATGACGAATCGTGCCGTCGTGCTTTGCACCCAGTCGCTTGATCGCATTTTGCGACGCATGATTGAAATTATCGGTGCGAAAGCCGACCACGGCGCAGCCAAGCGTCTCGAAGGCGTGCATGAGCAACAGCAGTTTGCAGGTGGTGTTGACATGGCTGCGCTGCCATGTTTTTGCGTACCACGTGTAGCCAATTTCAACGCGATCTACCGCTGGCGCTATGTCGTGATAACTGGTGCTGCCGATGATGTTGCCACTGCCGAGCTCGCGTACAACGAATGGCAGCCGTGAACCTTCGGACTGCATCCGCAGCGCAGTTTCGATGTAATTTTCTTCTTCACCAGGCGCCGGGGCGGACGTTACGCGCAGTTCCCAGAGCGCGCCATCGGCAGCGGCACGCACGAGTCCAGGGGCGTGATTCGCCGCCATCGGTTCGAGCCGCACGCCATGCAGTTCAAGCACGACCGGTTGCGCAGATTTCATTTACCGATTCGCACGCGACATGAACACGAGTCGCTCGAAAAGATGTACGTCCTGCTCGTTTTTTAGCAAGGCACCGTGGAGCGGTGGCACGATAGTTTTTGCATCTTTGCTGCGCAGTGCGTCGGGCGGAATATCTTCGGCCAGCAGCAGTTTTAGCCAGTCGAGCAATTCTGATGTGGACGGTTTCTTTTTCAGGCCCGGCACGTCGCGCACTTCGTAAAAAGTTTGCAGCGCTTGCGCCAGCAGATCTTTTTTCAGCGTCGGAAAGTGCACATCGACGATTTGCTGCAACGTGTCTTTATCAGGAAATTTGATGTAATGAAAAAAGCAGCGGCGTAAAAACGCATCGGGTAATTCTTTTTCATTGTTCGATGTGATGATCACCAGCGGCCGCTGTTTAGCTTTGACCAGTTCTCGGGTTTCGTACACGTGAAATTCCATGCGGTCGAGTTCGCGTAGCAGATCGTTTGGAAATTCGATGTCGGCTTTGTCGATTTCATCGATCAATAACACCACCTGCTGATCCGCCGTGAATGCCTGCCACAGCACGCCCTTGACGATGTAGTTATTAATATCCTTGATCCGCTCGTCGCCCAGTTGCGAATCACGCAGTCGCGACACCGCGTCGTATTCGTACAGCCCCTGCTGCGCCTTGGTGGTTGACTTGATGTGCCATTGCAGCAGCGGCATGCCGAGCGCCGCAGCGACTTCTTCGGCCAGCATGGTTTTACCGGTGCCTGGCTCGCCCTTGATCAGAAGAGGGCGCTGCAACGTCAATGCGGCATTGACGGCGAGTTTCAGGTCGCTGGTGGCGACATAGCTGTCGCTACCTTCAAAACGGCGTGGAGTCGGGTGCATGGGATCGGCTAGTGATAAAAAAATAAAGTATAAGCGAAGAATGTGCTTTGATTCGCAGCGCGTACTGCCAGCGAAGGCAAGAGCGGCCGCGTGGACGGGGGCATCTTCTTGCGGTAGAATCACGCGGCGTTGACGGTGCCCGATCGGGACGCAGTCAGCGCGGCATTGTGGATCGTGATCCGTCGTCCTGTGTACGGTACGCTTTCATCGTATTACTTACCTTAGCTATTATGAAAAAAATTCTCGCAGTGTTTGTGCTCTCCAGCTTCGCTTATATCGCCGGTGCCGCAGAGGTAGTTGGTAATCCAAAGGCAGCTGAAAGCAAGGTATCGCAATGTATCGGTTGCCATGGTATCGCTGGCTACAAGGCCAGTTTTCCAGAAGTGTATTCTGTGCCGATGATTGGCGGACAATCAGCTAAATACATTGAAAACGCGCTGAAGGAGTATCAAAAGGGCGAGCGTACACACCCAACGATGCGCGGCATTGCGACCAGTCTGTCCGAGCAGGACATGGCGGACCTGGCGGCTTACTACTCGCAGAAAAAATAAGGAATAGTGATGAAGACGATTTTTTCCGGCATGTTGTGCGCCATGTTAAGTACCGTATCTTTGGGCGCTATCGCCGGTGGTAACGCCGATAACGGTAAGGCACTCACTGCAAAATACAACTGCGCAGCGTGCCACGGCGCGGATTTCAATTCACCGACTGATCCTTCTTACCCAAGGTTGGCCGGTCAGCATGCCGACTACCTTGAACATGCATTGATTGCATACAAGCGCGGCAAAGAGGGCATGAATGGCCGTGGCAATGCGATTATGGGCGGCATGGCCAAACCCCTGGCGCACAACGATATTTCCGATATCGCCGCCTACCTCAGCAGCTTGCCGGGTTCGTTGGCTAAGGTGAAATAAACCCGTACCAGTTCCCGTTTTCTGATTCGATCAAAGCCACGCTTGCCGTGGCTTTTTTTATTGGCGGTCGTCTTTGTTATGGTGCCGCAGTCGTGGTCGGATTTTTGCGTGATCTTTGATGGGTTTCGCAACGTCTCATCGGTGTTGGTTGCTGAGACTATGACATGGTACGGTTCTCGGGGGGCGAGTGTCGTGACCATCCGACCAGAACCGCGAAAGTACGCAAACACCGCATGGGTGAGCGCCACTTCGTCGCAATTGCATGAACAGAACGCTATCGTCAGTGAATCAAAAATCATCGAGAAAGCGCTTGTTTGACGAAGTTGATCAGCGCCTGCCTCACAACACTCATGCAAAAATTGAAGATGCGAATGCGCCGATGCATTCGTGGTCGGTGTGCCGGCTTGCCTGCAAAATATGATGACCGGTTTGCGCTAACTGACAGACCAAGCGGCATATACGCTTGGTATTGCGCGTTGGCCTACGCGATATGTACGACTTTTTGCAGCAGCCCGATGATCGCTTTCGGCCAGACCACGCAAAATACCACTACCCAATTCCAGTACGACGCCAACGGCAACCTGACCCAAACCACCGACCCGCTGCAGCAGGTCACCCGCTTCACGATCGATCCACTGAATCGGGTGCAGCAACAGCAACAACCCGCACC
>JAYTZV010000074.1:0-15604 GCA_043741695.1 Burkholderiales bacterium
GCCGCTGGTCATGGGCCCCGCTGGAATAAAGACCGCCGGCAGATGACCAAAATGCAGCGCGCCGATCAGCAAACCCGGCACGATCTTGTCGCACACACCGAGATACACCGCCGCATCAAACATATTGTGCGACAGCGCGACAGCAGTCGCCATCGCAATCGTATCGCGCGAAAATAGCGACAACTCCATGCCCGGTTGACCCTGCGTGACGCCATCGCACATCGCTGGCGTACCGCCGGCAAATTGCGCAACACCACCGGCTTCACGCACCGCCTCTTTGATCAATTGCGGGAATCGCGCGAAAGGCTGGTGGGCCGACAGCATATCGTTGTACGACGAAACGATCGCCACCGAAGGCTGGCGTAACTGGCGCAGCGTGAGTTTGTCATTGGCCGGGAAGGCAGCGAATCCATGCGCGAGGTTGGTACACGACAAGGCATTGCGCTGTACGCCGTCGATTAGTGCCGCATCCAGTCGGGCAAGATAGACCTGTCGAGTTGGCTGGCTGCGCGCGATAATACGGTCGGTGGTGGTGGTAATCGTGCGTTGAACTGGCATGGTGGCAGGCGGAGTTGGTGGGAGCACCATCAAAGCTTACACCGCGCAGCACTGGCCGGCTAACGATTCGAGAAAACAGACTTGCCACACAGAAGCACATCGCGACGGGCAACAAATGAGAGGCAACGACCGCCCATGGACGAGGCACATGCAGGCGGCTCGGCAGCGCCGCTAGTGACACCGCATGGACTACACCGCATGGATTACACCAAGTGCGCTAATTCAACGGAAAAATGCATGACCACTAATTCGACATCGCAATACAGCTCCCTGCCTGCTCGGCAATCCCTCGCACTACGTCGGCCATTGTTGACGGCGCTCGCCTTGTCGCTGGGCGCAGCAATTTCACTCGGGCTATCGCGCTTTTCGTATGCGTTGCTGCTGCCGCCGATGCGCTCCGATCTTGGCTGGACTTATTTGCTATCTGGTGCAATGAATACCGGGAATGCATTCGGTTATTTTCTGGGGGCACTCGTTACGCCTTTTCTGATGCGACGTTGCCGTGCACAAACCGCACTGGTCGGTGGCGCGGTGCTCGCCGGGTTATTTATGATGATGTCCGGGCGCGTGATCAGTGCCGAGTTGCTGATTGCGCAGCGCATCCTGGCAGGCATCGCCAGCGCCTTCATTTTTATTTCCGGCGGCGTGTTGGCTGCGCGGTTGTGCGTATTGCATCCGCACCGAGCCGGTCTGCTGATTGGTATCTACTACGGTGGTACCGGGGTGGGAATCGCCCTGTCGGCGCTACTGGTACCGATTGCGTTAGCAGTTGCCACCACCCATGGTGCGACACATGCGTGGCAATGGGCCTGGGTGGCGCTGGGTATCGTGTGTTTGCTGGCGACGATGGTGATGATGCTGCCGTCGGCGCACATCGACGGCGCGCCTTCTGTGCCGGGCACGCACGGCCGATTCAGATTGAAACCGTTCGCGTTTGGATTAACCGGATACTTCCTGTACGGGGTCGGCTACATCGGCTACATGACGTTCGTGATCGCGCTGCTCAAAGAACAAGGCATGCGCGCTGGCACCATCACCTGGTTTTATGCACTGCTGGGGTTGGCGGTGATGGCCTCGTCGCGCATCTGGGCGCGTATGCTGGACCGGTTCAAGGGTGGCCAGTCGATTGCGATCCTGAATACGCTGCTCGGTGTGGCAACCATTTTGCCGGCGCTGACTGCCTCGCCGGTTCTCGTTTTCACATCCGGCATGTTATTCGGTGCAATTTTTTTATCGGTTGTTGCGGCGACGACTGCACTCGTGCGTCACAACCTGCCACAACATGCCTGGTCATCAGGAATCAGCGCGTTCACCACGGTATTTGCGCTGGGGCAGATAATTGGCCCATCGGTCATTGGATGGATCGCCGACGGGCCGGGCGGATTGCAACACGGCTTGATGTACTCGTCGCTGGCGTTGTTTGCCAGTGCGATCGTGGCATCACGTCAGAAGGCTTTGCCGACCGCAAATCTGATGTGAGCGTGTCAGCCGGAGCGGCCGGAGCAGCCGGAGCAGAAGGTTCAACCGGGTCAGCGTGCAATTCAACCGTGTTAATGATTTTGCTGACAACGCTGCTTGTACAAAAGCATTACGCCGTCGTGCTGCCGCCTGAACAATATGACGGATAGCGATTACCCACCTGCGACTATCGCATTTTTAGGTCGAAGTGGTCGTTTTGGTAAGGTATAGTAAAGCCAACTCATCACTCACCTTCGCGTTGCTTCATGCTACCCAATACAATGTGTCCGCTCGACGGCTTTGCCGTGCTCTCGTCGCATCACCGGTCTGTTGCCGGCATGAAGTTACGTACCCTGTTTGCCGATGACCCGCAGCGCTTCCAGCGTCTCTCGTTGCGCGCCGCAGGCCTGTTTCTCGACTACTCGAAAAATCTTCTCACACCAACGACGCTCGATCTGTTGATCGCGCATGCACGCGCATGCGATCTCGAAGCCCGTCGCGACGCGATGTTTGCCGGTGAAAAAATCAATTTGACCGAGCAGCGCGCGGTTTTGCATACGGCCTTGCGTGCACCGCGCTTGCCATCGCTGATGGTCGACGGGCACGATGTGCAACACGACATTCATGCCGTGCTCGAGCAGATGCGCATTTTCAGCGATGCAGTGCGCGACGGCAAATGGACTGGTCGCAGCGGCAAGGCAATCACCGATATCGTCAACATCGGTATCGGCGGCTCCTACCTCGGCCCGCGATTAGTGACAGAGGCATTACGCGCGCAATGCCATCCGCGCCTGACCAGCCACTTCGTCTCGAATGTCGATGGCCACGATTTAATGGCGGTGCTCGACAAAGTCAATCCGGACACGACCTTGTTCATCGTCGCCTCGAAAAGCTTCACCACGGCCGAGACCATGCTCAATGCGCATTCGGCGCGTGAATGGTTTTTACGTACCGGCTCGATCGATGATCTGGCACGCCATTTCGTAGCGGTGTCAACCAATGCCGTAGCAGTCGCGGCATTCGGCATCGATACCCGCAACATGTTTCCTTTCTGGGATTGGGTCGGTGGTCGCTATTCAATCTGGTCGGCGATTGGCTTGCCGGTGGCGATTGCGATTGGCTTTGATGCGTTCGAAGCGTTTCTCGATGGCGCGCATCAGATGGATCAACATTTCCGCACCGCGCCGCTGGAACAGAACATGCCAGTACTACTGGCAATGATCGGCGTGTGGTACCGCAATTTTTTTGGCAGCAGTTCGATTTCAATTGCGCCGTATCACCAGGATTTAAGTTTACTGTCGCGCTACCTGCAACAGCTCGACATGGAGAGCAACGGCAAGCGCGTCGACCTTACCGGTACACCGGTGGATGTTGCAACAGCGCCCGTTATTTGGGGTGACACGGGCACCAACGGCCAGCACGCGTATTTTCAGATGCTGCATCAGGGCAGTGATTTGATCCCGGTCGATTTCATCGTACCGCTCACACCCAGCCACAGCATGGTCGCGCATCACGCCTCGCTACTGGCTAACTGCTT
Organism: Burkholderiales bacterium; assembly: GCA_043741695.1. Lineage (GTDB taxonomy): Bacteria > Pseudomonadota > Gammaproteobacteria > Burkholderiales > Burkholderiaceae_D > Actimicrobium. Next base: position 3,554 of record JAYTZV010000074.1, read on the forward strand.
CGCGCAATCCGAAGCCTTGATGCTCGGCAAATCAGCCGAGGAAGTACGGCGTGATTTGCAGGCGCAAGGGTTCGATGATACGAAGCTGGAAGCGCTACTGCCGCACAAACTTTTCCCGGGCAATCGGCCGAGTAACACCTTGCTGATCGATGCACTGACACCCACTACGCTCGGCGCGATAATTGCGCTGTACGAGCATAAGGTATTTGTGCAGGGCGTTATCTGGAATATCAACAGCTTCGATCAATGGGGCGTCGAGTTAGGCAAGGTACTGGCTGCAACGATTCAGCATGAGCTAACGGGTGCTGCATTGCCTGCTCTCCATGACAACTCCACCTCTGGACTGATTGCGTTGGCGCGCGCTGCGCTGCAGAAATCTGCCGCCGAGAATGCATCGCCATCGAACGCATCTGACGTTGGGCGCTTCTCATGACGCTGAACGATTTTGATCTGGTCCTGTTTGGCGGTAGCGGCGATCTGGCGATGCGCAAACTGCTGCCGGCGCTGTATTCACGCGATCGTGCCGGCGATTTGCCGCCGACGGCAAAAATTATTTGTATTGGTCGTCACGACGAGACCACGACCGAATTTGTCGCAGTGATGACGGCCACTGCGCAGCCGTATATCGCCGCCGGTGCATTCGACGCGGCAAGCTGGCAGGCGTTTTGCCAGCGCATCACGTACGTTGCCGTCGATGCCAGCGACCCAGTTTCCTACGGCGCATTGAAGAAGGTATTGCGCGAAAACGCCGCGCTGACGCGGGTTTTTTATCTGGCGACACCGCCCACCTTGTTTGCGACGATTTGTTTGAATTTAGCCAGCGCCGGGATGGCAACACCGAATTCGCGAGTAGTGTTGGAAAAGCCACTCGGGCGTGATCTCAACAGCGCACGCCAAATCAATGCCGATGTCGGACGCGTCTTTAACGAATCGCAAATTTTTCGCATCGATCATTACCTCGGTAAAGAGGCGGTGCAGAATTTACTGGCGCTTCGCTTCGGTAATATTTTGTTCGAGCCACTCTGGCGACGCGAATGGATTTCGGATGTGCAGATCACGATTGCCGAAGAAATCGGCGTCGGCAGTCGCGTCGGTTATTACGATACCTCGGGTGCGCTACGCGACATGCTGCAAAACCATTTACTGCAACTGTTGTGCATCGTCGCGATGGAACCACCCACATTGATCACGCCCGATGCAGTGCGTGATGAAAAACTGAAGGTATTGCGCTCGCTGAAAAAACTATCGCCTGCCACGCTGCCGCAAAGCGTCGTACGCGGCCAATATCGTGCGGGCCATGTCAACGGCGTTCCAGTGCCGGCCTACCGACAGGAAGCCGATGCGAACCCCGCATCGCGCACCGAAACCTTTGTCGCGGTACGTGCTGAGATCGATACCTGGCGCTGGGCTGGTGTGCCTTTTTATTTGCGCACCGGCAAACGCATGGCAGACCAACTGGCGGAAATCGTGGTGCGCTTCAAGGCGATTCCCCATTCCATCTTTGCACAGTCGACCAACAGTTTTCAGCCGAACAGTCTGGTGATCCGGCTGCAACCCGACGAGGGTCTGCACTTGAATCTGATGGCAAAAACGCCGGGCGGCAGCATGCGTCTGAAACCGGTCGACCTCGAACTCGATTTTCGCGAGACTTTCAAAACCCCGCGCATGGAAGCCTACGAACGCCTGTTGCTCGATGTACTGCGTGGCCAGCTGACCTTGTTCATGCGCAGCGATGAACTCGAAGCAGCGTGGGAATGGGTCGAGCCAATTCTTGAATTTTGGGAGCAGGAAGATAACGAACCAATTCCGTATGCGGCCGGCACCTGGGGACCAGCCGCAGCAAGTGCGCTGATTGGGCGTGATGGATTACAGTGGCGGGAAGAAGCGTTACCGGAGGTTTGAGCGAGTGACTGGTATCCGTAGCCGGTCTTAAACCACGCTCTAACAGGCTCCAACCAGACCCATCGCCACAAACATATCCGGACCATGAATTTTTGTCACGCTCGCTTTCGCTTTGCAGCGACCCTGCACCGGGTACTGCGGCATTTGTCAGTACGAGAATAGTAATCTTTGCAATGACCTAAACACATCCGTCTTAAGATCGTTACCGAGCATTGCGACGTTGATGCGGTAGCAAACACGTCGCGGCCTGTGAGTGATGGGATGTCGTTGGTACTCTACAGTTATTGGCTCGCGCCAGATAGCCAATAAGCTGTGCAATCAAAGTTCCTCACACGCGCACCGCTGGAATCACTCAGCAGCCTTTATTTTTTCACGGTTAAATTGTTGACGACCGACTTAACTCCTGTCACCTTCTTGGCAATTTTTTCTGCCTGCTCCATCGCCGGTTGACTATCGACCGCACCACGCAAAGTGACCTCGCCGCTATTGGTTTCTACGCTGACCTCGGTCGCTTTAACACCCGGGTCGGCCAGCATGGCAGCCTTGATTTTCGTCGTCACGATACTGTCGTCAACCAGCGTACGCACCGAACTTTTTCCCGAGGCGGTGCCGCTATTTTCATCCGTTGGCAACGCCGACCCAGCTGCGGAATTGGACGGCGATCCTGCTTCGCCACCCGGCTGTGCAGCCTGTGCAATCACGAGCGGAGCATTACGCAAAACGGATTGTGTATGGTCGAAGTCGCCTCCCCTACGGATCGATGTGTTGCAGAATTTTTATGAGCAATATCGATCGCAGAAGACATCGACTGCCCGAACGAACCGGTGCTCGCCAGCGAGAGCGCGGCGGCTGCCAAGAACGCAACGCGTGTTTTGCGATGGGTTTGATGTGTTTGATGTGTCTGCTGTATTGAGAGCTTTTTGGTGGCAATAGACATGCATTAACCTTTCGTTTTAAACAGTCAGGGCAACTATAGCCGCGCAACCGATGGCCGCTTGGTCGTATCGATGGCCAATGACGGTAACTCAGTCAAGAAAAAACTATGGACCCGCATCGCGCATCGCGTCGACCTAATACCAACCACAAATCGAACGCGCACTGACAAAGTTGTTGGCGTACCTTTTCAATACCGTTTCATCGGTATGAAAAAGTAGCGTGCTGGCAGTTTGCAGCAAACCTGCGGCATTGCTTCATCGATACAATCTGCATCGCATAAATGCAATGCAATGCCATCAATACCGAAGATTCCCGCATTGGCAGTTTTCTACTCACAGGCCGGCGCTACTTATTGCTGGTGCCATTACCCGGATTGGTTTTGGCGCCCGCCATGGGAGTGGGGGAAGCGTTGCTGGGACTGCCTGCTGTACCGTTGGCAGCACCTAGCTGTTCCGCCGTCACCGGACGTCGGTCGCAACCGCCAAGTTGCGCAAGTAACGCTGCAGCAGGTAGTAAAGAGAGCAGCAGAAATTTAGGGGATCGAGAATTCATTAGCGTTCCTTTCATGAGCAACTGGTACTTACGCAGTGCGAAGCCGATGCGGTAGATGCAGCGACAACACACGCACCGTCATGCGTGGTGTGATCAATACATTGAAAGAGTAGCGCGCAGGCATCGGCACTAATTGAGATTGCGCAAAAACTACGGACTTGGATGATCGGGGCACGGCCGTTTTTCAACCGATCGTGGCAACGCTTGCTCTGCCGTGATTGAAGCCGAAGTACGTGCGTTCATTCTTCACATGCATCTTTTCGGCGTATTTCAGATACGTCGGTGGCAGGTCAGTACCGACAGGTGTGCAATCTGTGCATCAGGTATGCACCTCGATGAGGTTAACTGCCTGCAGCAATAAGGCTGGATCACCGAGCGCTAGTTGCTTCGCATCCGACAAAGTTTGCCGGAAACGTCGTGCGCCTGGCAGTCCGGCCATCAAGCCGAGCATATGGCGACAGATACTGTTCAGACGTAATCCATTTTTTGCACCGTGTATCTGAGCTGCCTGTAATTGCGCGCGAATATACGGCAGCATCGCCTCGACCACTTCGCGTCGCGACCGCGCGGTGGCGGCATCGCCGTAATAACGACTATCGAAGTCAGCCAGCAGATACGGGTTGTGATACGCCTCGCGACCCAACATCACCCCGTCGACATGCTGCAGGTGCAGATCGATATCGGCCAGCGTGCACACACCGCCGTTCAAGATGATTTCAAGGTCGGGAAAATCGCGTTTGAGTTGGTACACCACCTCGTAACGCAGCGGCGGTATCTCGCGATTTTCTTTCGGGCTCAGCCCTTTCAATATTGCGTTGCGCGCGTGAACGATAAACGTCGTGCATCCGGCATCAGCAACGGTACCGACAAAATCACGCACGAAATCAACCGATTGATGCTGGTCGATACCGATGCGATGCTTGACCGTCACATCGATTGACACCGCATCGCGCATGGCTTTGACGCAATCGGCAACCAATGCAGGCTCCGCCATCAGGCAGGCACCGAATGCGCCCTTTTGCACCCGTTCGGACGGGCATCCACAATTCAGATTGATTTCATCGTAGCCCCATTGCGCGCCCAGCTTCGCACTGTGCGCCAGATCGACTGGATCACTACCACCGAGTTGCAATCCCACCGGATGTTCTTCGTCACTGTAGTCAAGATGGCGTGCCACATCGCCATGCACCAGCGCGCCGGTGGTGACCATCTCGGTGTACAGCCACGTGTGGCGTGAAATGGTGCGGTGGAAAACCCGGCAGTGGCGATCGGTCCAATCCATCATCGGAGCGACCGACAAACGGCGACTGCGTGCGTTTGCCAAAATCACTTGTGTTGAAGAAGAAACAGGAATGAAGGGTGGTTGAGTAGACATGCTGTCGGTAAAAAATGGGGCGAAGTGACCTGAACGCAAGGTGTCGGATTATACTGGTTGACCCGTTGCTGAACGGCTCGCAAGCACAATAACCTTTATGGGTGGAACCATGCTCAATACCGATCACTTCTGGATGCCGTTCACCGCCAATCGGCAGTTCAAATCAAAACCTCGCATGATGGTCGCAGCACAAGGCATGCATTACACCACCGATGATGGCCGCAAGATTCTCGACGGTACGGCTGGATTGTGGTGCGTCAACGCGGGCCACGGTCATCCAAAAATTGTAGAAGCGATTCGCAAGCAGGCTGGCGAGATGGACTTTGCGCCAGTATTTCAGATGGGGCATCCAAAAGCTTTCGAAGCAGCCACTGCGCTGGTTTCGCTGGCACCGGAAGGCTTGAACCGCGTGTTTTTTTGCAACGATGGCTCGGAAGGCGTCGACTCGGCATTAAAGATTGCCCTGGCCTATCACCGCGTACGTGGTGACGGCATGCGACATCGGCTGATCGGGCGTGAGCGTGGATATCACGGGGTTGGCTTTGGCGGCATTGCGGTCGGTGGCATCGCAGGAAATCGCAAGCATTTCGGTCCAGCACTGCCTGCCGTCGACCATCTGCGTCATCCGCTGAATATCGCCAAAAATGCGTTCTCAAAAGGCTTGCCGGAACACGGTGCCGAAATGGCCGATGAACTCGAACAACGCTTGCTGGCGTTACATGATCCATCGACAGTTGCGGCAGTAATCGTCGAGCCGCTACAGGGTTCGACCGGCGTGATCTTGCCGCCGAAAGGCTATTTGCAAAAGATTCGTTCGATCTGCGACAAGTACGGCATTCTGCTGATCTTCGATGAAGTCATCACCGGCTTTGGTCGCCTCGGCACACCGTTCGGCGCTGATTATTTTGGCGTCGTACCAGACATGATTGTCTGTGCCAAAGGCTTGACCAATGCGACGGTACCGATGGGTGCAGTCATTGTGCGTCAGGATATTCACGATACGTTCATGAGTGCCGCACCTGAAAATACGATCGAATTTTTTCACGGCTATACCTACACCGGCCACCCGCTTGCTGCGGCTGCCGCTGTGGCCACCATTAACGTCTACAAGGACGAGCAACTGTTCGAACGCGCCGCAGCGATGGCCCCGTACTTTGAGCAGGCAGCGCACAGTTTGAAGGGGCTGCCTTTTGTCAAAGATATCCGCAATCTCGGTTTGGTTTGCGGCATCGAACTTGATGGCGTGCCGGGCAAACCGGGTATGCGCGCGTTCGATGTGTTTTTGAAAGCGTTCTGGGAAAAAGGGGTGCTGATTCGCACCACCGGCGACATCATTGCGCTGTCGCCGCCACTGATCATCGACAAGCCGCAAATCGATCAACTGTTCGGCGAAATTGGTGCGATTCTGAAAAGCCAGAAAACTGTTCCAGACGTCGAGCCTGCGTTTGCCTGATTTGTGGAAAACGGGATTCAACCTGCCACCTGCTGGCAGATTGATCTCGACCTGAGATTAGACTGATGGCCGGATTCGACCAATCGCCATCATTCGGGTAACGACAAAAAACAAAAAATAGCCAGTTAATAGCGATCTACCCAACGCGATCGTTCACGCTGACGCTGCCAGACTGTCTGTCCGATGAACCGTATCGCGAACACCAGCAAGCCATTTTATCTAATCCGACGGCAGGCGATGTGATGCCGGCTACGGGTGGTTTCCGCAAAATGCGTTGGGCGGATAGTCGACGTGGAAAAGGAAAACGAGGCGGCTTGGGCGTCGTTTTACTATTTCTTGAACGCAGATTTTCTGCGTGTGAATGTTTGCGATTTACGACAAGGATGAGATGGTCGATCTGTCACCGGACGATAAAAAAGTCTTGCAGGCAGCTATCGAAGCTGAACTGAAATCGATAGGCAGATAATAAAAAAACGACATCTACTCGCCGAAATCATCGGTGGTGTGAACGACATGCAAGCCCAAAGAGAAGGAAAGCTGACACTGCGCTCATTCACGATCGAGCGCATGTTCGCACCGAAAGTTACCCGCACCAAAAGTTACCGCGCAAGAGTTGATCGATCTGCGTGACCGGCTGCATATTTCCAGGGCGGTCTTTGCCAGAATTTTGCGGACGAACCCACCAACAGTCGAGGGATGAGAGCAGGGGCGAGCGAAGCCGAATGCGCAGACGGCACTATTGATCAAACTTGTTGAAAAATATCCGAAAACTGTCGCGCATCTGGCGACGATTTAAGCTCGCTTCCTTGCGATTAAATGAAGCAAGGTGTCGCGATCTGCCAACCATAGTCAAATTCAATCTGAATTTGAGATTTGAGGAATGACGGGATTCGGTGAATTGTCCCGCGATGTTAAGACCACGAATAATTTGAAAAGATAGCTCTTCACGAAAGCGCGGCAGCGCAGAGCGCGAACCAGCCTCCAAGAGTCAACTGTAGAAAACCAGATTCGACCTACCAAGATTTGTCAGACGTCGGCCACAACCGGTCGTTTAACCAAACGGCGTTAAGGTGAGAAGATGAATTTCGGCAATAGTCGCGTTTTACTTTTCCACCTCGGCGTTTGCGAAGTGTGAAAAAACGTTGCCTTGGCCTACGATGGATTGAGCGGGACTTGTTTGCAGGGTCTGCATCACCCCGAATTTACTGGATACTTTTGCTTTTACTTACCGATTGTCAGTGGCCTTATTTTGGTGAGGCCGGAAAATCCACTTTGAAATGCGTGCCGACGCCTTCGGGACCGGGCACAATTGATGCAAATGCACCGTGGTCGGCGACGATGTCGCGAACAATTGCCAGCCCAAGTCCACTGCCTGCTGTCGTGTCATCAATCCGGTAGAAGCGATTGAAGACGGCCTCACGATGCCCCTCGGCGATCCCCGGGCCATTGTCCTCAACGACCAAGACCGAGCGCGTCGCTTCCTGCCAACAGCGCACGGTGACCGTTCCTGCCATCGGACTGTATCGAATCGCATTATCGATCAGGTTATCCACCAGGTCGCGTAGCAAGAAGCGGTCGCCGAGTACTTGCGCGGATTGCAGTTCAAAGCCTAAATCGATCTGCCGAAGATCGGCCTGCTGGACGAATTGCTGAACCGCTTCCGCCACCAACTCGTCCAGGGCAACCGTTTCAAAACGCTCGCGGGTGAACTGGCTCGGCTCTGCCCGGGCCAGTGCCAGCAATTGATTGGTATGGCGAATCATTCGATCGTTTGCCGATAAAATCATGGCTGCAGTCTGAGCCGTCTCAGCATTGCTGGCGTGCCGCTGCAACAGCCATTCGAGATGAATTTTTGCGCCTGCCAAGGGGGTGCGTAGCTGGTGCGCGACGTTGGCCAAGAAGTTTTGTTGCGCCAGGGCGCCGTCATGCGCCCGCTTGAGCAAGCCATTGACTGCAGCCAGAAATGGCATAAGTTCCGACGGTGCGTCAGGCTCGGTGACGGGCGAGAGGTCCATGGGCTGCCGTCGATTTAGGTCATCCTGCATTTGCCGCAGAGGTCGCAACCCTTTTTTTACAGCGAACCAGACGACCGTGACTGACACAATGGTGAGCAGTATTTCCATTAACATCAACGTGACAATGATGACCCAGCGGCTGTGGATCCGCTTGCGCAGTGTTTCAGCTGCGCCGATGAAAAGGCTCTGAGAGCCGATGACCGCTTTTAGCGTGATGATGCGCACCGGTTCACCGCGCATTACACCGTCATCAGCATGCGGATCACCAACACGAAAGTCGCGTGACAGTAGCGGAAAATCCTTATCGCCTGCCAGCGTGTTCCCGTTCGCATCCCGCACTACAAAAAAAATCGAATCAAAATGATCTACCCGCAGAACCTGCTCCGCCTGCTGCGGCAGGTCGATGCTAATGGCGCCATCGATTTCCTTGAGTCGCGGCACGAGCGCCCAAACGGCATCCGCCAGACTCTGATCCCAAGCGATCTGCGTAGGTGCCCATGCCAGCCAAAAGGTTAAACCGGCCCCGACAAGATTGATCATCAGAAGCGGCACGATCAGCCATTTGAGAAGGTTCACCCGAATACTGGAATTCATGGTGCCGCCGGTTCAAACAGGTACCCAAAACCACGTATTGTGCGAATGGTGACGCCTGCATCGGCGATTTTTGCGCGCACGCGGGAAATGTAGACTTCGACCGCATTACTGGTCAGATCATCGCCCCATGGAAGGATGGCGTCGATGATCTGCTGTTTCGATACGACCCTTCCGGTCTGTTGCATTAAATATTCCAGTACGGCCCATTCACGCACCGAGAGATCGATGAAGCGCTCACCAACCCTAGCTCGGCGAGCAAATGTATCGACGACCAGTGTGCCGACAGTCATCTCGGTTGGAACGGGATTGCTACGTCTGACCAATGCCTTAATACGTGCAACAAGTTCAGGAGTAGCGAAAGGTTTGACAAGGTAGTCATCGGCGCCGACCTCCAGCCCGTGGACCCGATCACTGATGGCGTTTCGCGCGGTGAGTAACAATACCGGCAACGTTAAGCCGCGCTGGCGTAGACGACGTAAAACCTCGAAGCCATCGATACCAGGCAGTCCGATGTCGAGTACCACCACGGCAAATTGCATGAAGCCGGGCAGGTTCGCCGCAGCTGCGCCGTCACCCAACGTATCGACCGTCATGCCGGCGTCGCGCAACGTGCGGGCGATACCTTGTGCGAGAACGTCATCGTCTTCCACCAGCAGTACATGCATGATTGGATACTTTCGAGGTACCGAGCGCTGCTGGCAGCAGCGATTTCGTCGGGCTTTTGCATCGGGATTGTAACGGTCCTGCACCAATTGGCACAGTTGCACTGACCTGTTCGGGAAAAGTTTCAACGGTGTCAGCTTTTTGTCAGCTTGCCGTCATGTTCGAGCAAGGTTACAAACCGATAATGACATTCCGGTGTTGCCGTGTCTTGAAGGCACGAGCAGCCTTCCCCAGACAAGGATCTGATGCAAAATTCCATTTACTCCGATATTGTCGCAACCGCACTTCTTGGTGGATGTGCGTCGCGAAAATATCCGGTCCAAATTAATTGGGAACATGGCGAAAAGCGCGGGTCGGTGACTTACGTTTTCGATGCCAGTGCACCGAGGGATCAGCTCCTGGCGTGCATTGCCAGCTCGGCGTCAGATCAGATCGCCGCAGGTCGGTATGTCCGGGTGAAATATCATCACAGGCGGCATTTTTTATATGAAGTTAGGGGGCTGCCGAATGACACCATCGCTAAAGTGGGCGATTTGGTCGAGTTTTATGCCAAACACTGTTGTGCGGGAAAACTCTCCACTATCTCGCGCGGTTTGCCCTCTGAATGAAGGTGATTCCGAATCCCGATGCAATCCTGCAGTCCTTCATTGCAAGGACCGTAAGACAATTGCACAAGGCGCTGAAGCTGACAGGAATCATGTTGACAGTAGCCCTTTTATTGACGATCTCACATGACGTCGATGCAGCGCCGCTGTCGATGCCTTCGTCCTTGACGATGGATCAAGCCGTCCGGATCGCCCTTCGCGACAACTTCGATGGTCGCTTGGCGGGCTTGACCGTACAAGCAGCCCAAGCTGCTATCCTCACTGCAGGGGCTTCGCCGAACCCATCGCTGACATTGGGCTTGTCTGGCGTGAACCCCAGTGTCGGCATTGGCAGTGGTAATTGGCGCAGCAAGACAATCGACAGTTCCGTCCGCATCGACCAATTAATCGAGCGGGGCGGCAAAAAGGCGCTCCGCGTGGAAAATGCGTCGGCACTCAACGATGCCGCCGCGCAGGACGCGCAAGAAATTAAGCGCCAACTGGCTATCGCGGTGCGTCAGGCTTTTTACGATCTGCTCGCCGTGCAACAGCGCATGCAAATTACGAGTCAGAGTGCCGATTTGGCCGAGTCGACGATCAGGGCCGCGCGCCAGCGTCAACAGGCCGGCGACCTGGCTCCGTCAGACGTCACACGCCTGCAGGTCGATGCCCTGCGTGCGAGAAACGATGTCACCCAGGCGAGCGCCGACCAGATCCGCGCAGGGCTTGTCCTGCTGCAGTTGCTTGGCCATGGCGAGCAGTCCGACCCGATTAGTGCCAGCGATGACTGGCCGCAGCCAGAAGGGGTGGGAAATCTGGATACCGAGACATTGCTAGCGCAGCGCGCCGACGTGCGGGCTGCGACAGCGCGCGTCAAGGCCGCCGAATCAGCGAGCCGCCTTGCGCTGGCAGCGCGCACCCGCGACATCAGCTTGGGTGTCCAATACGATCATTACCCGGCGAGCGCCACAAACAGTCAGGGAGGTGGCAACACCTTTGGCATTGCGATCCAGATTCCACTCTTTGTGCGGAATCAATTTGACGGCGAAATTCGCACCGCGGCCTTGGCCGTCGACAGCGCACACGAAACGCTGATCAAGACCCGTATTGCAGCGCGCAATGAAGTCATGCGACTGCTTGCAGACCGGCGCAGTGCCGCCGAGCGCCTGACGCGTTTCGACCAGCAGCTCTTGCCGGCAGCAAAGAAATCTGCCGATGCAACGGAATTCGCCTTTGTCCATGGTGCCATTGCCATCATGGACGTGCTCGACGTGCGACGTACGTATCGGCTGACGCAACTCGATGCGCTCGCGGCCAGACTCGATTACGCCAAGCTCGTGGCTGCTTCTATGCCAGTTCCTGTTGACGGAGAATTTCCTTGACCTTGCAATCGCTCGCCCGCAAACCGCTGACGCAAGTGGTGGCCTCAGTTTTGGTGACCGCAGGCGTGGTCGTTGGGATCTATTCTTTCAAGGGTGTGCAGGGAAAGGTACCGGAAAGCGTCGTTGCAACGGCGCCGCCGCCGGGCATCGTCAGCTTTGCGCCCAATGCGCCGCAGTTGTCGTCGATCGTGGTGCGCAGCGTGCACCTGCAAGCGATGCCGATCTCGAGTCCGCAGTCTGGCCGAATTGCGTACGACGAGAATCATACAACCCGGATCAGTTCACCTATCGCCGGACGGGTGCTGGCACTGCACGCCGAGGTAGGCGATGCAGTGAAGATCGGTCAGGCGTTGGCAGAACTCGATTCACCCGATCTTGGAACCGCTGAGGCAGACTGGCAAAAGGCGCGCGCCGACGAACTGCGCAAACAGCGCGCTTTCGAGCGCGCCAAAACGCTATTCGATGGCCAGGTATTGGCACGCAAGGATTTCGAGAGCGCACAGGCCGATGCCGATCAGGCGCGTTCAGAGACCCGGCGCGCGGCGCTGCGCATGCGTAACCTCAATGCAGTAGGCACGCAAAACGGCGTCTTCCG
>JAYTZV010000075.1:0-1977 GCA_043741695.1 Burkholderiales bacterium
TTTGTCTTCGCCAACGATCGTCGCAAACGGCCGTCGCAAACGATCGTCGCAAACCAGACAAAACGATCAGCGTACACGGCAGCTGCACAAACCATGTCACCGTGCCTTTTTTTGTTCGGCTATCGTTTCATTACCCAGCCCGATTCCATGCTGCGTGATACGCGCTTACTCAACCATCCGGTTCAACGAGGCCGGGTCAAATTTCTCCAACTGCGTCAACGTCTCGCAACCGATTCCTGCCTGCTTCAACGCCAGTAAAATCTTTGCAATCTGATGCTCTTGCGCGGCCGCATTGTCGATCAATCCATGCAAGGCCTTCGACACCGGATCATCGCCATTTGGCGTGATGCCGTACGCCGCAAACATGCGGGCCGCCGCGTCTTCCTGCACCGATCCATTCTGCTTTTCAATGATGCGCGCGGGGTTCCCTACCGCGGTTGCGCCAGGTGGTACCGGCTTGACCAACACCGCGTTGGAGCCGACCTTGGCACCTGCACCAACTGTGAAACCGCCCAGCACTTTCGCGCCCGCGCCGATGATGACACCCGCTTCAAGGGTTGGATGGCGTTTTGCACCTTTGTTGAGAGATGTACCACCGAGCGTGACACCTTGATAAATCGTACAGTCATCACCAACCACTGCAGTCTCACCAATCACCACACCAAAGCCATGATCGATGAACACGCGTCGGCCGATCGTCGCACCGGGATGAATCTCAATACCCGTAATAATGCGCGCCTGCGATGCGATGAATCGGCCAAACCATTTCAGATCGTGGTGCCAGCACCAACTGGCCCACCGATGCATGACGATCGCGTGCAATCCGGGATAGCAGGTCAGCACTTCCCACGCAGTGCGAGCGGCTGGATCACGGTCGATGATGCTGGCAATATCGTCGCGAAGATGAGTGAACATAAAAGGGAGTCGAGTCACGAAGGACGCAATGGTAACTGGTTCACCGCAAGCCTGCTTTCGGCTTGCGGTGCGGTAGCGGCGTAGTGGCGTTGTAGTGACGTTGTAGTGGTTGTATCGTTACTTCACCGTTACGTTGCCGTCACGGCGTCGCTACGGTCTGCAGCATCAGGCCGCAGCAAGCCGCTGTCGCCGCGCCTCAAACAGACACACACCAGAAGCGACCGACACATTCAAACTTTCAACCGCGCCGAACATCGGAATCTGAACGAGAAAATCGCAGCATTCAGTCGTCAGGCGACGCATACCCTCGCCTTCTGAACCCATCACCAGCGCGGAGGGTCCTTTGAAGTCGGCCTGATACAAACTCTGCTCAGCATCGTCGGTAGTGCCAACCAGCCAGATGCCGCGGTCTTTCAGGTCGCGCAAGGTACGCGCCAGATTGGTCACGGTGATGTATGGCACGCTGTCGGCTGCGCCACTGGCCACTTTGGCCGCAGTGGCATTCAAGCCGACTGCACGGTCTTTCGGCGCGATCACTGCATGCGCACCAGCACCGTCGGCCACCCGCAAGCAGGCACCCAGATTATGTGGATCGGTAATGCCATCGAGTACCAGCAGCAGCGGTGGCCCATCGACTGCATCCAGCAATTCATCCAGATTGCGCGCCAGCGAAACTTCACCTGCTTTGGCGACCACGCCTTGGTGACGGCGCGTGCCGACCATGTTCGACAAACGCTGATCGTCCGCCTGGATAATGCGCACCTTGACAGCCGCAGCAGCCTTCAGCAAATCTTTCATGCGCTGATCATGGCGTGCGGTATCGACATAAATTTCTTCCACGCTAGAGGCTTCGTGACGCAACCGTGCGGTCACTGCGTGGAATCCAAAAATCATTTTACTCATTACGTTATCGTTTCTTCTTGCCTGCTTTCGCGAACGCTTTTGGCGCGCGCGTTTTTTCTGCCGGAGGGGTGGTGGATTGATTGCGGCGGGCTGGCTTGTTGCTATCGCTGCTGCTGTTGCTGTTGGTGCTATTACTGTTGGTGCTGTTGCTGTTGGTGC
>JAYTZV010000076.1:0-5810 GCA_043741695.1 Burkholderiales bacterium
TCGATTTGAATATGCCTAAAAAATGAGCATAATGTGTTACCCATGTCTTGGCACAGGCGTTACCTATGTTGCCGGTCTATACAGCGAAGCAAAAAGAAGTATGTGGCTGCCGGGCCACCCCCGGCGCGGAGATCGTCTAAAGAGACAACTGTTTTATTTGCCTCAAGACGAAATTTAATCGATCAGCGCGCAGAACTATTCATAGCCCCGGAGTCGCCAGCGTGACCAGCCGTGCCGCTAACCGCAACCAGCTCCGCTGCTATCCGCAACCCGGTTGCACCTTCAGCATCACACCGCCCAACGCCACACCCCCGATTGCTATAATTGCCAAATGCTAAAACAACGCACCATCAAACAAACCGTCACCACAGTCGGCGTCGGTCTCCATTCCGGCACCAAGGTTGCACTGACCTTGCGTGCCGCACCCATCGACCATGGCATTGTCTTTCGGCGAACCGATCTCGACCCCCCCGTCGAACTCGCAGCCAGCGCAATCGCAGTAGGCGACACCCGCATGGCGTCCACGCTCGACCGCGACGGCGTGAAAGTCTCGACCGTCGAACATCTGATGTCTGCCTGCGCGGGTCTGGGCATCGATAATCTGTTGGTCGATGTGACAGCCGAAGAAATACCAATCATGGATGGCTCGGCGTCGTCGTTTGTGTACCTGCTTCAGCAGGCTGGCTTGCAAGAACAGAGCGCGGCGAAAAAATTCATCCGTGTGAAAAAAGTGGTGGAAGTCAGCGATGGTGAAGGCACGGCGCGCAAATGGGCGCGACTCGAACCGCTGAACGGCTTCAAACTAAAATTTTTTATCGAATTCAATCATCCGGCAGTCGACGGCACTGGTCAGACCGGTGAAGTCGATTTCGGCATCGAGTCGTACGTAAAAGAAGTATCGCGTGCCCGCACTTTTGGATTCATGCAGGACGTTGAAACCTTACGTGGCATGGGATTGGCACGCGGCGGCTCACTCGAAAACGCCATCGTGATGGACGAATACCGGATTTTGAATGCGGACGGTCTACGCTACGACAACGAATTTGTCCGCCATAAAATTCTCGACGCGATCGGTGACTTGTATTTGATTGGCCATCCGCTTCTGGCCAGTTACGTCGCACATAAATCGGGGCATGGTTTAAACAACGCGCTGCTGCGCGCGCTGCTGGCGCAGCCTGAGGCCTACGACATCGTCAGCTTCGATACGCTGGAGGCCGCGCCCGGTACCTATCAGCGTCAGGCTGCGCAGGAGTGGGCGCTCACGTGATTAGCGCCGGGGCCGCTTGACCAGCCGGTTGATCGCATTGAGCAAATCCGCATTGCGCGGCGTGGGTTCAAGCGTGGTTTCGAGTGCGGCCAAGGCTGAAATGGCCTGATCTGGCAGACTCAACTTTTTGGTCGGCTGAAGATTGTCGGCAGGTGCGCCAACTTGTACTTTCAAACGGATTGCGCTAACCTGCCACCCTCGATGCTGCAAAGCAGCGGTCAGTTTCGGCAGTTGCTGTTTCAGTTTTGACGCCAATGCTGCATTCGGTGTCGACAAGACCAACTGCCCGGCGTCAAATTGCAGCACACCGCAAGAAGAAAACATCGTCGGCAATGCAGCCGCGCAGTCCCGCTGCAATGTCGCCATCCGCGTGATAGACGGCAACAGTGATGCCATCTTGTCATGGCCTCGCAAAAAATCGGCAACACCTTTTGAAGTCGGTGTGTGTCGAGCGCTTGTTTTGAATGGTACGAAGGTAGAGGGACGCGTCATCGCGAAACCTTATCACACCTGACCTTTGTGACTGCGATGTGCGACCCTTGTCGCTATAGCAGCCAGCAATCGTGCCGCCTCGATGGAGTCGAGATGCAAATCATTCTGCTGCACCCGCGATTTACCAAGGCCCGCTCGGTCACGCTGACTTTCAAGCACTGGTTTTTTTTCGGCCTGC
This sequence comes from Burkholderiales bacterium, assembly GCA_043741695.1. Taxonomy (GTDB): domain Bacteria; phylum Pseudomonadota; class Gammaproteobacteria; order Burkholderiales; family Burkholderiaceae_D; genus Actimicrobium. The sequence goes on from JAYTZV010000076.1 coordinate 1,938, forward strand.
TGTTTGTGGTATCGGTGATGGCAGGTGCCGCGCTGCTGTTCTACCTCGCGATGACTCGTGGTGGTGCGTCGAATCTGCCACTGGTGCAATCAATGTTACCGAATCAATCTGCCAGCACCGCGATGCAGGCCACAGGAAAAGACAAGTACGTCAAAGAAAATCTGGCTGCGATGGCGATCAAGATCGGCGAAATGCAGGCGCAGTTGATGCGCCTCGATGCGCTGGGCGAGCGCGTTCAGGGTCTTTCGGGCGTTAAGCCGCAGGAATTTAACTTCAAGGAACTGCCCGGACGCGGCGGAGCGGAGCCATCCAGTGCGACCCGGCCAGCATTGCCGGATTTATCGATTAGTCAGTTCCAGCATGCGCTCGATGCGCTGTCGAGCGACGTCGAGCATCGCTTCGATTACATGAGCGCGGTTGAGACCACGCTGATGTTCGACAAGATTCACGCCAAGATGCTGCCGACGATTCAGCCAGTCGACGTAACCTATAACGCGTCGGGCTTCGGCTGGCGCTTCGATCCGTTCACCGGCCGCAGCGCCTTTCATGAAGGGATTGATTTTCCTGCACCAACCGGCACGCCAATCATCGCCGCCGCCGGTGGCGTGGTAATCGCTGCCGAATTCCATCATGACTTCGGCAACATGCTCGAAATCGACCACGGCAACGACATCGTTACCCGCTATGCGCATGCCTCCAAATTGCTGGTCAAGGTCGGTGATATCGTGCAGCGCGGGCAGCATGTGGCCGACATCGGCTCAACGGGCCGCTCGACCGGCGCGCATTTGCATTTTGAAGTGCTGGTCAAGGGAACGCGGCAAGACCCGCATAAATTTTTGATGGCAGGTGCCGACAAATCGGTGCCATCGTTGGCTGTTCGCCGCTAGGGCGGTGTCGCTGACAACGTCGAACACATTTAATCGGTGCTCATTCCTGCTTGTTTCGTGCTTATGTCCGGCTTGTTTCCGGCTTGTTCCCGGCTTGTTTCCGGCTCTCTCACCCCAATGTTGACGGGGTCGCATGATAAACTCCGTATTTTTCCAGCCACCGGCTATTTTTGTCGCGCCGATTTACTGTGCGCAAAATCAGCCCGAGCGGCGCTTTTTTAGAATCCAAGCATGTCATTACTGACCCAGATTTTCGGTAGCCGCAATCAGCGCCTGCTCAAGCAATACCAGAAAACCGTGCGTGACATTAACGCATTGGAACCGTCGATTGAAAAGCTGTCCGATGCAGAATTGCAGGCGAAAACGCCCGCGTTCAAGCAGCGCATCGCGGCAGGCGAAGTGCTCGACGACATCTTGCCGGAAGCGTTCGCAGTCTGCCGCGAAGCCAGCCGTCGCGTGTTGAAGATGCGCCATTTTGACGTACAGCTAGTTGGCGGCATGGTGCTCCATTACGGCAAAATCGCCGAGATGGGTACTGGCGAAGGCAAGACGTTGATGGCGACGTTACCTGCGTATCTGAATGCGCTGTCCGGCAAAGGCGTACACGTCGTTACCGTCAATGACTATCTGGCGCAGCGCGACGCCGACTGGATGGGGCGACTCTACGGTTGGCTCGGCCTGAGCAGCGGCGTGAACTTGTCGCAGATGGAGCACGACGCCAAGCAGGAAGCCTATGCCGCTGACATTACCTACGGCACCAACAACGAATTCGGTTTCGACTACCTGCGCGACAACATGGTGTTCGACGCAGCAGATCGCGTGCAGCGCAGTTTGAATTTTGCGATCGTCGACGAAGTTGATTCGATTCTGATCGACGAAGCGCGCACACCGCTGATCATTTCCGGTCAAGCCGAAAATCATACCGATCTGTATCACAAGATCAATGAAGTACCGCCACTGTTGACGCTGCAGATCGGTGAAGAAACACCCGACGGCAGCGGTAAAGTGGACGTGCCCGGCGACTACACGCGCGACGAAAAAGCGCATCAGGTATTGCTGACTGAAGCCGGTCACGAAAAAGCTGAACAGATCCTGACCAAAATGGGTCTGCTGCCGGAAGGCGCGTCGTTGTACGACGCTGCAAACATCACGCTGGTGCACCATCTGTACGCAGCATTGCGCGCGCACACGCTGTATCAAAAAGATACCCATTACGTAGTGCAAGACGATGAAGTGGTCATCGTTGATGAATTCACCGGTCGCTTGATGACCGGTCGACGCTGGTCGGATGGCTTGCATCAGGCGGTCGAAGCCAAAGAGCATGTGCAAATTCAAAACGAAAATCAGACGCTCGCGTCGATCACGTTCCAGAATTATTTCCGCATGTACGGCAAGCTGGCCGGTATGACCGGTACAGCCGACACCGAAGCCTACGAATTCCAGGAAATCTACGGACTGGAAACCGTCGTTATTCCGCAGAACCGGCCGAACCAGCGCAAGGACCGGCAGGACCAGGTTTATAAAACCAACGATGAAAAATACAAGGCGATGCTGGTCGATATCCAGGATTGCTACGAGCGCGGTCAGCCGGTGCTGGTTGGTACTACCTCAATTGAAAACTCCGAATTGCTGTCGTCGATTTTGACGAAAGCCAAGCTGCCGCACAATGTGTTGAACGCCAAGCAGCATGCGCGTGAAGCGGAAATCATTGCGCAGGCCGGTCGTCCGAAAGCGATTACGATTGCGACCAACATGGCCGGTCGCGGTACCGACATTGTGTTGGGTGGTAATGTCGAAAAGCAGGCGCAGTTGATTGAAGCTGATGATGCTCTGCTGGAGACTGACAAGGCAGTGCGTATTCAAAAATTGCACGATGAATGGCAATCGCTGCACGACCATGTAGTCACCGCCGGTGGTCTGCATATCGTTGGCACCGAGCGACATGAATCGCGTCGGGTCGATAATCAATTGCGTGGTCGTTCGGCGCGTCAAGGTGATCCTGGTTCATCGCGTTTTTATCTGTCGCTCGACGATGCGCTGCTGCGTATTTTTGCCGGTGATCGCGTGCGTGCGATCATGGACCGGTTGAAGATGCCGGAAGGCGAACCGATCGAAGCGGGCATGGTGTCGCGTTCGATTGAGTCGGCGCAGCGCAAGGTCGAAGCGCGCAACTTCGACATTCGCAAACAGCTGCTTGAGTACGACGACGTTGCCAACGATCAGCGCAAGGTGATTTACACGCAACGTAACGAGCTGCTTGAAGCGCAGGATGTGTCGGAATTGATCGCCTCATTGCGGCATGGTGTCTTCACCGATTTATTCCGTGACTATGTACCAGCCGAGTCGCTCGAAGAGCAATGGAATCTGAAAAAACTCGAAGTTACGCTTGACAGCGAATGGCAGCTTGAAGTGCCGTTGGTGTCGATGCTTGAAAAATCGAGCAGCATCACTGACGAAGAATTACTTGACAAAGTGTTGCAGGTGGCCGATGCAGCCTACGCCAGCAAAATCGAGGTTGTCGGCAAAGACTCGTTTGCCGGCTTTGAGCGCAGCGTGATGCTGCAAAGTGTCGATAGCCATTGGCGCGAACATCTGGCCGCACTCGACCATCTGCGTCAAGGCATCCATCTGCGCGGCTATGCGCAGAAAAATCCGAAGCAGGAATACAAGCGCGAAGCGTTCGAATTGTTCGGCACGATGCTCGACATGATCAAGAACGAAGTCGTCAAAATTGTGATGACAGTACGGATTCAGTCGCGTGAAGAAATCGATGCAGCCGAAGCCGAGATGGCACAATCGCACGTGGAAAATTTGAGTTTTCAGCATGCTGATTTCGATGCTGATGCAGAAGGTGGTCCAGAGGCATTGTTGGCACCCACCGCAGCGCCAGCGGCAAATCGGCCAGAGCCATTGGTCAATGCCTTGAAGGTTGGTCGCAATGATCCGTGTCCATGTGGCAGCGGCAAAAAGTACAAGGCGTGTCACG
>JAYTZV010000077.1:0-5773 GCA_043741695.1 Burkholderiales bacterium
ATCACGCCCCACTCTGTCGCAAAGTGCCAGATGAAGTTCAAGTTTTTTTCTTCGACACAAACCGCCGCCACCACTGAGCTCGCCACCGCTCGTACGATCTTCGACGGTCAGCGCACGGAAGCCGAACGTGCAGCGCTGACGAGCCTGCTGTACGTTTTACTGGAGCGACTGCCGCAATCGAATCATCTACAACAAAATGTTGAGCAATTACTGCGCACCATTCTCGACGCCACCGACAACCTGCGCTTTATTTGGGTCGGCATGCGCGAGGTGCGTGGTGCAGCGGTAGCGCCACTGGCGATCGAAGGCGACTATGTCGGCGGCGATACCGATTGGAGCCTGCCGGAATCCTGTTTCGATTTCACAGCGCCGTACTCGCAAGCGTCGCTCGAAGGACTCGATGCGGCGCCGAATTTCCATTCGTTGTTTGCGCCCTGGCGCGATCATCCGGAAAGCTGTTCGGCCAACAGTGCGCTGGCCATTCCACTGCGTTCCGAGCGCAGCGGTGTGCGCGGCTTGATGGTGTTTTACGCGGCCGATATCGACTACTTTGCGCATCTCGGCATCGCTCCGTTTCGCGCGTTTTGTCATCTGGTCGAGGTGATGTGGCAGCACGCGAACATGTTGCAACTGTTGGTGCAGAAAACCCAGGTTGATCCATTGACTGGCTTGATGAATCGCCGCAAAACCGTGCTGGCATTGACCAAGGCCATGGAGCATGCCGAGCGCGCCGACACGCCGTTGTCGATACTGCTCTGCCGCGTTGAAGGTTTCGGTAAGCTGACAGATGTCTACGGCTGGTTCGATGCCGATCAAATTCTTGCAACATTCGCAAAAAATGTGGGCGGTCAGATGGGTGCGGAAGTGCCGGCTGGACGCTGGACCGGTGTCGATTTTGTCTACCTGCTAGCGGGCCATGATTGCGCCGCCGCGTTGGTCATTGCAGACACATTGCAACAGTATCTGCACACGCAAACCATCCATGTGCAGAACTGGTCGATCCGTTTAACCGTCAACATCGGTGTGGCAACGCTCTCGCCGCAGAGCAACGGTCTCGATGATCTGATTTATCAGGCCAATCAGCACCTGTTGTCACAGGCGCCGTGAGATTGCTGTCTGGTGGATGTGCAGTCCTTATTTGTCATACCTTATTTGTAGTCCCTGATTTGTAATACCTGATTTGTAATAACTCTTCCGCAGTGCTTATTTTTTAGGCACCGTCGATCGAACCAGCTAAAATAGCGGATCATTTCATTCAGGCTCCTCCCGTTGAAACTCGGATCTTATACTTTGCCCAACAATGTATTTGTCGCGCCAATGGCAGGCGTGACCGATCGACCATTTCGCCAGTTGTGCAAACAACTCGGCGCCGGTTATGCCGTCTCGGAAATGGCTGCCTCCAATCCGCGTTTGTGGCAAACCGAAAAAACTGCGCGTCGCATCAATCACGATGGCGAAATCGCGCCGAGGGCGGTGCAGATCGCCGGTGCTGATCCTGCCATGCTGGCTGATTGCGCGCGTTTTAATGTGGAGCGTGGCGCACAGATCATCGACATCAACATGGGCTGCCCAGTCAAGAAAGTCTGCAATAGCTGGTGCGGTTCTGCGCTACTGCAAAATGAAAAACTGGTGGCGCAAATTCTCGATGCCGTGGTTGCCGCAGTCGATGTGCCAGTCACATTAAAGTTTCGTACCGGCTGGGACCGCCAGCATAAAAATGCGTTGCAGATCGCGCGGCTGGCACAGTCCGCCGGTATTGCGATGCTGACGCTGCATGGCCGCACACGTGCCGATGGATATCGCGGCGAAGCCGAGTACGAGACCATTGCGGCAGTCAAGCAGGCAGTGTCAATTCCAGTGGTTGCCAACGGTGATATCGACACCCCCGAAAAAGCGCGTCACGTGTTGCGCGTGACCGGCGCCGACGCCATCATGATCGGCCGTGCAGCACAAGGCAGGCCGTGGATTTTTCGTGAGATCACGCATTTTCTGGACACCGGTTGTCATCTCGCGCCGCCGCTGGTCGATGAAGTCGCCACCCTGATGGACGAGCATCTACGTGCACACTACGCGTTCTACGGTGCGTACCTTGGCGTGCGCACGGCGCGCAAACATATTGGCTGGTATGTGCGTGACCTGATCGGCGGTGAAGCATTTCGTCAGCGCATGAATGCGCTTGAAGACTGCAGTGTTCAGCTTCATGCGGTAGAAGAATTTTTTGAATCGCAAAAGACCTTCGGCGACCGGTTACAATACTCGGCTTCGTCGCTGTGCCTGGCGGCTTGAACACGATTCGACCCTCGACTATAAAAACAATCAAGCGAACGCACAGCATGAGCAAAGAGACCATCCAGGAAGTCGTCAAAAAAAGCCTGGAAAAATATTTCAGGGATCTCGGTGAACAGCATCCATCGAACGTCTACGACATGGTCGTGCTGACAGTGGAGTTGCCGATATTGGAAGCCGTAATGGCACGCGCCGAAGGCAACCAGTCGCTCGCCGCCGAGATGCTTGGTATCAACCGCAACACCTTGCGCAAGAAATTGCAGCAGCACAGTTTGCTTTGATTGGCAGGGTGGACGCGAGACGTAAACAGCTTCACGGCGGACTCATCGTTGGCTTGGATAGTCAATACTCGCGATCGATTCTGTAGCAACACTGACTGCAATTGCGGCATTGATGCCACTATTTATTCCGAGACCGATTTCCCGATCCCACGACATTTTTTTCGATAGCACTCATCATGATCAAACAAGCCCTTATCTCCGTCTCCGATAAAACCGGGGTTATCGATTTTGCTCGCGCATTGTCTTCGCTTGGTGTCGCACTCCTGTCGACCGGCGGTACCGCCAAACTGCTCGCCGAGAACGGCCTCGTCGTGACTGAAGTGGCTGACTACACCGGTTTCCCGGAAATGCTTGATGGTCGCGTCAAGACGCTCCATCCAAAAGTACACGGCGGCATTCTGGCGCGGCGCGATTTTCCGGAACATCAAGCAGCGCTGGAACGGCATGCAATACCAACCATCGACATGGTGGTCGTTAATTTATATCCCTTCATGCAGACCGTTGCCAAGTCCGATTGCTCGCTAGATGACGCGATCGAAAACATCGACATCGGTGGTCCGGCGATGTTGCGTTCGGCTGCCAAGAATCATAAAGATGTGGTGGTAGTTTGCGATCCGCTCGACTACGCGGCGGTACTCGCTGAACTGCATTCAGCGGCAGCGGAAGTCACTCAGGAAACCCGCTTTACGCTGGCCAAGAAAGTTTTTGCCCATACCGCGCAATATGATGGTGCAATCACCAATTATTTTACGTCGCTCGGTGCCGACCGACAGCACACCACGCGCAGCAGTTTTCCAGCAACCTTGAATCTGCATTTTCAAAAAGTGCAGGAAATGCGTTACGGCGAAAACCCGCATCAGTCGGCGGCGTTTTATCGCGATACGCAACCTGTTGAAGGCGCGCTGGCAAACTACACGCAGTTGCAAGGCAAGGAACTGTCGTACAACAATATTGCCGATGCCGATGCGGCGTGGGAATGCGTGAAGACCTTTGATGAAACTGCCTGCGTCATCATCAAGCATGCCAACCCGTGCGGCGTCGCGACCGCTGCCAGCCCGCTTGAGGCATACAGCAAAGCCTTTCAGACTGATCCGACCTCGGCGTTCGGTGGCATTATCGCCTTCAACAGTCTAGTCGACGGCAACACCGCAGAAGCTGTTGCCAAGCAATTTGTTGAAGTGGTCATTGCCCCCGCGTTTAGCGAACAGGCACGTCAAGTATTTTCAGCCAAACAAAATGTTCGCTTGCTCGAAATTCCAATGGCACGCCTTGGTAATCCGTACGACCTCAAGCGCGTCGGTGGCGGTTTGCTGGTGCAATCGCCAGATACGAAAAATGTGCTGCTCGCCGAGCTGCGCGTGGTCAGTCAACGTCAGCCAACGCCACAACAGTTGCAGGATCTAATGTTTGCATGGCGCGTCGCCAAATTCGTCAAATCGAATGCGATTGTTTTTTGCGGTAATGGCATGACGCTCGGGGTCGGCGCGGGGCAAATGAGTCGCGTTGATTCGGCGCGCATTGCCGCGATCAAGGCGCAGCATGCAGCGCTGTCACTGGTTGGATCAGCGGTAGCATCAGATGCTTTTTTTCCTTTCCGCGATGGCCTTGATGTCGTTGTTGAAGCGGGTGCCACTTGCGTCATTCAGCCAGGTGGTTCGATGAGGGATCAGGAAGTGATCGATGCAGCCAACGAGCGTGATGTAGTGATGATGCTCACCGGAACCCGGCACTTCCGTCATTAATCTGCTGCTGATCGGATCACCCTGTGAAAATTCTCGGCATCGATCCCGGTTTGCGTATCACCGGTTTCGGTGTCATCGAAAAGCAAGGTAACAAGCTCAGCTATATCGCGTCGGGCACGATCAAAACCCTCGATATCGATTTGCCGGCACGCTTGAAAACTATTCTGCAAGGTGTCGGCGAAGTCGTTGCGACCTATCGCCCAGATTGCGCCGCGATCGAAAAAGTATTCGTCAACGTCAATCCGCAATCGACTCTTTTGCTAGGACAGGCGCGCGGCGCCGCGATTTGCGCGCTGGTTAGTGCCGACCTGTCGGTAGCCGAATACACCGCGCTGCAAGTCAAACAAGCCGTGGTCGGGCAGGGTAAGGCGCAAAAGCAGCAGGTGCAGGATATGGTGCAGCGGCTGTTGTCGTTGTCTGGCACGCCGACTGCAGATGCTGCCGATGCGCTTGGCGTAGCGATCACGCATGCGCATAACAGCGATGTGCTGGCGATTCTCGGCGGCATGGCACCGGGGCTGGCGAAGAAGGGGTTACGGATTCGAGGTGGGCGGCTGGTGTGAGCACCGCAGAAGTTTGCGCCGTGCAAATGTCGAGCTGGCCAACTGAGATTTGATGCGGCATCAACAAAAACGCCCGCAAGCTGCGGGCGTTTTCATTTGGCACTCAGTCAAAATTATTTCAAGTGATCGGAAATGAGTTTGGTCATTTCGAACATCGACACTTGCTTCTTGCCGCCAAAGACTGCTTTCAATTTTTCATCGCCGTTGATCATGCGTTTATTCGCACTATCTTGCAATTCATGTTTCTTGATGTATTCCCAGACTTTTTTGGTGACCTCTGTACGTGGCAACGGATCGGCACCAACGACTGCTGCCAATACTGCCGATGGATTCATTGGCTTCATGAATGCCGCGTTCGGCTTGCGTGGCGTTGCCGGCTTTGCTGCAGCTACTTTTTTAACTGCTGGCTTTGCGGCAGCGGCTTTGGCCGGCGCTGCTTTTTTTACAGGTGCTGCTTTTGCTGCTGCCGGTTTTTTGGCAGCGGGTGCCTTGGCAACCGGTTTCGCGGCTGCGGGTTTTTTTGCTAGTGCCATCTTCAAGCCTCCTTACAAGGGTATTCGGAATTGCGCCGATTCACGCAGCACTTATAGTGGTGGGCTTTTTACGGTGGCGCAAGCGTTTTTTATCGGTTTATCAAGCTATTTTTATACGGCGTGTTCTCGGTGCTTCATAGGAGAATACGCCCGATGCTACCGAATCCCTATAATTTACGGGCATCCGTCTTCCCCTTCACTGCTGTTTTGCGCCCGTCAGCGTGCGGTTCAGCGTGCGGTTCAGAGTGAGCTTCGGCATGAGATTCAGCGCATCCCGCCGGGCATCATGCCCTTCATGCTGCGCATCATTTTCATCATGCCGCCACCCTTCATCTTCTTCATCATCGTCTGCATTTGCTCGAACTGCG
>JAYTZV010000078.1:0-1958 GCA_043741695.1 Burkholderiales bacterium
CCAATCACCGCGATCGATCATCTGGTGCATGGCCATGAAATTGATGGCGGTGCATTTGGTGGTAACCGCATCGTCAGCTTGCCGGGCCTGTCGACCACGGTGCGCAACATGGCCGATGCGCTGACGCGGGTCGCGGGAGATGCAGCCAGCGAGCGCATCCGCTGGCAACCCGATGCGGCAATCGAGCGCATCGTCAATTCATGGCCAGGTGATTTCATTACCGCCCGCGCTGACGCAATGGGCTTCGGCCATGACGCCAATTTCGATGACATCGTGCGGGCCTATATCAAGGACAATGCGCGCGATGAATTATCTGCTTCCATCTAACATTTTACGGAGAACACAATGACTACAGCAGTCACCTTCATCGGCATCGGCGCAATGGGCGCACCGATGGCACAGCAATTGATCAAGGCCGGTTTCGATGTCACGGTCTATAACCGCAGCGTAGAAAAATGCGCGGCACTGCGAGCTGCCGGTGCGCGCGTGGCAAGCAGCGTCGGCGAGGCAGTCACGGCCAGCGGCGTCGTCATTACGATGGTCAGTAACGACGCGGTCTTGAATGATTTACTGATCACGCAAGGGGTCGCTGCCAAATTGGGTAATGGCTTGCATATTTCGATGAGTAGTATCGCGCCCGAAACCGCACGCGCACTGGCGATGGTGCAGGCCTCGCACGGTGGCATGTATCTGGCCGCACCGGTGTTCGGTCGTCCGGCTGCTGCTGCTGAAGCCAAGCTGTGGATTACGCAATCCGGCCCAGCAGCCGCGAAGGCAATCGCGCAGCCGTTGCTGGCCGCGATGGGTCAATCGATTACCGATTTTGGTGACGATGCGGGTGCGGCCAATCTGGTCAAGCTGTGCGGCAATTTCATGATCTTGTCGGCAGTCGAAGCGATGTCCGAAGCGATGGCGCTGGCAGAAAAAAATGGCCTTGACCGCAATGCGATGTCGACGTTTTTTGGACAGACAATTTTCAGCTGCCCGATTTATCAGAACTACGGTCGCATCCTTGCCAACCGCACGTTCACGCCGCCAGGCTTCCAACTCGCGCTCGGCATGAAAGACGTCAAGCTGGTGCAGGGCAGCGCCGAAGCTGCGGGCGTGCCGATGCCGCTGGCGAATTTGCTGCACGAGCGGATGGTCGGCTCGATCGCAAAAGGCCGTGGTGATCTGGATTGGACTGCGATCGAATTGATCGTTGCCGAGGCTGCGGCATTGAAGGTGGATTGACGCGCTTTTGTTCAGCGGTGCCACAAGGTGATCAGCAGGCTGATCACCGCGACTGCCAATAACGCCGATACGCTTTGCCAAAAAATCAGAGGGTTGCGCTCCAGCAGCGGCGCGCGCGTCTTGCCTAAAAATTCAGCACTCGGACGGCGCAGATCGGCGATAAATTCCGATAACTCTGCGGTACGTTTTGCCGGATCGGGGTGGACCGCTTTTTTCAGCACATCATCAACCCACACCGGTATCGCGCGGTTGTCTTCCAGCGCAGAATCGTAGCGCAGATTTTTTTGTGCGAGGCGCGTGCGGCACTTGGCGACTTCGGCACCGTACGGCAAGCGGCCAGTCAGCATCTGGTAAGTGATCACACCGAGCGAAAACAAATCGGAACAGGTCGACCCTGCTTCACCCAGAAAATATTCTGGTGCGGTGTATTGCGTCGTACCGAGAATAGCGTCATCGCTACCGGGCAGCGTTTCTTCGGCCACACCGGCAATACGCACGGCACCAAAGTCGATGATCTTGACCGTGCCGGTGGTATCGATCATCACGTTTTCGGGACGCAGATCCTGATGCAGCATGTCGCGCCGATGGAATGCCTGTAGCCCGTTGGCGATCTGCTCAACAATGCGGCGCACGGTTTCCAGCTCGGGTCGCGGATTGTCAATCATCCATTGCGCCAGCGATTGACCATCGATGAATTCGGTTGCCACATACAGATAACTGCGCGT
>JAYTZV010000079.1:0-5721 GCA_043741695.1 Burkholderiales bacterium
TTGCCGCATCCTTCGGGTCCATCACGAAATGGCCGCCGCTTGGAATCAGGATCAAGTCGGGCTTGTAGTACTGTGCGATAAATTTCATATCACCGAACAAACCTGTATCTCCCATGTGATAAATCTTGAAACCGTTTTCAAGTTCGATGATGAAGCCGATCGGTTCGCCGCCGACGTGCACTTCTTCTTTGCCGGTTGCCGGATTTTTGTACGCATATTCCGAACTGTGTTCAGCATGGACGCCGGTAATGCGGATGTTCGGTCCGAGTGGCATCACAGTGCCGCTTTTGCCAAAGCGGATTGCTTGCGACGCCGGCAAAATATCCAGCGCTGCGACCGTCTGCATCAAACCGGCCGGACCGTATACCGGTGCATTATTCAATTTGGCCAACGCGGGTACATCGGCAAAATGATCGAAGTGACCGTGCGACACCAAAATTACATCAACCTTACCGAGCGATTCGAGTTTTTTAAAACGCTCAGGCGTTTTCGGATTGGTAACCAGCCACGGATCGATGACGATCACCTTGCCGCCCGGTGTCGTGATTTTGAACGACGCCTGGCCGAACCACTGCAGCTCGGTTTTATTTTGCGCCATGGCCAGTGAAGACAGCGTCAGCAGCAGCGTTGCGCTCAAGCCGGTGATGAATTGTTTGAGGTGAGTCATCGTTTATTCTTTCTTGAAAAGAGTCGATCGGCAAATCAGGTTAGGGATGCGAGGGGTGGTTGCGACAATGCAAGCTGGTGATTCTCAGCGGCGCAACGCGGTCGATTGCGACTGCACTGCCGCCGCGCCCAATTTCGCCTACCGGCTTTTTTCCGGAAACGGCAACGGCTTGTCGGCAGGGGAAGATTCTTCGCCCAGGCTGAGCAGCATTGCAACAGTCACGTAGGTGCCGGTAACAGCAATCAGATCAACCAGTTGCTGTTCGCCCAGTACCGCTTTGGCACGATAAAACAAATTGTCGCTAATCGCGTGCTCTTTGCTCATAGCCATGCAGACGTCGTAGACCAACGCTTCGTCGACCGCCATGTCGCGTGGGCGGACATTGGCTTTCAAATCGTCGGCGATCGATTGGCGCAGACCAGCCTTTAATGCCAGCGGATAGTGCGCATACCATTCGACCTGCGATGTCCAGAGTCTGCCCTGAATTAGAATAGCAAATTCATTCAATCGCTTCGGTAGCGATGTTTCAAAGCGCAAATAATCGAGCAAACGTTTCATCCTGTCGGCAAATACCGGACTGCGTAACATCACGTTATACGGGCCTGCAAGACCAACGCTTGATATCGCGAAAATTTCTTTTGCCAGCGCTTGCGATTGCGGCGGTACGTTTTCCATCGTCAGTTGTGGAAAACGTTTTGGTTTGGTCTCGGGTGTCTGTGCCGTCGACACTGACGCAGCAGTACACAAAATTAATGACAAAACGCCGCGCTGCAGCGGCACATGCCGCAAAGATTTTAGATTCAACATAGTCTCGCTCCAGTATATTTTTAGTTTTAAAGCTGTCTGATTTGAAGACAGCCTGCCATTTTGGCACAAGCCATGCAGGGAAGGCCGGTGGGAGCCGCAACAAGCGCCGCAATTCATTGAGCCCGCCGCGGAGCTTGAATATCATAAATGTGGTGCAATCAGAAATTACTTTAACTCGCTACCCACCATGCGCACCTACTTCCTCAATACACAATTAACGCGAAGCGTTTTCACACGTTTATTTTTCGCACTAACACTGGTGTGTCTGATGGGCGCCTGCACAACTGCGCCCCAATCGCACAAACTCTTTAGTGAAACCGTGTGGGACGTCGCCGCTAATGAGGCGATCAGCGCGACCACGCTCATCGCACGCAGTGCTGCTGCTGATATTGTCCTGCTCGGTGAAACGCACGACAATCCGGCGCATCACCGGATTCAACATAGCGTACTGAATGCATTAAGCGATGCTGCCATCAAGCCATCACTGGTGATGGAGCAATTTGATTTCGAACAGCAGGCGCAAATAGATCGCGCGATGCTGCCTGAAACCAGTCGCACTGATTCACTGTCACAACTCAAACAAATTATGGCTGCGGGATGGGAGTGGCCGCAATACCAGGCAATGATCGCAACCGCGAAGGATCGTCATCTGCCATTGCGCGCCGCCAACTTATCACGCACTTATCTGCAGCAAGTTTCGCGACAGGGTTTTTCAGCGTTGGGAGCTGGCGAGGCAACGCGGCTCGCTCTGAATTTTGGGTGGACTGACGCGCAAGAAGTGCAACTGGAAAAAAATATCGTCGACGGTCATTGCGGCATGCTGCCGCAATCGGCAGCACCCGCTGTAGCGCGTGCGCAGCGGGCGCGTGATGCAATGATGGCAGAGGCGCTTTTGAACGTGCATTCAGGTACTGCCGTGGCGATACTTGGACGCGAGCATGTGCGCCGTGATTTATCAGTACCTCGCTATCTCGCTGCGCGCGCTCCGCAACGCAAGGTTGTTGTGATCGGCCTGATCGAATCTGATGATCTCCAGAAACCGCCCGATGATGCGAAGGATTTGCTCGGTCGCCGCTATGATTATCTTGTGCTGACCGCAGCCGTGCAGCGCAAAGTTGATCCTTGTACTGGTCTGGTTATGCCGAAATCAATGACTCAATAAGTCTGTTGAATTCACATATATCGATAATCGGCGGCAGCGACAAACAAAATTTCATCGTGTTTGACTCTGAATAAAATACCGTGTTGTGTGACCGTCTAAAATAAGTTTAACGATGACGCGATGTGTTTTTCCGCGAGGCATGCAGTGCGCAAATATCTCTTCCACGCACTGAAATGAGCTGTTTTGATCGGCATCTTTGACGCATTGTAGTTAATTACGATGCGTTTAAAATCGTTAACGGACGCCTTTTAGATAACGTTTGCCATTTGGCTCGAGGGGTGTTTGCCCCGGTTTTGCGGAGGTCGATAGTCGGTCTGGTGTTGCTGCGTCACGCGTTGTTGCAGTCCCGTTTGTACTATCGGCATTTGGCACTGTAAATACCGCGCCCATTTGCTTTGCGCGATCCGGAAATTTTTGTACGAATAATATTCGCAGCTGCATCAATTCGATCGCATGCTGTGAGGTGATGGCATCATCAGACAGCATGAGTTGCTGCAAGATGGTGTCGGCGTAGGCCCATTGATGAGAGAATTTGAGCACATCAAAATCAGGCTGCCGCGCTTTTTTTGCGACTTTCCACAAGACCAGTGCAAACTTGATTTGGTCCGATTCGAAATAATCAATATTCGTTGTCATATTTTTTCTTCGTCATCGGCTAACGCCGCGATACCGGGTAGTTGGAGGCATCGGCGATATGCATTGGTGAAATGCACCGGAGTAATGCATCGTTGCTACGTGCTGTACTGACCGGACAGAAACTTTGATGCCGTTGCCCGGCAAGCACTCGCCTTTATTCGACCGTTTCACCGTGCTGACTAATGTCCAGGCCGTCGCGTTCCTGTTGCGGTGTCACTTGCAGGCAAAGAAGTTTGTCAACAACCCAGAGGATCACGACAGTCATGACGCCGGCATATACCGACGTCACGATCACGCCAAGGGCTTGAATCTCGAGACTAGACGTCGCGCCACCGATTTCTTTCACAGCGAAAATCCCGGTGAGCAACGCGCCAATTGCTCCGCCAATGGCATGAACGCCAAATACATCGAGCGAATCGTCATATCCAAGCATTGCTTTGAGCGAACTACATCCGAGGTAACAGCACACGCCCGCCACAGCCCCAATAACAAGTGCACCGTCGACACCGACATAACCCGATGCCGGTGTGATCGCTACCAGTCCTGCCACGGCCCCTGAAGCTAGTCCCAACATGGAAGGCGCACCACGTCGTATCCACTCAGCCGACATCCACGCCAGTGCCGCAGTTGCTGCAGCTATTTGTGTCGTCAGCATTGCCATCCCGGCACGCCCGTCAGCAGCTAGTGCAGAGCCAGCGTTGAAGCCAAACCATCCCACCCAAAGTAGCGATGCACCGATGATGGTCAGCACCAGATTGTGCGGTGGCATCGGTTCTTTACCGTACCCAATTCGGCGCCCAACCACGACTGCTGCTACCAACCCGGATATCCCGGCATTGATATGCACGACAGTACCACCGGCAAAATCAAGTACTCCGCGGGTAGCCAGCCAGCCCGTTGGCTCCCAGACCCAATGCGCTACCGGTGCGTACACGACGAGCGACCAAAGGCTGATAAAGAGAATCAGTGCAGAAAATTTCATGCGTTCTGCAAAAGCGCCAGTGATCAAGGCTGGGGTGATAATCGCAAATGTCATTTGGTACATCACAAATACGCTTTCTGGAATCGCTGGCGCAATATGGCTAACCGTCAACTTGCCATCGTCTTTGAAAAAGCTCATCCCATGCAGCAAAAATCGGTCGAATCCACCGAGCAAAGGAGTGCCTGGGGTGAACGCCAGGCTGTAGCCGATCACGACCCATAAAATAGTGACCAGGCAGACACTCACAAAAGTCTGCGCCATTGTTCCAAGCGCATTTTTTTTACGCACCATGCCGCCGTAAAACAGCGCGAGGCCAGGAATCGTCATCAGCAAGACAAGCGCGGTTGCAATAAGCATCCAAGCGGTATCTCCAGCACTGATTTTCGCAGCAGGAACCAGCGACGGCTTGCTCAATGCTGTCTCGGTTACGATCGCTGGTGCTGCTGGCGGTACAGTAATGGCTACGTTAGCTGGTGCGATAGCCGGCACTGGAATTGGAACCGCAACTGGTGCGGTCGCTGGCAACGTAGGTGCAGCGAAGGTTTTTTCGAGACTACCAACATTAATAGTCCCGGACACCTGCGCCAATGTGCCAGTTGACTGGGCCCCCGCGAGAGATGCCGTAAAGGCCATTGCCAGAACACCGGCACTTGCAAAAAGCATCATGCTGCACGACTTCATTGATTTTCTCCCCGTTTTGTACCGAGCGATTTCGTGTTAAATCGTCAACGCTTTCGCTTGCTTCGGTTTTGTTCGAGTTGCAGCGCGACAAGATGTCGTGATGTAACGCAATGCGAGATCAAAGATAAACCAACAGTTTGTTTTAAACAATTACAATAAGTGACATGCGGTGATATTGCAAATTTGCAAATTTGCAAGTAGCAAATTGCGCGCAGTAATTCACCGTGTCGCCGCGGCGAGGTGATTGTCATGAAATCGGGGCATCTCCTGATTCAACCGCGCAACCTAATAGCCGCAAGCAAAACGGTATGAGTGTAAGTCTGCATCTATGCCTCGGCAAAATTAGCAGCGCGTGTTTTGGCTGCTAGCAGCTTGTCGGACTCGAACAGGCAAAGCACTGCCAAGACCTGAGTCTGCCTAAAAACAGGCAGTTATATTCAAATATGGCTGCTTTTTACGGTTTTCTCCCTTGATTTCCCTGCTTACCCAAATTCTGGACGGAGTTTGGCCATCCGCTTCATATTCCACGCCAGACAAACCAGACGCCATTCGCCACTCGCTTTTTTCAAGCCGCGCAACGAGAATTGGCGAAATCCCATCACCGATTTGATGATGCCAAAGACAGGTTCAACCGTTTGCTTGCGTAGGGCATATAGCGCGCGTCCAGCCTCCGTCTTCAGGCGATGCCCCATTTTCTGTGTCGGGCTGGCATTTTCTGGCAATGGCGCCGGTTCGCTGTGGCGATCGCGCCAGTCAGGATGATGCGCGTCTCGTGCGAGCGCAATC
>JAYTZV010000080.1:0-1938 GCA_043741695.1 Burkholderiales bacterium
TTGCCAATCTCGATGATTTTTTTATTCAGTAGCGGAAGCCGAATTCCGTAAGTAAATTTATTGACGAGAATCAGATCGCCCACTTGCAAGGTAGGCACCATCGATGGTGATGGAATTTTGAAAGGCTCATAGAGAAAAGAGCGCAGACAAAAAACCAGTGCGATGACCGGGAAGAAACTACCTGAATACTCGATCCATACCGGCTGACGCATCAACTCAGTTTCAAGTGCATGCCGCCCCCGCGTTT
Source organism: Burkholderiales bacterium (assembly GCA_043741695.1). Taxonomy (GTDB): domain Bacteria; phylum Pseudomonadota; class Gammaproteobacteria; order Burkholderiales; family Burkholderiaceae_D; genus Actimicrobium. The sequence continues at coordinate 248 of JAYTZV010000080.1, forward strand.
CGAGCTGGATGCCTTCGGACTGAAGACGCGCATTGCGCGCATCGAATTCCGCCAGCGCGTGGTCAGTGCGGGCACGCCGCTGTTTGGCCAGATAAAACACGTCATATGACCAGATTGCTCCGGAGACGAGTGTCAGAACAAACAAAATCAGTGAAAAATTTCCAAAAATTAATTGCAAATTCATTTGTCGTCCACTTGTAGTATTGCCAGAAACGCTTCTTGCGGAATTTCCACCGAGCCCACCTGCTTCATGCGTTTTTTGCCGGCCTTTTGCTTTTCCAGCAATTTACGCTTGCGACTGATATCGCCCCCGTAGCACTTGGCCAGGACATTTTTGCGTAGCGCTTTGACGTTTTCGCGCGAGATGATGTTGGCACCAATCGCGGCTTGAATGGCGACGTCGAACATTTGCCGAGGGATCAATTCGCGCATCTTTGCTGCCACTGCACGACCGCGGTATTGGCTGTTGCTGCGATGAACAATGATCGCGAGTGCGTCGACTTTTTCGCTGTTGATCAGCATGTCGACCTTGACCACATCTGCCGAGGAGTATTGCTTGAATTCGTAGTCCATCGATGCATAGCCGCGCGAGGTCGACTTCAGCTTGTCGAAAAAATCCAGCACGATTTCGGCCATCGGCATTTCATAAGTCAGCTTGACCTGCTTGCCGTGGTAGTTCATGTCGATCTGCACGCCACGCTTTTGCGTGCACAGCGTGATTACCGCACCCACATATTCCTGCGGCATGTAAAGATTGACCGTGACGATCGGCTCACGGATCTCTTCGATCTTCGAGGGTTCCGGCATTTTCGATGGATTGTCGACCATCAATATGGTGCCACCTCGCAAGACCACTTCGTAAACTACGGTCGGCGCTGTTGTGATCAGATCCATATCGAATTCACGTTCGAGACGTTCCTGCACAATTTCCATGTGCAGCAAGCCGAGGAAACCACAGCGAAAACCGAAGCCGAGCGCTTGCGATACTTCTGGCTCATATTGCAAGGCAGCATCATTGAGCTTGAGCTTTTCGAGCGAATCACGCAACGAATCGTACTGGTTTGCTTCTACCGGGAACAAGCCAGCGAATACCTGCGGCTGCACTTCCTTGAAGCCGGGCAGCGGCTCGGTGGCAGGTCTTGCGGCGAGCGTAATTGTGTCGCCGACCTTGGCGGCCTTGAGTTCCTTGATGCCGGCGATAATGAAGCCTACCTGCCCGGCCGACAGAGTCTCACGCACGACCGATTTTGGCGTGAACACGCCGACGCTTTCGGTCAGATGCTGCGAGCCGTTAGCCATCAGCAGAATTTTTTCTTTTGCGCGGAGCGTGCCGTTGACCACTCGCACCAGCATCACGACGCCGACATAATTATCAAACCATGAATCGACCAACAGCGCCTGCAATGGCGCACCGGGGTCCCCCTTCGGTGCCGGTACTTTCTGGATCAGCGATTCAAGTACATCTTGGACACCGAGGCCAGTCTTGGCCGAGCAATGCACTGCGTCAGACGCTTCGATGCCAATGACTTCTTCGATTTCAGCAATCGCATTATCGGGGTCGGCAGACGGTAAATCGATCTTGTTTAATACTGGAACAACCTCAACGCCCAGATCGAGAGCGGTGTAGCAATTTGCAACCGTCTGCGCTTCCACCCCCTGCGATGCATCCACTACCAGCAGCGCGCCTTCGC
>JAYTZV010000081.1:0-5691 GCA_043741695.1 Burkholderiales bacterium
CTCACCGATCTGCACATCGTCATCGATCGCCAAGTCAGCTTGAGTAAGCCTCGCGCGCAATGCGTCTTCGCCGCCAAAATGCAATACGGCATACCGAAATTTCGGCTCATAGCGCGAAAAAAAATCTGCTGCGTTGATCTGCGGTGCGTCAGAGTGCAACACCCGAGAGGCGGGATTGGGTAGGCCGCGGCGAGAATAAGACGCCAGATGCATTGGAAAGAAAACGGAATTCCCATTGTCAGCAACACGATTTTTGGACACCGATGTTCGGCCGATGACAGGGTGTGGGCCTGGCTGCTCGGTAACAAGCTGCTCTGGCAACTGGCGCGCCTCTTCTAGCGATTGCCTCAAGCGAAGGGATGCCCGCGATGGCCTCCGTCCAGCGGGGGTGGCGGTGGTAATAGCGGCGATAGCAGGAAGCGCAGGCATGCTCCCGGTGATAGGTAGTAGCGCAGGCGCAGAGGTCGATACCAGGTTGGGTGCTGGCCTGACTCTGATATCAGGAAGCTGACCACCCGTGGATACGGGATGAGGCCGGCTTATATCTGCAGACTCGGCTGCTAATGCCGGTAAAAACCTACCTTCGTCCGTACTTGCAGGCGCAGTAGTTGGCGAAAAAAGAGACGCATAGTTTTGCATGGTGATTACCAAAGGGCGTTAATGCCGGTATGTGTGAAGCTGATGTAACTAGTTCCCTAAAAGGTGTTTTTCGATCGCTATTTCGCTGCCCGCTTCGTCTATTTTTAGAAGTGAATACGCGCACAACGCTATCGTTCATTTCAAAGAGACTCAGCGATGACGCTTGGTGAGTAGGTCAAATGCGTTTGAATTTCATCAGAACACGCGTGCACATTGCGTGAGCAAGCAGACCTGCGCGTCGTCACATTTTTACTTTCCAAAAATAGTGTTTATTAATGGAACTGCCGCACCGTTATTCCTCACCCAAAAGCAGTCATGCAGATAGCCGTATCGCCGGATAGCACGCTTTTCATCCGGTTACATACAGGCGGCGTGTGCCGTCCACTCTTGCACTCTTGTTTTAGCCGAAAGAAAATTATGGGTAACTGTATTGGCAGCCTGAACGCGTCACTCGCAAATCGCGAGAATAGAGCGATACCGGGTGAGCCGAGTAGCGAGGGCGCGGTCGCTGAACAGCAGATCGAAGCACCTGCCGCCGATCTACCAGGCGCTTCACATGCTGCATTCAGCAGCACCGAAAATGGTCGTCGGGTGGCGCTGTTCTCCAATTGGGAAACAAGAAAATCGCTGCGTGCAACAGACACGACTGGCCGCGAGGCCGGCACAGACGCCATGAAAAAACTGAGTATTCCTCTGGCTGACATTGGACGGCTTGGCGGCGCGTTGGCATCGCTGCCAGCCGGGGTGGAATTGAAGATAACCGGCCTCAATCAAAACAACTTGGACGCGCTAGCAGAAATCAATTTACTGCCCGAAGACGTGCGATCAAAAATCAGTGCGCTTGATTTATCACGAAGCAACATTACTGACGCGAGCCTTGCTCACATTACCGGCTTGTCGCAACTAAAGTCGTTGAACTTGTCGGGATGCCGCAACCTTGGCGCAGATGGTCTCGCGCATCTGCAGGGCGTGACGACATTACAGTCGCTCGATGTATCGCGGTGCTACGGACTGACACAACAAGGTGCAAATCCACTGCGATTTCCGGAAAATTTAACTTCGCTGAATTTGTCGCACTGCCACCGCCTTACCCATAACGACCTTGCGTCTATGCGGCCACTTACTCAACTGCACTCGTTGAATTTATCAAGATGTGACAACGTGACCGATGCCAGCCTTGAGCACCTTCAGTTGATGACTAATCTGCAGTCGCTGGATTTATCTGTGAACGGACAAATTACCGATACCGGTTGCGCGCATTTACGACCGCTGTCGGAATTACAGTCGCTGACCCTCAACTGGTGCCGCGGCATTACCGGTACCGGTTTTGACCATCTTCATGCGATGCCGAAGTTGGAATCGCTGCGTCTGGAGTATTGCCGCCGCCTTGACGATGATGGTCTACTTCGTTTGGAAGGTATGGCGCAGCTGCGCAATTTATATGTCGTTGGCTGCCCGCGTCTTTCTGATTGGGCGCTCGACCGTTTTCGTGGTGAGCTGAACTTAGATCGGTAATTGCAGGCTCCTTCTTTTGATGGCTTCCACTGCTGCTGAAGCGTATTCACCGAGAGCTCATGTTTTGTGATCATGCTGGCACCTAATGACGTTGGTCGGTCGACGACGACTGGATGTCATAGCTTGCCGACGCGATTAATAGGCGGTAGCCAGAATCCATATCGAATCACATTGGCTTCACTCTTCAGTGACCCAATGCGGCGTACTCACCGTACCCGCATGAGCAATGTAGGCAGTCGATACATACTCGGTAGCATGGCAGCTAAATTTTGGCATCGTGATGCCGGCGACCACACCATCGGCATTGGGATTGCCGTGGGTGTTGGTCAGATCACGCAGCAGCTCCTCGGCAAATGGCCGACTGAAACACATTGAACTCGCCATGCCACCGGTAGGGTTGTAGGTAACCGGGTTATTGGGAATAAATTGAACCTGGGATTTTTTCAGTAAAACCAGGTCGCAGTAATGATTGACGACGTGATCAAAATTGCCTGCATCAAGCGCAGCCACGGCATTCTGCAGGTGATCACGATAGTAAAAATCGTCATGATCGCACCAGAAAAAATGACTACAGCCGGCTTCAATAAGGCGTTGCAGCGGCACGCTATACCATTGACTCTGCGAAAGCACTTCAGGCGTATGCAGCCACACAATCTCGATATCTGTCGTGATATCGGCAATCGCCCATTGATAACTTTGCGCGTTGCCGTTTTGATGAATCACCAGCAGGTCGGGTTTTCTACTCTGGTTTTGCATCTGCAGCACCAGGCTGCGAATACAATCCGGCCGATTGTAGGTCGGAGTCATTACGCCAATTTTCATCGTCGCGCCCACCCTGCTTAAAAAAATGGATGTCGATCACAGCGATCGACACTTCTCTTTTTCAGTGGCAGCAGCAGCCGGTTAGTTCCGCGAACAATCTGGAACAACCAACGTGGCTGGCAATGTGCGCCGTCGCACCGTGCGACAAAAACGCCTATGCTGAAAGGCGACATGCACCGATCAAAACCCCTATGGTCAGACGCACTAGCGCAGACAGTAAACCCGGTCGACAAGCCGGCCCAACAACGCTAGCCACGTTTTGATCGGCGCATTACCCCACGATTGCACGGTGCTCATCAAGCCATGCAACAAACTGCGCCGCAGGCATCGGCCGCGCATAAAAAAATCCTTGCAACTCATCACAGCCAACCGACTGCAATACCGCAACGTCGCTAGCATGTTCGACGCCTTCGGCGACGATTTCCAGACCAAGCGTATGACCGAGTCCGATGATGGCTTTGGTCACTGCCAGATTTTCCGGCGCACCGTGAATATTCTGCACAAACGAGCGATCAATTTTTAATTTATCGATCGGGAATCGGCACAAATAATTCAGGCTGGAGTAGCCAGTGCCGAAATCATCGATCGACAGCGTGAAGCCGAGTGCCTTGATCCGCTGAAGCACCGCAATGGTGGCACCGACATGCTCCATCAGCAGCGACTCGGTCAGCTCCAGTTCAATTTGCGCCGCGGGTACATCAAAGCTTGCGATGGCTTGCGATAGTGTCGCCAACAACGTGTCATCTTTCAACTGCAAGGCCGACAAGTTGATTGAAATTGGCATCGGCCCAATACCGTCGCGCCGCCACTGCTGATGCTGCCGACACGCTTCTCGAATAATCCACGCGCCGATCTCGATGATCAAACCGGATTCTTCCGCCAGCGGAATAAATTGTCCGGGCGGGATCATGCCCTCGACGGGATGCTGCCAGCGCACCAGACTTTCGACACCGGCGATCTGTCCGCTGAGCGCATCAATACGCGGCTGATAATGCAGCACAAATTCATTGCGCGTGGTGGCGTGGCGCAGATCACTTTCCAGATGCAGATGGCGCGTGACGCGCGCATTCAATTCGGGCGTGAAGAACTGCAGGTTGTTGCGACCACTGCGCTTGGCCTGATACATCGCTGCGTCGGCATGGCGCATCAGTCCGTCGGCATCTTCACTATCGTCCGGAAAAACCGCGATGCCGATACTGCATGAAATATATAAATCTGCGCCATCGATTTGATGGGGCGCACGCACGGCGGGAATCAGTCGATGCTCGACCAACGTGCCAATCTCTTCGACCTCAGTAAAGTGATTCAGGATGACGATAAATTCATCACCACCAAGGCGGCTAACCGTATCGCCCTCGCGCACCACCGACAACAGACGCTGCGATACAGAACGCAGCAATTCGTCACCGACGTGATGACCGAGTGAGTCATTGATATTTTTGAAGCGATCAAGGTCGACAAACAAGACAGCGACTTTTTGATGTTGCCGACGCGCCTGTTGCATCGATAATTTCAAGCGTTCATCGCACGAAAAACGGTTTGGCAATCCGCTCAGCACATCGTGATGCGCCAAAAAATGAATCCGCTGCTCGCTGGCCTTGCGCTCGCTAATATCGAGTGACATCGCAATGAAATGCGTAATCTCGCCATCACCATCGCGCACCGTATTCATGACCAGCCAGGCCGGATACGCCGCGCCATTTTTGCGATTAAGCCAGACCTCGCCTTGCCATGCACCTTTCAAGGTGGCCGCATGACGCACTGTCTCGAATAACTCCGGCGGATTACGCGCGGCCAGCAGCACATCCGATGACTGGCCAATCAGTTCATGCATCTCAAAGGCCGAGCCGCGCCGAAAGGCCAGATTGGCTGTCACGATGCGGCCGAAGCGATCCATCACGACGATACTCTCTGACGACGCCTCGAATACCTTGGCCCACAATTCCAGGCCCGATTCCATCTGCTTCAAATGGTTCATCGGTGTAAATGTGGTCAGCACTGCCGCCCGCCCCTGGTACTCCAGGCACCTTGCCGATACCAGCGCCCACGACGGCGTCGGCGCTGCCGTCCAGTGCACTTCGAATTCATCGACGCTGCCGGTATCGTTCAACGTCTGAAAAAATTGCGCGCGCAACGACGACGTCATTCCACTTTGCCAAGGGTCGCGATCGTGCCCACCCAGCCAGCCGCGCGCCGCGTCGTTCGCATGCAAAATCTGATGATCCGGAATCGAGGTGACCATCAATGGAATCGGAATCGCTTCGATCAATGCGCGCTGTGCATCGGCTGCGCTGGCCTGCGCCGCCATCTCCTGCTGCGCCACGCGATGTTGATCAAGTTGCTGCAGCATGCCGTTGAAGCCGGCGACCAGTCGACCAATTTCATCGCTGCTGAGCCAGTCGGCGCGCAAGGTGTAGTCGCCGGAACGACGCACCTTGTCAGCCACCACCGCGAGCTGCGCAATCGGAATCGCAATCTGGCGGGCGACAAAATAAATCAGCGTCAAAATAATGGCCATTAACAGCAGCGCAGTGCCCAGATGCAGCCACATCCGGTGAAAGGCTTCATCAATGCGCTTTTGCAGCAAGCGCTGCAGTGCATCCTGCGCCTGCGACCATGCTACGCGCACTGCCTTGACAGCCTGTTGCGGCGCAGTCGCGTCGATGGGTTCGGCTACTGCTGCAGGTGCGGTTTCGGCTGCAGCAGCGACGCCTG
>JAYTZV010000082.1:0-1917 GCA_043741695.1 Burkholderiales bacterium
CCGCTCTGGGTTTTGTCGACCAGCGGAATGAGCCGATAGCCAACTTCAAGGCCGAGAGTATCGATCGGCACAATGTCTTGCCAGGTCGCTTCTTCACTCTCTGCAGTTGTCGCCGCAACGATCGGTTCCGGTTCTGGCGCCACCACGACCGCGTTGCGTTTGGCGGCGGCGCGACCGGCAACTACCAGCAAGCCGCCGAGCAAAATAAATGCAAAGTGTGGCATCCCTGGAATCAAACCCATGCCGCCGATGATGCCGCCGGTGATGAACAGTACCTGCGGTTTGGCAAACAGTTGATTGACCAGCTGACCACCGATATCGACATCACTGGCTACACGCGAGACCACCACACCGGCGGCAGTCGAAATGATCAGCGACGGAATCTGCGCAACCAGACCGTCACCGATTGCCAGCAAGGTATAGTTTTTCAATGCATCGGCAAAGCTCATATCATGCTGCAGCAAGCCGACAAACAAGCCGCCGACAATATTGATGACGGTGACGATGATGCCGGCCACTGCATCGCCGCGCACGTATTTGGAAGCACCATCCATCGCGCCATAAAACTCGGCCTCTTGCGCGACTTCGGTACGGCGCCGCCGCGCTTCGGCTTCGGCAATCAGGCCTGCATTCAAATCCGCATCGATCGCCATCTGCTTGCCCGGCATAGCATCCAGAGCAAAGCGCGCACCGACTTCAGCGATACGGCCTGCACCTTTGGTGACGACCGTGAAGTTGATGATGGTGAGGATAATGAAGACAACGATACCGACCGTGTAATTGCCACCAATCAGAAAGTGGCCAAACGCTTCGATCACCTTGCCGGCTGCGTCAGGGCCGGTATGGCCCTCGGTCAGCACCACCCGTGTTGACGCCACGTTGAGCGACAGGCGCAGCATTGTACTGACCAGCAGCACGGTGGGGAACGCCATGAAATCGAGCGGCTTGATCGTATACAAACTGGTCAGCAGTACGATCACTGACAAGGCGATATTGAAGCTGAAAAATATATCGAGCGCGAACGCAGGCAGCGGCAGGATCATCATCGACAGCATCATGATGATAATGATCGGTGCGGCGATCGCCTTGCTGTTCGGGCCGCTCAGCCATACAGGTAATCTCAGACGATTCATGATGTGGCCCCGGCGTCAAGTGAGATATAAAGCGGATCGAGCGGCAACGGCGCATCGAGGTCGATTGGCACTTCCGGACGCAGTCCGCCACTCTCGCGGAAAGCGCGCAACTGAAACACATACGCCAGCACTTCAGCCACCGCGGTGTACAACCCTTCCGGAATTTCATCCCCAAGCTCGGTGTGCTTGAAGAGTGCCCGCGCCAGCGGCGGTGCTTCCAGCAGCGGCACATTGTTGGCTGCCGCGAGTTCGCGAATTTTTGCCGCCACTGCATCAGCACCTTTGGCCACTACTTTCGGTGCGCCCATCTTGCCGTCGGCGTATTTCAAGGCGACTGCATAGTGCGTCGGATTGGTCACTACCACGTCAGCAGTCGGCACCTCAGACATCATCCGGCGCCGCGCCATATCGCGCTGCTGCTGGCGAATCTTGGCTTTGATTTCCGGATTACCTTCCGACTCCTTGGCCTCCTGACGCACTTCCTGGCGCGTCATCATCAGCTTTTTCGCGTACTGCCACATCTGGTATGGCGCATCGATTGCGGCAATGAGCACCAGACTCATCACGATCAACATAAAGCTCGAGAACAGAATCTGCGTCAAATGTCTGGTGCCCGCGCGCGGCGGCTCAACCATCAAGCCAAGCACGGTATCAATCTGATTTCGCATCACCAGATACGACACGGTACCGACCAACACCGCTTTCGCAACTGCTTTGCCCAACTCAACCAGCGCATTGACTGACACCAGCCGACCCAACCCTTTAAACAAATTCATGCGACCGA
>JAYTZV010000083.1:0-37078 GCA_043741695.1 Burkholderiales bacterium
GGGAATGCCGGATTGCGCACTGCCTCTGCGATCTTGACGGCGCCGGGTGAATGCCCATGCGGCACAAAACGCGCAAAGCGCCGCGCTTCGGCTTCGTTGGCGTTGACGGGAAACGTGTCGTAACTGCGACCGCCCGGATGCACCACATGATACCTGCAACCGCCGACGGCACGCGCACTCCAGGTGTCAACCAGATCAAAGGTCAGCGGTGCCTGTACGCCGATACTCGGGTGCAGTCCTGACCACGGACTCCATGCACGAAACCGTACGGCGGCCACGTATTCACCCGCAATGCCGGTCGGATGTAGTGGCAGCGTCTTGCCGTTGCAGGTCACTTGATGGCGGGTATCGGTCAGACCGCGTACGCGCAACTGCATGCGCTCGACCGATGAATCGACATAACGTGCCGTGCCACCGGTGCTAACTTCTTCACCGAGGACATTCCACGGTTCGATCGCTTGCCGCAATTCGAGCTCAACGCCTTCGTAGGCCACCGTGCCGTAACGCGGAAAGCGAAATTCGGTGAATGGGTCGAACCAGCTTTGTTCAAATGCGTAACCGGCGCTGCGTAAATCCTGCACCACGTCGCGCATGTCGGCGGCGACAAAGTGCGGCATCATCCAGCGATCGTGTAGTTGCGTACCCCACGGGATCAACTTACCGGTGTACGGCGTGCGCCAGAAACGTGCGACCAATGCGCGCAACAGCAGCATCTGCACCAGACTCATGCGCGCATGTGGCGGCATCTCGAACGCACGAAACTCGACCAGACCAAGCCGGCCGGTGGGGCCATCGGGCGAATACAATTTATCGATTGAAAATTCGGAGCGATGCGTGTTGCCGGTGAGATCCACCAGCAAGTTGCGCAATAGCCGATCGACCAGCCACGGCCGTTTGCTCTCTTCAGTATCGGGCAAGGCTTTTTCCATTTGCTGGAAGGCGATTGCCAGTTCATACAGATTGTCGTCACGGGCTTCATCCACGCGCGGTGCCTGGCTGGTTGGGCCGATGAACGTGCCTGAAAACAGATATGACAGCGAGGGATGATTTTGCCAATAGGTGATCAGGCTTTTCAGTAAATCAGGACGACGCAGCAGCGGACTATCGGCCACTGTAGCACCGCCGAGCGTGGCATGATTACCGCCACCCGTGCCGGTGTGACGGCCATCGAGCATGAATTTTTCCGTGCCGAGGCGGGTCTGGCGGGCTTCTTCGTACAGCAGCGTCGTATTGGCGACCAGTTCGTTCCAGCTGCTAGCCGGTTGCACATTGACTTCGATAACGCCGGGGTCCGGTGTGACGCTCAACAGCTTGACGCGCGGATCGCGCGGTGGTGGATAACCTTCGAGCCATAGATGCATATCGAGTTGCTGTGCGCAGTGTTCGATAGTCCCCACCAGTTGCAGGTAGTCGTTGATGACCTTCATTGGTGGCATGAACACATGCAGGCGACCAGCGCGCACTTCGATGGCGAGCGCAGTGTGAATCACTTCGCGTGGATCGGGTTTGTCTTTCAGTGTTGCGACAGGCGTTGGCGGTGCAGCGTCTGATATAGGATCGATCAACGGTACTTTAGCTGCAAACGGATCGAGATCGAATTCAGGCTCGACATCGGCTGGCAAAACCCACGGCAATGAATCGAGCGGCAGGCGCAAGCCTAGTGGCGAATCGCCGGTGACCAGATATAAATGCTCACGTTTGATTGGCCATTTGCTGGTATGCCACTGCACTGGGGTTGCATCTGAGAGCACGCGCATCGGTGCTTCTTTCTCCACGTCCGATGCAGTCGCAGATGCAGATTTCAGCGGCAACACATAACCGACTATGTTCCCAAGACCCTGTTCCAGCAATCGCGCCAGATGCTTGCGCTGCAATGGGTCTTTCAGGTCTGCTTTGAGCGGATCGATATTGTCCGGCAAGGCTTGTTCAAGTTGCGCTTGTCGCAGCACGTCTTCGTACGCGGGTATCAGCGCGGCGAGCGGCAAGCCAAGTGCAGCAGTGAGGTTGTGTGCAAAACGCTGCGCATGCGCTTCGGTGTATTTGTCGTCGTGATCTTCTCGTGCAAATAAGGCCTCATTGCGCCAGATCGGTACACCATCGACACGCCAGTAAATGTTTAGTGCCCAGCGCGGCAGCGGCTCGCCCGGATACCATTTTCCTTGACCGTAATGCAGCATGCCGCCCGGTGCAAAGTGATCTTTCAAACGCACAGCCAGCTTACCGGCGAGCGTGCGTTTCGCCGTGCCGTGCGCGGCAGTATTCCACTCAGCACCATCCATGTCATCGATTGAGACAAAGGTCGGCTCGCCACCTTGTGTCAAGCGCACATCTTCTTCGACCAGTTCGCGGTCGACTTGCTGGCCGAGCAGATCAATCTCGCGCCATTGCGCATCGCTGTAGGGCTTGGTCACGCGCGGATCTTCATGAATGCGCGTGATCGTCATCTCGTGTTTGAACGTCACGCCTGCCGGATCGACAAAGCCAGAAATTGGTGCGGCAGAAGACGGTGTTGCCGAGCAGGCCAACGGAATATGTCCCTCGCCGGTGAGCATGCCTGAGGTTGGATCGAGACCAATCCAGCCAGCGCCTGGCACATAGGCTTCGACCCACGCATGCAAATCGGTGAAGTCGACAGCGGTACCACTCGGGCCATCCAGCGCTTTGATATCGGCGGTCAGCTGGATCAGATAACCAGACACAAAGCGCGTTGCTAATCCCATGTGACGCAGCATTTGCACCAGCAGCCAGGCACTATCGCGGCATGAGCCGGAACGCTTTTGCAGCGTTTCTTCCGGACTTTGCACGCCCGGTTCCATCCGCACCAGATACGCGATATCGCGTTGCAGACGCTGATTAATCGCCACCAGAAAGTCGGCAGTCACTACGGGTGTGGCGAGCAGTTCTGTCGTTGCGGCATCGATCCACGCACGCTGCAATGGCTCGGCGGGTTCCGCTTTCAGGTACGCCGATAATTCATCGCGCAGTTGTCGCGGATACGCAAACGGAAACTTCGCTGCGTATTCTTCAACGAAAAAATCAAACGGATTAATCACCGTCATATCGGCGATCAGATCAACCGTAAATTCAAGAACGTTCGATGGCTCCGGAAAAACCAGCCGCGCGATGTAATTACCGTAGGGATCCTGCTGCCAGTTCAAAAAATGCGTAGCTGGTTCGACGGTCAGTGAGTACGCCAGGATCGGCGTGCGTGCATGGGCGGCGGGGCGCAGCCTGACCTCATGTGGTGATAACGCGACTGCGCGATCGTAGTGATAACTTGTCTTGTGGTGAAGCGCGACACGAATCGCCATTGCGATGCCTTTCTATAAGATGCGAGTACTTTACGCACATCCTGCATGATACCTGCAGTACGCGCGCGCTGAAGTGCATTGAACGCACGTTTCATGCCTGAGTGGAAAGTCCTTGTGTGGTGCCGATGTTTTTGTCAAGTCGATCCTGTTCGCTGTGTTCGCTAACGAACGGTCGAACACTCCCAAGGCAGGGACAATTACACTATCCAGAAACATTAACCCACCGGGCGCAACAGCGTAGTACAGCCAGTCTTCAAACATTGGCTTGCACTTACGTTCGATCGCCATACCCGCACAGAAATTAATACATCATGGTTCGTCTACAATTCTCCATCACATTAGCTTATGACGTGCTCGATCAATCGAGTGACTTTATTTTCAATATTCACGCCGCACAGACGCCATGCCAACGCGTTGTCAGTGAATCGCTGGTAATCAATCAGCAGGTGCCGGTCGAGATGTACACCGATCCGGCGTTTGGCACGCGTTATATGCGTTTGCAAGCCAGTAACGGCCCGTTGAATGTGCAATACACCGGCACCGTCGATATCGAGCATCATGAAACCGAGCCGGAGGGCTTGATGGAAATGCCGATCGCGACCTTACCAATGGCGACGATGAAATATATTTATCCGAGTCGATATTGCCAGTCAGACCGGTTGCGCAAATTTGCTACCACCGAGTTTGGTCACATTCCGCAAGGTTATCGCCGCGTCGAGGCGATTCAGGACTGGGTGCGCGCACGCACGGCATTCACTTCCGGTAGTTCCAACGCCAGCACGTCGGCTATTGATACGCTAACCGATCAGGCTGGCGTCTGTCGCGATTTTGCGCATCTGATGATTGCGCTATGCCGCGCAGTCAATATTCCTGCGCGCTTTGTGTCGGGCATTGATTATGGCGCCGACCCGGCAATGGGGCCGACGGATTTTCATGCGTATGTCGAGGTGGTGTTGAGCGGACGCTGGTATTTGTTTGATCCGAGCGGTGTCTCGCCGCCGATGGGGCTATTGCGTTTAGGGACCGGTCGCGATGCAGCGGATGCGTCGTTCGCGACTGTTTTTGGTGCGGTCATGTCGTATTCACCCGTGATTCAGATCGATGCCGTCGACGATCAAGAACAAGGCCTGGTGATGCCTTGGCACTCGGATCGTGCCTTGTCTTCTGCAGCGCCGGCCTGATGCATAACGCGTAGCACGTCAACCATCGCGCAAAATATTAAGCAAGATATCAAGCAAGATACGCACAAGATATCGCATTCAAGTGGCCCAAAGCAGGGCCACTTGTCTTTGCGAACAAAACAACTTTATTCGATGTCATGAAGAACTTTCAACCCGCGTTTTAATGATCCCGGGTACATTCACGCACTGGTCATCTCTGAAAGTTGCGTCGTTCATGATTACAAATATCGAAGACTTGCGCGTTCTCGCCGAACAGCGCGTACCCCGGATGTTTTACGATTACGCGGATTCCGGCTCGTGGACTGAAACCACATATCGCGCCAATTCCAGCGATTTCAGCACCATCAAGTTTCGTCAGCGCGTCGCGGTCAATATGGAAAACCGTTCGCACGCCAGCACGATGATTGGTGAAAAAGTCTCCATGCCGGTAGCAATTGCGCCGTGCGGCATGACCGGCATGCAGCATGCCGACGGTGAAATTCTCGCCGCGCGTGCCGCTGAAAAAGCAGGCGTTCCCTTCACCTTGTCAACGATGAGTATTGCGTCACTTGAAGATATCGCTACTAATACCAGCAAACCATTCTGGTTCCAGTTATATGTGATGAAAGACCGCGAATTTGTCAGAGCGCTGATTAACCGCGCCAAAGCAGCCAAATGTTCGGCGCTGGTACTGACGCTTGATTTGCAAATTCTGGGACAGCGCCACAAGGATCTTAAAAACGGTTTGTCGGCACCGCCAAAACTGACCGTAAAAAATATGTTGAACATGATGACCAAGCCGCAGTGGTGCATGGGCATGCTGGGTACCAAGCGCCGCACGTTTGGTAATATCGTCGGTCATGTGCGCGGTGTTGAAAACATGTCGTCGCTGTCGGCATGGACTGCACAGCAATTCGATCCAACGTTGTCATGGGATGACGTGCAATGGATCAAAGAACTCTGGGGTGGCAAGCTTATTATTAAGGGCATCATCGATCCGGAAGACGCCATGCTGGCGGCGCGCAGCGGTGCCGATGCAATGATCGTGTCGAATCATGGTGGTCGTCAGCTCGATGGCGCGCCATCAGCAATTTCAGCGCTACCGGCGATTGTGGACGCGGTCGGTAGTCAGATCGAGGTACATATGGATAGCGGCATTCGCTCCGGTCAAGATGTGCTGAAAGCGGTGGCGCTCGGTGCGCGCGGTGTCTATATCGGTCGGCCGATGTTATATGGCCTTGGCGCGATGGGCGAGGCAGGCGTTACCAAATGTCTGGATATTATTCGGCGTGAGCTCGACATCACGATGGCACTGTGCGGCCAGACCGATATGCAAAAAATCGGCCGTCATATTCTTTTGCCAGGCACGTATTGATCGCATTCATCGGTATCGTTGAAGGCTACTTGTGACGGTGTCGCGAGTGCGCTGATATCAAGCTCGCGCGAATAGTAGAATGCATGATTGTCTACGCGGAGTAGCCGTCATGCTTGAAGCCCGAATCGAATACGTGCAATGTTTATCACCCGCAGGTCTGCATCGCATGGCCTGCAAAGTTTGGGGTGATCCGCACAACCCAAAAGTACTGTTGTGTGTGCACGGCGTCACGCGCAATGCGGGCGATTTCGATACGCTGGCTGCAGCGTTGAGCGACACGTATCGCGTGGTGTGTCCGGATATTGTTGGTCGCGGGCTTTCAGATCGCTTGCCCAATCCGCAGTTGTACCAAGTGCCGCAGTATGTCGCCGACATCGTCACGTTGCTGGCGCGGCTTAATGCTGAGCAAGTCGATTGGTTTGGTACCTCGATGGGCGGCTTGATCGGCATCGGCTTGGCATCGCTGCCGCGCAATCCCATCCGCAAATTGATCCTCAACGATATCGGACCGACCTTGAATGCCGATGCACTGCAGCGGATCGGTGACTACATTGGTCAAGACATGCGGTTCGATTCTTTTGACGAGGGCGCAGCGTATATCAAGTCGATCTCGCTGCCGTTCGGTCCGCATACCGACCAGCAATGGGACAAGCTGGCACGCGACGTGCTAATTCAAAACGCAGAAGGGCAGTGGGTCAGGCATTACGATCTGTCGCTGGCAGCGCCATTCAAATCGGCGACACCCGCGTCGATTGCGCAAGGCGAAGTGGTGCTGTGGCATGCCTACGATGCAATTACGTGCCCGACGATGCTGGTGCGCGGTGCGCAATCGGACCTCTTGTCGCATGACACGGCGATGCAGATGACGCAACGTGGACCAAAGGCGCGGTTGGTGGAACTTGCTGGCATTGGTCATGCTCCTACATTTGTCATCGACAGCCAGATCGCACTGGTTGCCGATTTTTTACGCGAAGTACCGCCCGCCCGATGACATGGATAAGCGGCGCAGTGCACCGCATGGTCTCAACGAGAATGGCATAAGCAGATGGTTTCTTCGATTGCATTGCAGGCAGTCACGCAGCATCAATTAGCTGTCGGGTTAAACGACGACGATACCAAACGCGTGCTCGACGTAGCTGCCTTCGTCGAGCCAATTTATGCTGGGCATGCGCTGGTAACCGGGCAAGATGCGCTGACGTTTTCGCTCGGTGTTGCCAATACCCTTGCATCGTTAAACACCGATGCAGATACGCGCATTGCCGCCTTGCTGTTTGAATTGCCCTACATTGATCCAAAAATTGCCGAGCAGATCGAACCACGCTTCGGCAAGGAAATAGCGGATTTCGTACACGGCGTTCGGCAACTGATGCGACTCCATGAACAAACGTTTGTGCAGCAAGAAACAGGTCGCGGTAAAAATGCTGCGCAGCAGGCGGCGGCGCAGCTTGAAACCTTGCGCAAGATGCTGCTGGCGATGGCTTCCGACATGCGCGTCGTCATGGTGCGCCTCGCCTCGCGCGTGACGACGATGCGCTATTTTGCCGAGCAACGCATCGAAGACGATCGTACCTATCGTTACGCGCGACAGACGCTGGATTTGTACACGCCATTGGCAAATCGACTCGGCGTGTGGCAGCTGAAATGGGAAATGGAAGATTTGTCGTTTCGTTTTCTCGAACCCGAAACCTACAAACGCATCGCGAAAATGCTCGAAGAAAAACGTGTCGAACGCGAGACGTTTGTTGCCTCCGCAATCGCGCGACTGCAATCCCAATTGTCTGCAGCACATATCAACGCCGAGGTATTTGGCCGGCCAAAACATATCTACAGCATTTGGTCGAAGATGCGTGGCAAAGCGATTGATTTCTCTCAGCTGCACGATGTGCGCGCATTTCGGGTGATTGTTGACGACGTCAAGACCTGTTACGCCGTGCTTGGGATCGTGCACGACAATTGGGCACCTATTTCGCAGGAGTTCGATGATTACATCGCGCGTCCGAAACCGAATGGTTATCAGTCGCTGCATACGGTGGTAATGGCAGACGATGGGCGAACGCTGGAAATTCAGATTCGCACACATGAGATGCATCGCTTTGCCGAATACGGCGTGGCGGCGCACTGGCGTTACAAGGAAAGTGGCGCCTCGAATTTTGCGGCGCAAAAGTACGATGAAAAAATAGCCTGGCTGCGGCAGCTCCTTGCATGGAAAAGCGAGGTGACCGACAGCGTCGTCAATGCCGATGATGAAGTGCAGCGCGAGTGGGTCGATCAAATCAAGTCGGCGACTCTCGACGACCGTATCTACGTGTTGACGCCGCAGGCGCGCGTGATTGAATTGCCGAGCGGCGCGACACCAATTGACTTTGCGTATCACTTGCACAGCGACATCGGCCATCGCTGTCGCGGTGCGCGGGTGGATGGTGCAATGGTGCCACTGAACACGGTGCTAAAAAACGGCCAGACCGTGGAGATCATCAGCGCTCGCGGCTCAAGCGTGATGCTGGGTGCCGCTGGTCCGTCGCGTGATTGGCTCAGCCCGGGCTACGCAGTAAGCTCACGCACTCGC
The DNA here is from genome assembly GCA_043741695.1 of Burkholderiales bacterium. GTDB lineage: Bacteria > Pseudomonadota > Gammaproteobacteria > Burkholderiales > Burkholderiaceae_D > Actimicrobium. The sequence continues at coordinate 8,413 of JAYTZV010000083.1, forward strand.
GCTAAAGTACGGGCCTGGTTCAATGCGATCGATCAGGAGGAAACGCTCGCAACTGGTCGTGGCTTGATTGAAAAAACCTTGCAGCGCGAAGGCCGAACTGCAGTTAATCTGGAAGAGCTAGCGCATAAGCTCGGTTTTCAAAAACCAGATGATCTTTTTTTATCGGTTGCAAAAGACCAGTTCAGTCTGCGCCAGGTCGAACAGATGCTGCACAGCGATGATGCGCAGAAGACCGTTCAAAAAAATCACCACGCAGAAATTTCGGTTTTGCCGAAACGAAGTAGCGCATCCAGTGTGGTCAAAGGTGCCAAAAGTGGTGTGCTGGTGGTCGGCACAGACGGTTTGATGACGCAGCTGGCTAAATGCTGCAAGCCAGCACCGCCTGATCCAATCGCCGGCTTCATTACGCGCGGAAAGGGGGTGTCAATACACCGACTGAGCTGCAAAAATTTTGCCGAGATGCAGTCGCAGACACCCGAGCGCGTAATCAGTACGACTTGGGGAAACCCTGAGTCGAATACAGTTTATCCGGTCGATATTTTTGTACTGGCCAATGATCGGCAAGGTTTGCTGCGTGATATCTCGGAAGCGTTCTTGCGCGAGAAAATCAACGTGGTAGGTGTCAGTACGCAAAGCTCGAAAGGGCAGGCACGCATGGCTTTCACGGCTGAAATTGGTGCGACAGCTCAGCTCTCCAAAGCGATTACCATTATTCGGGAAATTGACAGCGTGCTGGAAGTCCGGCGGCATTAGCACTGGGTAACCATGACGATATGCCGTTGGTATATGTTCAGCGGCTTTTTTGCGCGCAGAACTGATTCCGAAAAAACAAACTGGCGCGAACAATAATAGTTGGCTATAATCTGCGCTCTTCAGGCGCGTAGCTCAGCTGGTTAGAGCACTACCTTGACATGGTAGGGGTCGTTGGTTCGAGTCCAATCGTGCCTACCAGTGATTCAGTCACTGGAACAGAAGAAAATAAAATAGAGGCGCATTGGCGACCTCTATTTTTTTGTCCGTGATTTCCTGAAACTTTATTTTTTTTGGGTTGGCGCACACAGCGCTAACTTCCAACTGCCCAGCAAGTGAAACTGCGACTGCGCACGTAATAAGTCACCTGCGTGATCGACCTGATCACGCGCTGCGTTATTTACGCTGCTGCAACACACATTCGCCGCGGTGCAGTCCGAGCATTTACGTGGCGGCCGGATTCAGGTGGTTTTGGGTTTGAATTGCTCGGGGCTAATGCGATGCTTGTCGCGACGGTCACCCATCAAATTGCGCAATTCTCGAATGCTGATATCGCTGATTTCGTGCATACGTATCAGCATAGATGCGCCCACAGGCAGGCGGCGGTGACGAATTTTGCTGATCACAGGTGGTGCTACGCCGAGTTGGCGCGACAATCCTGCATCGTTTTTTGTACGCATTTTGTCGATTAAAAAATCCAGCAAACGATTCGGATCGTATTCCGCGTCATCAAGGCTGACAGTAGTGCTCATGCATCTCTCCTTGTTCAGTGTCTGGCTGCAGTGTTTAATGAAGATTGCAGGTGTTTCGCGTAAATTTCGGCATTACAAAATTGTACAGGGATTTACATAACAACCCCGTAGTAGGGCATCTGAACCAATTGATCAAGGACACTGTGCCTTCAGCTAACTTTTTCATTATAATTTATTAACTGCAATTTCTCTGTACGGTATTACGCTTATTACTTGACTTAAAAACTCGCGTTAAAAAATGTGACGTTACTCTTGTTGAGGGCCACGTGCCTATGGGTTTCATGTCATGGCGCTAAATTTTTTATGTCAATCGGATAATGAAGTTGTTCAGTCATCTGTGATGAACTGGCGTTTTATTACAAAGCTTCAATGCCCGCTTGAGCCAGTCCGGCATGACTGAACCACGAATGCGGGGCCATATGTGGAAAGAACTCTCTCATCTGATAAAAAAAGAGCCCGCAATCAAGCGGGCTCAAACCCATACTAAGGAGGCACTGCTGAAGAAACAAGTCCAGTGTACCTGAAGTTTTCGATATTTGTAACTATTGGTATTTCAATTTTCGGCAACGTGTGTCTTTTGTCACACAGCATTAATCTATTGCATGTTCATTGACGCTGCCGATACGCCTTGTTCCGGAAATGTTCCGCCGCGAAATCAAAGTGGCCCGCATCCTTGCCCGCGCGAGTATCCGCCCGAAATACGCGAGTTCGAGGAACGACGTGCGGACCTTAGCCATGCGCAACAAACGCGAATCCTTTATCATCAAACACAACGATCAAAGGAGCAGCATGATGGATCATGTTTTACGAAATATTTTGCGCCACATGCCGAAAGCCGAATTGCATATGCATATTGAGGGTTCACTTGAACCCGAACTGATATTCGCATTGGCAAAACGTAATAACGTACCGCTGGATTTTCCATCAATAGACGCGCTGCGCGCTGCTTATGCCTTTACCGATCTGCAGTCTTTCCTCGACGTGTATTACGCTGGCGCCAGCGTTTTGCTGACCGAGCAGGATTTTTATGACATGACCCATGCGTATTTGCTGCGCGCTCACGGCGATCACGTACGTCATGTCGAACTGTTTTTTGATCCGCAAACCCACACGGCACGCGGTGTGTCTTTCGGTACGGTGGTTAATGGTATTCATCGTGCCCTGGCCGATGCGCAACAGGCGTGGGGTATGACAGGTAGTTTGATCATGTGCTTCTTACGGCATCTACCTGAAGCGGATGCGTTCGACACGCTCGCACAGGCATTACCGTACCGTGACAAATTCATCGGTGTCGGACTCGATTCTTCCGAGCGCGGTCACCCGCCCGAAAACTTTGCGCGGGTCTTTGCTGCGTGTCGCGAACTTGGCTTGCATCTTGTTGCACACGCTGGTGAAGAAGGGCCTGCGGCATATATTGAAACCGCACTTGACGTGTTGCAAGTTGAACGCATCGACCACGGCGTGCGCTGCCTTGACGATCCATTGCTGACCGCAAGATTGGCGCGCGATCAAATTCCGCTGACGGTATGTCCGTTATCGAATATCAAGCTGCGGGTTTTTGATCGACTCAAAGACCATAACCTGGGCAAGCTACTTGATGCCGGCCTTCTGGTAACAGTCAATTCGGATGATCCTGCCTATTTTGGTGGCTACCTCAACGACAATTTTCTTGCAACTTTCGACGCACTGCCGCTCGATGTACATCACGCTCATAAGCTTGCACGCAATAGTTTCGAAGCCGCTTTTATTGATGCCTCCACGCGGCAAACGCGCCTTGCGGAAGTCGATTCTTTTTTTGCGGCAGTACTACAAACGGCCTGATTGCCAGTGATGAACGAAACACTGTCTCTAACCGCACTCGCAGGCGGCTTGTCATGGGCTAGCGGCATTCGGCTGTACATGAGCTTGTTTATTGCCGGATGGATGGGGCGTCTTGGATTGATCGTGCTGCCAGACAGCTTGCAATTGCTGTCTTCGCCGTGGATATTGACGACCACCGGTTGTCTAATGACGATTGAATTCCTGGCCGATAAAATTCCTGGCTTCGATTCCGCGTGGGATGCAGTGCATACATTCATTCGAATTCCTGCAGGTGCCGTGCTGGCGGCAGCTACCTTTGGCCAAATTGATCCGCGCTGGACGATGGTGGCCGCGCTGGCTGGCGGTACTGTTGCGGCCGGTGCGCATTTCACCAAAGCGGGCAGCAGGGCATTGATCAATACGTCACCTGAACCGGTGTCGAACTGGACTGCATCCATCGTTGAAGACATGACGGTTATTGGCACCCTGTGGGCAGCGTTTTTTCATCCGCTGCTGTTGCTGATGTTGTTGACCGTGTTCGGTGTTTTTGCCTGGTGGTTACTGCCGAAATTGTGGCGTGGCATGCGTTGGCTGGCGGCGCGCTTACGTGTCTGAATCCGTGCCGCTCCCTACACCGATTTTACCGCTCTCGTTGCGCATGACCTGGCGTGACTGGCGTGCTGGCGAGTTGCGATTCTTGTTGGTCGCTTTGATTATTGCTGTCGCAGCACTCGCCTCGGTAGGGTTTTTTGTCGATCGTCTGCGCACGGGCCTCAATCAAAATGCGCACCAGTTGCTCGGTGCAGATCTGGTCATTTCAGCCGACGCGCCGATCAATGCGGCGTGGATCAACGAAGCGCACAAACGGGGTCTTGCGGTAGCGCAGACCGTTGTCACCAGTAGCATGGCGCAAGTCGGTGCGGGCGATGCGGCGCAATCAAAACTGGCATCGCTGAAGGCAGTCAGTGAAGGATATCCACTACGCGGCAACCTTAAAATAGCGTCCAACGATCCGTTGGCCGCCATGCCGACGCGGGACATTCCCGCACCCGGGTCCGTTTGGCTCGATCCTGCCTTGCTCGATGGATTGCATCTTCACCTTGGTGAAAAACTGCAACTTGGCGACAAAATTTTTCGCGTTGATAAAACCATCGCGTCAGAACCGGATCGCGGTGCAGCGTTTGCTAATTTCGCGCCACGCGTGATGTTGAACCTGCGCGATCTGGCCGAAACGAAACTGATACGTTACGGCTCACGCGTGACGTATCGTTTGCTGGTGGCCGGTACGCCGGAAAAAATTACGCTCTATCAAAGCTGGATACAGGCCACCATCGATACCAACGCGATCAAGGGAACGCGGCTCGAATCGCTGGAGACCGGCCGACCCGAAATGCGCGCCACACTGGATCGCGCCGAACAGTTTTTGTCGCTGGTGGGATTACTCTCCGCGATGCTTGCCGCAGTCGCAGTTGCGATGGCAGCACGGCGTTTTATGCTGCGGCATATCGATGCGTGCGCGATGCTGCGTTGTCTCGGCTTGCGACAATCTGAAGTGCTGCGACTATTTTTAATCGAGTTCGCACTGGTCGGGCTTGCCGGTAGCGCCATCGGTGTGTTGATCGGCTTTGCCGCACATTTCGTGTTGCTGACATGGCTCGGCAGTCTGGTCTCGACCACACTGCCGCCCGCCAGTTTTTTACCCGCAGTGCAAGGCATGTTGACCGGCCTGTTACTGCTGCTGGGTTTTGCGTTGCCACCGATTCTGCAGTTGCGCAATATTCCGCACAATCGGGTGCTACGTCGCGACGTCGATATCGCGCAACCCGCCGCGTGGGCGACGTATGCGCTTGGGCTCACCACTTTTATTGGGCTGATGCTGTGGCAAGCCGGAAACGTCAAGCTCGGTCTGTTGACTGCCGGCGGATTTCTCGGCGCGTTATTGCTCTTTGCTCTGGCAGGATGGGCCTGCCTGCGCGGCGTGCGACATCTGCGTGGCAGCGTCGATCATCCGGGCTGGCGCTTTGCGATTACCGCACTGCAGCGGCGACCCGGTGCGACAGTCGTGCAGATCGTCGCGCTTGCACTCGGTTTGATGGCGCTGCTGTTATTAAGCATCGTACGATCCGATTTAGTTTCCGCATGGCAGCAGGCGACGCCAGCCGATGCACCGAATCAATTCATCATCAATATTCAGCCTGATCAACTGCAGTCGGTTACGACGCTGCTTCAAGCAAGTGGCGTGCAATCGCCGCAACTATTTCCAATGATTCGCGGTCGGTTAATACAGATTAATCAGACGGCGCTGGTCAGTGATTCGTATGTCGATGAGCGTGCAAAACGACTGGTCGATCGCGAGTTCAATTTGTCGACGATGCGTGACATTCCTGCTGAAAATAAAATTGTTGCCGGTCGCTGGTTTGATGACAGCCAACCGGCGGCATCGGTCGAGCAAGGGTTAGCTGAGACGTTGCATCTCAAACTCGGTGACAAACTGGTATTCGATATTGCCGGTCAGCGCATCGAAGCGCCAATCACCAGTTTGCGCAAACTCGACTGGAGCTCAATGCATGTGAATTTCTATGTGGTGCTGAACCCGGCATTGATGGCTGACACACCGCAAAGCTGGATCACGGCAATTCATTTACCGTTGCAACAAACGCGTCTGGTCAATCGGCTGATACAAGATTTTCCGAATCTGACCGTGATCGATGTCGGCACGGTACTAAAGCAGATTCAGGATGTGATTGATCAGGTGGTAGTAGCGGTGGAGTTTTTATTTTTATTTACGCTGGCGTCAGGCTTGCTGGTTCTGTACGCCGCACTCGCTGGATCGAACACGTTGCGCACGCGCGAAGCAGCACTGTTGCGGGCATTGGGGGCGACCCGCAAGCAGCTCTCGCAGGCGCAATGGATTGAGTTTGCGCTCGTTGGTGCAGTCGCCGGGGTGCTGGCTGCGGCTGGTGCGACCGCAGTCGGTTGGTCGCTTGCGCATTACGTATTTAATTTCGACTGGCACTTTGGTGCGGCGGTCTGGCTGGCAGGCATTGCCGCTGGTGCAGTGTGCGCATTGATTGGTGGGCGCGTTGGCTTACGCAATGTGTTGAATCAGCCGCCGTTGCAAAGTCTGCGCGATGTCTGAACTGCGTTCGCAGTCGTGATGAAATCCGATGAACCATTCTGCCACCTGACGACGTTGCGTTATCATCTCGCGCCATGAATACACAAGTTGAGCAAGCTAGCCAGAAAACGCTCTTTGAGTTAATCGGTGGCACCGATCGCGTACGTGAACTGGTTGATCGCTTCTACGATTTAATGGATCTCGAGCCGGCGTTTGCCGAATTGCGCGCGCTGCATCCACCAACGCTCGATGCCTCACGCGACAAGCTCGCCTGGTTTCTGACCGGCTGGAGCGGCGGTCCGGATTTGTATATCGAACGCTTTGGCCATCCACGTTTGCGGGCACGCCATCTGCCGTATCCGATCGGCATGAGCGTGCGCGATCAGTGGTTGCACTGCATGGGGTTGGCAATGGTTGATATCGGTCTCGATGAACCGTTGCGCGAACACTTGCTGAATTCGTTTTATCAAACTGCCGACTGGATGCGCAACCGCGAAGGTTGACCCTCTTTTTTATTTCCGACTGCACCAATGACGCTCATTGAAATTATCCTTGTTGTACTGCTGCTCGTGTGCGTATTGCTGCAGGTACTATCGCTTCTACGCAATCGCGGTGCCGAAGCCGTGCCCGCACTGGTGCAATTGCAGGTCGAATTGCAACACCATCACGAGCATGCGTGCGAACGCATCGAGCGCGAATTGCGCAATCAGGTGCAAAGCACAGCGCAAGGAACCCGACAGGAATTAAGCGGCAGCTTCACGCAATTCCAGCATGCGCTGACTACGCAGCTGACCAGCATGGCAACACTGCAGCACCAGCAAATCGAGGCGTTCTCCTTGCAGCTCGCTAAACTCAACGAGGTCAATGCACAGCAACTCGAAGCGATGCGGCTGGCCATTTTTGCGCAGGCACAAAGCGGGCGTGAAGAACAATCGGCGGCATTGCAGCGCCTTGGCGACACGTTGAATCTGTCGCTGTCGACACTGACCGAATCGAATGCGCTGCGCATGGCGGAAGTGCGCACAACACTCGAAACCCGCATCAAGGATTTGCAGGCCGACAATGGAAATCGTCTGGAAGAAATGCGCAAAACCGTCGACGAAAAGCTGCATGCCACACTGGAACAACGTCTCGGTGAATCGTTCAAGCTGGTCTCGGACCGGCTTGAAAAAGTCCATCAGGGTCTGGGTGAAATGCAGCAGCTGGCGATCGGTGTCGGCGACCTCAAACGCGTACTCACGAATGTAAAAACCCGCGGTACCTGGGGCGAAGTACAACTTGAAATGCTGCTCGAACAAGTGCTCACGGTCGATCAATATGCAAAAAATGTCGAGACCGTTCCCGGTACCGGCGCACGTGTTGAATTCGCCATCAAGCTTCCCGGGCAGCTGCAAGGCGAGACGCCGGTGTGGATGCCGATCGATGCCAAATTTCCCAAAGAGCAGTACGAGCGTCTGGTCGATGCCGCCGAACGCGCCGATGCCGATGGCGTCGCATTGGCCGGTCGCGAACTGGAACGAGCGATTCGCGGCGAGGCCAAAACTATCGCCGAAAAATATTTGTCGCCACCATTGACGACGGATTTTGCGATTCTGTTTTTGCCGACCGAAGGTCTGTACGCAGAAGTCATGCGGCGACCCGGACTGGCTGATGAATTGCAGCGACTGCACCGCGTCAGTATCGCCGGTCCGTCAACGCTATCTGCCTTGCTCAACAGCTTGCAAATGGGATTTAGAACCTTGGCGTTGGAAAAGCGTTCGTCCGAAGTGTGGCAAGTGTTGGGAGCAGTAAAAACCGAATTCGGTAAGTTTGGCGAGGTGCTTGCCAACACCAAAACCGCACTTGAAAAAGCCGCGAGAAATATCGACAGTGCGCAAGTGCGTGCGCGTCAGATGACGCGCAAGCTGGTGTCCGTCGAAGCCTTGCCGACCGATGCGGCGCAGCACCTGCTGGGTGTGGATGCGGCCGATGCAGACGACTGAGGTTGATGCGGCAACCAAACTACGCATAGACAATGCAATAAACCAGATCACCCCGCACAGCGACGCATTACGACCCACACTACTGTCATCTCGCTATAGCTCGATCAACTTGTGTCGCACCGCAATCAACGCTAGTTCGGCCTGATTGCCGACACCGAGTTTCTGCTTGACGTTATACAAATGCGTACCGACCGTGCGCGGTGAGATATTCAAATCTACGGCAATCTGGTTCGCTGAGAGTCCTTTTGCCAGCTGAATAAACACGGCAAACTCACGTTCTGATAATGCCTCCACAGGGTTCTTCGCACTGTCGAATTCCTGCAGCGCCATTTTTTGCGAGATGTGTGCATCCATGTACATGCGTCCGGCTGCTACCTGGCGGATCGCCTGAATCAACTCATCCGGCGCGCTGCGCTTGGATAAATAGCCCATGGCACCCGCTTTCAGCATGAAGCGCACGTAGCTCGGATCCTCGTGCGATGAGAGACCAAGAATGCGCACATTCTTGTCGCGCATCATGATGCGCCGCGTTGCCTCGACGCCGGTCGTGCTGCCGCCGAGCGAAATATCCATCACGACGACATCAGGTTTAATCAGTGGAATTTGTTCGCATGCCGCCTCGGCGGAATCTGCTTCGGCAACAACGCGCAAGTCTGGGGTTGCATCCAACAGCATGCGAAAGCCGAAGCGCACCACCATATGGTCGTCGACCAGCATCACTGAAATTGGCGTGGTCATGCGGAAGCTTTCTGCGAAATGATTGTGGTTGGGATTGTGATTGTGAATGTGATTGGCAATGTGCCCGAAAAAGTGAATGCTGAGTGGCCTGACTACGAGCGCGATGATAGCGCACCGCCGGTCAACGGAATCGTCACATCCACCGCAAGCCCCCCGAGCACCCCTGCATGAAAATTAATCGTGCCACCGAGTGACTCGGCGCGCTCCTGCATGCCGCGAATGCCGTAGTGTCCCGCACGTTTCAAATTTGCGCTGCTGCCGTTGCCATTATCGTTGATGGTCAGGCGCAAAAGGGGCTCCGCCTCTGTGTGTTCCTGCCGTAGCCAGATCGCCACCTGGGTTGCCGCCGCGTGACGCAGTACATTGGTTAAGGCTTCTTGCACGATGCGATAGATCGACAAGTCAACTCCATCGGGCAGATCGGGCAGATCGATCAGATCGGCCTCAAAACGCGCTTCGATTTTCAGCTGGGGATCGGTCATCTGTCGATCGGCGACCAGATCACGCAAGGCATCGACCAAGCCCATGCCTTCGAGCTGGATCGGTCGCAAGCGCGGAATCATGCGCTGCAAGGCGTCGGCAGTCGAGCCCGCGGTATCGAAGAGCATGCGCGCTGATTGTTCAAGCTGTGGATGCTGGCCATCGAGTCGCTGCATCATCGATTTCGCAATACTGCGAATTGCGGTCAGCGATTGGCCAAATTCATCGTGGAGTTCGCGGGCCAACGCCGCGCGTTCTTCTTCAATGCGTTGATGCAGCAAGGCCGTAAATTCGCGTTGCGTAGCCAGACTTGAGGCGGTTTCAGCACTAAATTGACGTACCGAGATGTTGTCTTCGATAGCTTGCGCCATACGATTGAAAGCGCGTCCCATTTCACCGGCTTCCTTGCCGGGTAGGGCAGGCAGGCGTACTGCATTGCGCCCGGTTTCAATTTCCAGCAGCGCACTGTGGATCTGGTCCAGCGGTGCCAGCCAGCGGCCGACAATTAACAGCATCAGCAAATTGGCTGCGAGTAGCACGAGTGCCTCGATCAAAAAAATAAATTGCAAGTCGTCCCACGCATCGAGCACCGAGCGCGACGGATTCGGCGTAATCATCAACATGCCGTCATTCAAACGAATTGTTTGTGGCGTGATTTGTGGCGTGACCAGCGCGGCATACCAGCTCGGCGCATTACGACCGAACTTGTAGCTCGCGGGTGGCGAGACATACTTTACGCGGCCATCGTTGTCGAGCAAACGCAGCTCATTGGCGCGTACCCGACCCGTGTCATCCAGAAAATCGGCCAGAGCATCGAGGCCCTTGGTCGCATACAACACCGTGATTCGGCGCAGTAACTGCGTGGCGACGCGGTTCGATGCGGTAATTTCTTCACGAATACTACTGCGGGCCGCAACCATCTGAACAATAGCCAAGACCACCAGCACGAGGATGCTGACGCCGCAAAAAATCGCATTGATTTTGAACCGCAGACTCGATGCCGACGGATTGGCAATCGGCTCAGCCGCAGCCTGCGCAACTTGATCTGATGCGCTCATTTCCACAGAGTCTGGCCGATGGCTGGTAGTACCATGATAAGAATGGCTACTTTCATGAAAATCATGAGTCTGCATTGCCGAATTTACGCAAGCATATAAAATTGAAAGGATGCACTATATCGCTTGTCCGATCAAATCGTTGAACGGATAGGCAGCCATTCTGCAAAATCAAACTTAAGGAGATTTACCATGACATGGGAAACCCCAACAGCAATTAACTTCCGTTTCGGCTTTGAAATCACCCTGTATATCGCTAACCGTTAATCGTTACGATTTTTTTCGATAGCCGGAGCGTACCGCCCGGCTATCTGGAGCATCTTTTGAAAATTCGGATTCTCGGCTCTGCAGCTGGCGGTGGCTTCCCGCAGTGGAACTGCAACTGCACCAATTGTAAAGGGCTTCTAGATGGCAGCATCAACGCCATTGCCCGCACCCAATCGTCGATCGCTATAAGTGAAAATAGCATCGACTGGATTCTGATTAATGCCTCCCCCGATATTTTGAGTCAGTTGCGTGCGTCACCTGCATTGCAGCCGGCCCGCGCAATCCGTGACAGCGGCATTGCAGCCGTGGTATTGATGGATGCGCAAATCGACCATGTCACCGGATTACTGATGTTGCGCGAGCGCTCGACACCGTTGCCGCTGCACGCCACCGCACAAGTGTTTGCCGATCTTTCTACCGGATTGCCCTTGCTCAATGTGCTGTCGCACTACTGCCGCGTAGACGCTACAACAATTCAACCCGACGGCCAGCCGTTTTCCATTGCGCCACTTGAACACACCCGCTTTACGCCGATTTCATTGTCGAGCAAGGCGCCGCCGTATTCGCCGCACCGCAATGATCCGCATCCCGGTGACAATATCGGCCTGACCTTCAGCGACACGCAGTCAGGTGCCCGTGTGTTTTACGCGCCTGGTTTGGGCAGTATCAGCACCGACGTGGAAGCCGCCATGCAGGCAGCCGATGTGTTGCTGGTCGATGGCACCTTCTGGACCGAAGATGAAATGATTACGCTTGGCCTGTCGAAAAAGCCAGCGTCGGAAATGGGGCACTTGCCGCAATCCGGGCCTGGAGGAATGATCGAGATTCTCGATCGCATGCCAGCCCGCCGCAAAATTCTTATTCACATCAACAACAGCAATCCGATCCTGCGCGAAGACTCTGCCGAACGCGCGCTGCTAACGCAGCATGGTATTGAGGTTGCCGCAGACGGAATGGAAATTATCCTGTGACAGCACTGATCGCAACGCCGTGGACCCGCGAAGAGTTTGAACAAAAGCTGCGCGATAAAGGCAAGAGCTACCATATTCATCATCCATTCAATGTGCGCCTCAATAGCGGGCAATGCACACCGGAACAGATTCGCGGTTGGGTGGTAAACCGGTTTTACTATCAGTCGATCATTCCGAAAAAAGACGCAGCAATTTTGTCGAATTGCGACGACCGCGAGACCCGGCGCAAATGGATTGCACGCATTCTTGATCACGATGGCTACGACGAGTATCAAGGCCACGCTGCCGGCGGCATGGAGGCGTGGACAAAACTGGCGGGCGCGGTCGGTATCGAACGCGACGCACTGTGGTCATTAAAGGGCGTGCTGCCGGGTGTGCGTTTTGCATGCGATGCGTATGTGGAATTCGCGCGCCGTCAGCCGTGGCAAGAAGCGGTCTGTTCATCATTGACCGAAATGTTCGCACCGCAAATTCACAAAGACCGCTTGGCGGGCTGGCCCGATTATTACCCGTGGATTCATGCAGATGGTCTGGCATATTTCCGCAGCCGGATTCCGCTGGCGCAGCGCGATGTCGATCATGGCCTTGCGGTCTCGCTCGATTATTTCACTACGCGGGCGCAGCAGGAGAGGGCGCTTGACATCCTGCAATTCAAGCTCGACATCCTGTGGGCGATGTTGGATGCGATAGAGAAAGCGTATCCGCAATGAGTGATTTACCTCAATCGCCAGCGTTTCCCGAAACGCCTGCCTTGAATCGGCGCTTTCGCATGCAGTGGGAAGAATCGCAGCAATGCAATGTGCTGCTGTATCCGGAAGGGATGATCAAACTCAATGGCAGCGCTGGTGAAATTTTAAAATGCTGCAATGGCGTTGCCACGGTTGACGAGATCGTGGCCGCACTCGAAGCGAAGTTCAATGCTACCGGTTTGCGCGCCGATATTGAAGCCTTGCTGGCACACGCCTTTCAAGAAAACTGGATCGTCTGATCATGAGTGAACTCGCTGCTGTATCTGCTGTATCTGCTAGCTCTGCTGTATCTCCTGCCTCTGCTGCCTCCGCTGTTTCTACCGTAAAGCCGCCACACTGGCTGCTGGCCGAGTTGACCTATCGTTGCCCGCTGCACTGCGCGTTTTGCTACAACCCGGTCAATTACGATGCAGTGCGCAACGAACTATCGACTGCAGAATGGATCGGCGTGATGCAGCAAGCTCGCGCGCTCGGTGCGGTGCAACTCGGTTTTTCCGGTGGCGAGCCGTTGATGCGTGATGATCTCGAAGATCTGGTAACAGAAGCGCATCGCCTCGGTTTTTATACCAACCTGATTACCTCCGGTGTCGGTCTGACCGAGCCGCGCATCGCTGCCTTGAAGGAAGCCGGTCTCGACCATATCCAACTATCGTTTCAGGATTCCACCAAAGAGTTGAACGATTTTTTGAGCAGCACAAAAACCTTCGATCTGAAAAAGAAGGTCGCGTTACTGATTAAAAAATACGACTACCCGATGGTGCTCAATTGCGTGCTGCATCGGCATAACTTGCCGCATGTCGACAAGATCATCGAGATGGCACTCGAACTTGAGGCCGAATATCTGGAGCTGGCAAACACGCAGTACTACGGCTGGGCCATGAAAAACCGGCAGCAGCTGATGCCCACGCGCGAGCAGTTGCGCGATGCCGAAGCGGTCGTCAACACGTATCGAGAAAAAATCGGCAAGCGTTGCCAGCTATTGTTTGTGGTACCGGATTATTTTGAAGACCGTCCGAAGGCTTGCATGAATGGTTGGGGTTCGGTGTTTCTGGGTGTGGCACCCGACGGTGTTGCGCTGCCTTGCCACAACGCGCGCGATCTACCGGGTCTGCAGTTGCCATCAGTACGCGAGATGACAGTGCAGCAAATCTGGTACGAAAGCAGCGCGTTCAACGCCTATCGCGGCGACGCCTGGATGCAGGAGCCGTGCCGCAGCTGTGATGAAAAAACGAAAGATTTCGGTGGTTGCCGGTGCCAGGCTTTCATGCTCGCTGGCGACGCTGCTGCGACCGATCCGGTATGCGCAAAGTCGCCTCTGCGTGAGCGCGTCGATCAGGTTATTTTGATGGCAGCGCGACCTGACACGGTAGCTTCGGTCGAGCAACCGATTATGTTTCGGACCGATGCTAATTCCCGGTTGCTGACAGTAGCACCGTAGATGTTGCATAACGGTTCTTTGGTATTTGAGAGTTAGTTTCCTCGTGGTATCGTTGGTGCAATGTAGTGAATTTGATTGCCGGCGTACGCGCGGCGCGTTGGGATACCGGGTAGATCAATCATTTTCCTGAAAAGTGCGGCGCGGTAGTACGCGAACTATTCCCCTCATCGCAAGGCTTGACATGGAAGCAGCAAACGATGCGCGAAAATCGCTGATCTCGCGACTCGGCATCGTCTCTGCTCTTGGCTTTTTTGCAATTTTCCTCATCGGTGGCATCTGGATTGCAATCGCAATCTCGGTCAATGCAAAACGCGATGAAGTTGTCCGCGCAGCCATTGGTGACATGGAAAACCTCAGCCGCGTCTACGAGCGCGGCACGGTGCTGGCGCTTCGCTCGATTGATCAGGTCGCCAAACTCGTCAAAACAGAATATGAACTCAACGACGGCAAATTTGATTTACCGTCGTTTCTGAATCACGCTTTGGTGCCAGCCAACGAAATTTTTCTGGTGACGATTTGCGATCAGCACGGCGGAGTAGTTGCTGTTTCCAAAGGTGTCGTGCCAAAAAATGTGAATCTCGCCGATCGTGAGCATTTTCGCATTCATCAATTCACTGATCAGGATTACACCTACATCAGCAAGCCGTTGCTCGGGCGCGTCTCGAAAAAAGCAAGCATCAACATGACGCGCCGGATCAATCATGCAGACGGCAGCTTTGCCGGTACCGTCGTAATCTCGACTGATCCGGCGACATTGACGAGCTTTTATAATGAACAGGAGCTCGGTAAAAACGGCAACGTCAGCCTGCTTGGATTGGACGGCACCTATCGCGCCATACGTACTGGCGCGGCTTACCCCAAAAATGTCGACGTGAACGTATCAGGGATGGTCCGCGCCTATCAGGCAGCAAGTACAGCAGGTCGCGCAGTGAACATTCCGTCGATCGACGAGGTGCCGCGTTTTTATTCCAGCCAAAAGGTCGAGGGTTATCCGCTTTTCGCCACGGTTGGCATTCCAGAGGCTGATGTACTGGCACCATGGCATCGTGAAGCCATCAACACTTACTGGTGGGGTGCGGCAGCCTCGCTAATCGTCTTGGTGTTCCTCGGGATCGCCGCATTCCTTGCCATCAAAATGCGATCGCTCAATGAGCGGCTGACCATTGATATCCGTGCGCGTGCCGTGACTGAAAAAGCGCTGTTGATCAGCGAAGATCGCTTCCGCCATCTGGCCGCACTGTCGTCTGATTGGTACTGGGAACAGGACGCGCAATTTCGTTTTACCGTGATGTCGCGTGAAGAGGGCAGCAAAAACGGAAAAATTCTCAACGAATATATCGGTAGAACTCGCTGGGAAATGCCAATACATGTCCCGGTGTCGACGTGGAATGCGCACAAGGCAGTACTGTTTGCGCACGAGCCCTTCTCCGATTTTGAATACAAGGTCGATGTCGCTGGATATGACACACGCTGGTTCAGTATCAGCGGTGAACCACTGTTTGATGCGCATGGTGCGTTCACAGGCTATCGCGGTACTGGCAAAGACATCACGGAACGCATACAGTCAGAGGCGCAGATGCGCCACATGGCCATGCATGACAGCCTGACGTCGTTGCCCAATCGAGCCCTGCTGAACGATCGGCTGCAACAGGCGATCTCGCGTGCAGAGCGGCATGCATTTGAAGTGTGGGTCCTGTTTCTCGACCTCGATCGTTTCAAGCCGATCAACGACAGTCTGGGACATAAAGCGGGAGACGAGTTGCTGAAAATCGTCGCGCAACGGTTGCTGACTGCCTCGCGAGACAACGACACAGTGGCACGTCTGGGCGGCGACGAATTCGTCATTGTGCTGTCTGATTTCCCGGCGGGAGCACTGACCACTGCGATCATCTCGCGCATACTTGATGCGATCGCTGAACCCGTGATACTCGAAGGTCAGCACATCGTCATTAGTTGCAGCATCGGTGCTGCGGTGTATCCGGCCGACGGTGCCAACGACGAAGAGTTGATCGAGCACGCCGATGCAGCGATGTACCACGCGAAAAAGAACGGCCGAAATAACTATCAGTTTTATGCGTCGACGATGAACGAGCGCGCGACCGAGCGCCTTGCCCTCGAAGCTGGCTTGCGCACTGCGCTGCTTCACAACGAATTCGTGCTGCACTACCAACCGCAAGTCGATCTGCTGACAAATCAGATCGTCGGTGTCGAGGCCTTGATTCGCTGGCGACATCCACAGAAGGGGTTGATCCCACCGGCACACTTCATCGATATTGCCGAGGAAACCGGGCTGATTGTGCCGATCGGATTATGGGTATTGCAAACCGCCTGCGCACAAAACAAAGCATGGCAGGATGCCGGTTATCCCAAGCTGCGCATGGCAGTCAATTTATCTGCCCGCCAGTTTTCACATACCGGCCTGCTGCAGAATATTATCGATACGCTGGCCGACACCGGCCTCTCGCCTTCGTGCCTTGACATTGAAATCACCGAAAGCCTGCTAGTGACCGATGTCGAGCACGCGGTCGGTCTGTTGCATCAGATCGATCGGCTCGGTGTCAGTTTGTCGATCGATGACTTTGGCACCGGCTATTCGAGCCTGACTTATCTGAAACATTTTCCAGTCGATGTACTGAAAATTGATCGGTCCTTCGTCAAGGACATCATGGTCGATCGCACTAGTGAAGCTATTGTGGTGTCAATCATTTCACTTGCGCACAATCTTGGCATTCAAGTGATTGCCGAAGGGGTCGAAGATCTCGGCCATCTTGAATTTCTACAGTTGCATCAATGTGACCAGATGCAGGGCTTTTACTTCAGCAAACCGGTAGATGCCGACACACTTGAAGTCATGTTGCGCGACGGAAAACAATTGATGGCGCCGCTTATTGCCGACGTTCATACCTGATTTGTTGGGCTGATCGACTCGCGCTAGACTCGCTCTCATTTCATCACCAATATTGCATCATTAGAATTGCATCGTTTGTACTCGGTCGCCTAAATTGCAACGCCCCGAATGCATTAAAAGTGTGGCATCACTAAATGCGCATTGATGTGGACGCAACAGAATGCGGTAATTTCAGCCGACCTGTTTGTAAGCCTATGAGGCAGTCCGAGCGCAGATTATTTCGCGTGCAGCGTCGAGGCCGTTTGCCCCGGCACCAGCAGGCTTGGACTCAGCGGATCAAAGTCCGTCCATGCGCCCTCCGTTATGGTGCCGTTAGCGCGTTCGACGTCTTCTGCGCCAATGCCTTGCAACAGATCGATAGCGCGCTTTTGCTCTACCATCGTCTGAATTTCCACTGCGACGAGCATGCCTGAGCGACGTGGCATTTGATGGTAATTGTGCAGGCCGGTCACGGCGTCGGATTGGGGCTCCTCTTCCATCGACGACATCGCACCCACAAGTCCACCGGAATGGGCACCTACCAGCGCACCAATCACCGGTCCAATCGGTCCCGCTATTGCGGCACCGGCAACGCCTAACAATGCACCGACCAGACTGCCGCCGGTCATGCCGGTTACTACGCCACTCCCGCTTGCTTCTGCACCGGGCGATTTGTCGTGATCACCACCCAGCGCATAGGCATCGTGCTGGCCTGCCGGATTTACAAAAAAACTACTCGTTTTTTCTGCAGCAAATCCATCAGCAACCAACATCTCAATCGCGTTGGCTACATCTTCCTGGGTTTGTACGCGCGCTGCAATGATTGTTCCCATAATTATCCCTACTGTAGTGAAGACTTAACGTAGCGTGCGTTGTGAAGCATGTCTGCGATGTGTCGCACTTAGTGCGCCACGAACGAATCTGGGCTTCCCAATCAATCACGGTTACATCAAGATTAATTCCGAAGGTTGGGTTGTGAAAGGCGCATGCTGAAGGATAAGTTCGTTATCGAACAGAGGCCATTTTGGTTCTTCATTAGTCTCGTGTTTTTAATGTAATTCAAAGGTGAATCATGGGTATCCTCAGCGCAATTTTTCAAAAGATATTTCCTCCATCGCACCCTGCAGTAGCGCAAGACACGACACCAACCGCGACTGACGCAGGTATGCAGCAGTCAGTACCAGGATCGGCCCAGCTCGATGCGACCACGCATGCGATACCAGTGGTAGATGTTGAAAGTAATCTGGACAGCATGCCTGGAGCAAGTTCGCTCAACTGGCGCACCTCAATCGTTGATTTGCTTAAGCTGCTCAGCCTTGATAGCAGTCTGCAATCCCGCACTGCGCTGGCCCATGAATTGGGATTTACCGGCAATACCAGCGACTCTGCATCGATGAATATCTGGTTGCATCAAGAAGTGATGTCGCGTGTTGCTGCTAACGGTGGCAAGGTTCCAGCAAGTCTTGCGTGAATAGGGTGACATATGGTGAAACCGGTACTGCAATTTTTACCGCACTGTGCACATGAGTGATCTCATGGACGCGGTGCAATGGCCAGCGATGCTGCTAACAGTGTTCGCAGCCTATCTGGTGGGCTCGCAGTCGAAGAAAAAACGCAGTTGGGGATTCTGGATTTTTTTGATCAGCAACGTGTTGTGGGTTGTGTGGGGAATACACGACGGAGCGTTTGCGTTGATCTTGTTGCAGATTAGTCTAGCGATATTGAATATTCGCGGTGCATTCAAAAACGATCCAGCCTGAGTACATAAAATTTCTCCCAAATTTCCTGCAAGATCCGACACGCAGTAGCGACGTGGTCCCCTTTTCCCATTGATGGCCGATGGGCGTCGTTCTCTGTACGGGAGCAGGTATGCATGTATTTCCACTTTACGCAGCGCTACTGGCCATCTTTTTTGCCGGCTTGAGTGTCCGCACATTACTGTTGCGTCGCAGGCTGCACATCGCCCTTGGCGACGCAGGTAATGCCACGCTGTTGCGCGCGATACGTGCACATTCAAATTTCGCTGAGCATGTTCCGATTTGCCTGATTTTGCTGGCAACAATGGAGCGGCAGGGCGCATCCGTGTGGTCGCTGCATGTGCTCGGTACGATGCTGATTCTTGGCGGGGTTTCACATGCCTTCGGTGTCAGCCAGCTAAACGAAAATTTTCGCTTTCATGTCACTGGTATGGTCTTGACGTTATCAGTAATACTTGTCGCAGCGTGCGTATTGCTAATCGGCTTCGTCGGCAATGTCGCACGATAAGATGGGCGCTACCATGAGGTTGTAGCGTGCTGCACTGGTTTTTAAAAACGCCTGTGTCACGAATTCACAGGCTATTTTTAACATCAAAATTCTTCCCAGTCGCTTGCTGGTAAAGGTTTTACCGCCTGTTTGCGGACTGCAATTTTATTTGTGCTTGATGCAGCGGGGCGTTGCAGCCGCTTCGGCTGTGCGGCCGGTCGATGCAGCTTCGGGGCAGGTGTGCTGTCATCAAGATGCGTATGGAAATGGGCGACCACCTGAGAGAGATTCGCCGCTTGATCCAGCAATGACTGCGCTGCGGCTGCTGCTTCTTCTACCAGTGCCGCATTCTGCTGCGTGACTTCATCCATCTGCGTGATCGCCAGATTGATTTCTTCAATGCCCGAGGTTTGCTCAACGCTGGCCACGGCGATTTCAGACATGATTGTTGTGACCTGACGCACGCTTTCTACGATCTCATTCATCGTGCGACCCGCTTGATCCACCAGCTTCGCACCAATATCAACCTTATCAACCGAATCGCTGATCAGCGACTTGATTTCTTTTGCTGCAGCCGCCGAGCGTTGCGCCAGTATCCGTACTTCCGCCGCGACAACGGCAAATCCGCGACCCTGTTCACCGGCGCGTGCCGCTTCGACGGCTGCGTTCAGTGCAAGGATATTGGTCTGAAATGCGATGCCATCGATGACCGAAATGATGTCGACAATTTTGCGGGACGACGCATTGATCGATCCCATCGTATTCACGACCTCTGCCACCACGGCACCACCTTTACGCGCCACCTCGGAGGCATTCAGCACGAGCGTGTTGGCCTGACGCGCGTTGTCCGCATTTTGCTTGACGGTGGAAGTGAGTTGTTCCATCGCGGACGCCGTCTGTTCGAGTGAGCTCGCTTGCAATTCGGTACGCGATGACAGATCAAGATTTCCAGTAGCGATTTCGCTGGCGGCGGTTGCGATTGAACGGGTACCCTGCTGCACCTGGCTCACCACGTGACGCAATTGCTCATTCATCGAGGTCAGCTCTTGCAGCAGCTGACCGGTCTCGTCAGCCGAACCCGGTTCGATCATGCTGGCGAGATTGCCCGAGGCAACAGTGCGGGCTACCGAGACCGCATACGTCAACGGACGGCTGATGCTGCGCGCCAGTAGCCATGCCATCAGCGCGCCGATCGTCAGCGCGATCAGGCCAAGCATTAGCAGCAGATTGCGACCTGACAAATACAATGCATCGACCTCTGCCTTCGATTCTTCAAACACGTGTTTTTGAAAATCGACTACATCGCGTACCGATTGGCTATATGCATTCATCGCCGGCAATAGTTGAGTATCCACCTGGGTTTTCAGTTCGGCTTCGTCGCCGGGTTTCATACCGGCCTTGAACTTGAAAACACTTTTGCGTATATCGACATACGCGTTTCGACGCTCGCCGACGACAGCAACAAGCCGCTTCGCCTCCGGATTCTGGATCAGACCTTCCAGCTCTTTCTGGATTTTGGTTAGCGACTGGCTTTGCGTGTCCATCTCGACCTGGAAATATTTCTGGTCCTGCGCGTCGGTACTTTTTGCGCGCGCAAAGGTGCGCACTGCGTTGGCGACAATGCCGCGTAACCATTCTTGCGACAGGCGTTCTTTGATTGTCGCTTGTTCCATTGTATTGGTGGCGTTGGCCACAGCTTGCAGCCGAGAAATGCCGATGAACGTCATCAATACAACCAGGGTCAGGATCAATGCGAAGGCGATACCGATGCGAAGGCTTATTTTTAAATTTGTAATTTTCAAGATGGCTTCTTGGTGAGATATCAACGCGTTACCCGAATGGCAAGC
This sequence comes from Burkholderiales bacterium, assembly GCA_043741695.1. Taxonomy (GTDB): domain Bacteria; phylum Pseudomonadota; class Gammaproteobacteria; order Burkholderiales; family Burkholderiaceae_D; genus Actimicrobium. Next base: position 29,491 of record JAYTZV010000083.1, read on the forward strand.
GCGTTCTTAAACCTTGAAATTTACACTGCAGCCGCGATCTGGCGCAATGCTTTTTCGAACAGTTCAACGGGTTGTCCACCGGAGATCAAGTGTTCATTATTGATGATGACAGCAGGTACCGAATGAATACCTTGATCGAGATAATATTTTTCGCTGGCGCGGACTTCATCGGCATACGCATTCGATGCCAGAATTTCTGAAGCGCGATCACCATCGAGCCCGACTTTGCGTGCAACGTCGACCAGAACCGTGTGCGATGCCGGGCTTAGTCCATCGGTAAAGTACGCATCGAACAACGCATGCTTCAGCGCCAGTTGATGCCCCGACTCATCGGCCCAATGCAGCAGTCGATGCGCATCAAAGGTGTTGTAGACCCGGTTGCGTTTATCCATGTTAAAGGTAAAGCCGAGCTGTGCACCGCGCTGCCTTATGGCTTCACGGTTACGTGCCATATCGTCAGCAGTACCGCCATATTTTTGCGTCAGATGTTCTATCGCATCCTGGCCCTCAGCGGGCATGGCTGGGTTCAATTCAAATGGCTGAAAATGCAATTCAACCGTGACCGCATCGCCGATGCGATCCATCGCTTGCTCAAGGGCCTTCAAACCGATGATGCACCACGGACAAGATACATCGGAGACAAAGTCAATTTTGAGTGAAGTGGTCATGGGGAGCTCGATTCAAATAAAAAAAATGATGATTGCGTTCAGGTCAAGCCATCGAACAAAATCACGTCGACCAGGTCACCTGCTTGCACCGCGCCTTGCGCATCGTGCAATACAACCATGCAGTTAGCTTCGATCATCGAACGCAAGATACCGGAGCCTTGTGCACCGGTGATCGTCACAGCAGGATTGCCTTGTGCATCCATATGCAGCACACCGCGCTGATATTCGGTGCGCCCCGGTTTTTTGCGGATTGGCTTGACCGACACGGCACGCATTAGTGGCAACGGTGAATCATCGGCCCCCATCATGCGCAGCAGCGCTTGACGCGCCAGAAAATAAAACGTCACCATTACCGCAACCGGGTTGCCCGGCAAGCCAAAAAGAAATGCGCTGTGCTCATTCGATTGAATTCTGCCGAACGCCATTGGCCGACCTGGGCGCATGCCGATTTTCCAGAACGAGACATCGCCCAATTGCGCCATCATCTGCTTGGTGTAATCAGCCGCGCCGACCGAGACGCCGCCAGAGGTGATAATTGCGTCGGCGTTTTCGCAGGCGGTGCGAAAGGCCGCTTCGAGTGCAATCGGATCGTCGCGTACCACGCCCATGTCAATCAGATCACAGCCGAGGCGCGTTAGCATGCCGTGCAAGGTGTAGCGGTTGCTGTCGTAGACACAGCCGGGGTCAAGTGTTTCGCCCACTGACCGCAGTTCGTCGCCGGTCGAAAAAAACGCCACGCGCAAACGTCGTTGCACCGCGACTTCGGCAACGCCGAGCGAAGCCAGCAAACCCAAATCAGCAGGATGCAAAATGCGTCCCTTGCGCAAGGCTGCAGTGCCGACTTGCAAATCTTCGCCCGCGAGTCGGCGGTTGTCGCCCGGTCTTACCGAACCTGCGGGAATCGTGACCTGCTGTTCGCTTGCATCGACGGTGAATTCTTGCGGAATCACGGTGTCGCAATGTGGTGGCATGATGGCACCGGTCATGATGCGAATACATTGGCCAATACCGACGCTGCCTTCAAACGCACGACCGGCGAATGCGGTGCCAACAATCTGCAAGGTCAACGCTTGATCGACCAAATCGGTGCCGCGCAACGCATAGCCATCCATTGCTGAATTGTCGTGGCTCGGTACGTTTATCGGTGAAATGATATCGCTGGCAAGCACGCGTCCGAGTGCGCTGCGCAAGGCAATTTTTTCAACCACCTGCAACGGTGTGATGAACTCGGCGATGATGCGCTGCGCATCGGCTACCGGTAGCGCATCGGGATCGTAATCAGACAGGCAGCTGACGATATTGAAAAGAGAGCGGGTAGGAGAAATCATGGAAGAAAATGAATGCTGAAATTTTAGCTGGTACGAGGTCGGCGTGATGTTGAGAGCGACGTTGCATGAATCAATGCAGTGGGTCAGTCGACCTCAAATTTGTGCAACTCGTCGAGTGTGTTGATATTGCGAAATGCGGCGTCATCTTCGAAGTGCACCTGCGCGACCGACAGCGTGGCGTACCACGCGTCAAATTTGCGACCGCCGTTATGCAGGTAATTGGTCAGATGTTGCAGCAGACTGATTTTGACCAGGCAAAACACCGGTTGCGATTGCACGCGATCGGCAGGCCCTGTGACAGCGACAGCCATATCGGTATGTTCGGTCAGGCCCGATTGCAAACGCGAGACCAGATCGAGTGGCACAAACGGTGAATCGCACGGCGCGGTCATCAGCAACGGCGTTTGACAATGCATCATGCCCGTTTGTAACCCGGCCAACGGACCAGGAAAATCGTCCATCGCATCCGGCCAGACCGATGTGCAGATTGCCTCATATTCCGCGATGTTGCGATTGGCATTGATCATCAATTGCGACACCTGCGGCCGTAGGCGCGTGACTACATGTTGCACCATCGGTACGCCACGAAAAATCTGCAGGCCCTTGTCGACGCTGCCCATGCGGGTGCCGCGTCCACCTGCGAGAATCAGTCCGGTGATCGTCATCTGGCTAGCCTCCGATGTACGACATTTCAACTTTGCCCGCACCGGATCGCAATACTGCGGTGTCGGCGGTACGCAATTCGGAATAGCGATCGGTGCGGGCTTGCCAGATGTGGGCGAGGGCAGTGGAAATCTCTGCGTCGGTGCGGCCTTCGCGCAGCAATGCCCGCAGATCATGCCCGCTGGTGGCGAACAGGCAAGTGTAGAGTTTTCCTTCAGTCGACAAGCGCACGCGGCTGCAGTCGCTGCAGAACGCCTGGGTCACACTGGAAATCAGACCGATTTCACCATTCCCGTCGGCATAGCGCCAGCGGCCAGCAGTTTCGCCTGCATAATTAGGTGATACCGGACGCAACGGCAATTCGCTGCCAATACGACGCACGATCTCAGCCGATGAAATGACCTCATCCATCTTCCAGCCGTTCGATGCACCCACATCCATATATTCAATAAAGCGCAAGATGAACGGCGAATCTTTGAAGTACCGCGCCATCGGCAAAATTTCTTGGTCGTTGACGCCACTTTTGACGACCATATTGACTTTGATCGGTCCAAGCCCAGCAGCATGCGCGGCATCAATACCGCGCAAGACATCAGCGACCGGAAAATCAACGTCATTCATTTTCTGGAACGTCGCTTCGTCGAGCGAATCAAGCGATACCGTGACGCGCTTCAAACCGGCATTTTTTAGCGACTGCGCTTTTTTTGCCAGCAGCGAACCATTGGTGGTCAGTGTCAGATCCAGCGCACCGCCGCTTGCGGTCGTCAAGCCAGCCAACATCTCGATCAACTTTTCAATATGCTTGCGCAGTAACGGTTCGCCACCGGTCAAACGAATTTTTTCGACACCATGATCGATGGCGATTTTTGCGATGCGCGTCATTTCTTCGAACGACAGCAAAGCGGTTTGCGGCAAGAACGCGTAGTCCTTGTCGAACACTTCTTTCGGCATGCAATACACGCAGCGAAAATTGCAGCGATCGGTGACAGAGATACGTAAATCGTGCAACGGCCGCGCGAGGGTATCGCGCAGATCTCCTGTTGCTGCAAGCAGTTCGGCAGGTACGGTCGGGGTGCGATGGCGATCACGCAAATCGACTAGGGGGATGACTTTTTCGGTCATGGGTTCAACAGGTATCAGTAAGTCAGAATAAGTGCAGTGCAAGTTATGCACGATACCATGTGCCTTGCTTCAAGGTGGAAGTACGGCGCGGCGTAAGGATAAAAAAAGGAGCCGAGGCTCCTTTTTTGTGGTGACTTGCAAGCTTGTTACGACCTGTTTGTCACAGCATCAGCATGTTACCGTTGGGTTTCGATTTGTACCAATGGCTCTGACGATTGCTGAGGTAGCACTTTGCGCTCACGTGGCACGCGTGGTGCCGTGACAATTGATGCGGCGGCTTCGCGCGCAGCACGCAGTTTTTCCGGATCGGTTGCGGCCAGCGTGAGTCCTGCTGTTTTCAATACTTCAGTGAGATCCTCAGTATGCGTAACGCTAGCCGAAACGTGCTGTGCAGTATGCGGAGCAACATGCACTACAGCGGCAGGCTGTACAGTCTCCACTGGCGCTGCGACATGCACAACAGGCTCGATGGTTACCGGCGCTGCTGCTGGTGCAGCGTGTTGAGCGACTACCGAAGCCTCGACAGGTGATACCGTTTCTTCATGCACGGTTTTCTCTTCCACCGCTGCTGCTGCAAGTGATTCGTTCGCAGGCGCGGTCATCGGTGTTACAGGTGCGCTGACCAATTCTGCGGCCGGATCGCGTAGCACCGGTGCTGCGATTGACGCAGCCGGTGTCAAAGCGCCTTGCAATTTCGCATCGATTGCCGTTGGAATCGCAGCAAGATCAGAAACGTTACCGTCTGTGCGGCCGATTTCTTGCGGAATCAGCGGTGCTGCCATAGCCGCTGTCAGTGCCGAGGTAGTCGCAACCGGCGTATGCGCCGTCTCGATTGCATCTGCATGCAGCGCAGCAGCGTGCTCATGGGCTGCAGCGGCGATCGCGTTACTTGCTACGGGCACGAACACTTGCTCGGTAACACCGCTCTCGTTGGCATTTGCAGAATCAGCTTCACCATCTACACCTGATTCACCGTTCTCACCACCTTCACGGTCGCGACGATTGCGGTTTCGACCACCACGACGACGACGACGACGTTTTTCCTCGGTTTGCTCACCGGTCTCACCATCTACCGCCAGCAACCCATCGACAGTTTCGTCTTCAGAAGCTGTCGGAGTCGATGCAAGCGCAGCTGAAGGCAATGGACGCAGCAAGCTGTCGTCCAGCTTGGGTTCGGTTGCGGTTTCCTTGCGTTCTTCGCGCGGCGGACGTGGTGGACGCTCGCGTTTGGCTTCAGCGCCTTCACGCGGCTCGCGAACTTCACGTGTTTCACGTGTTTCACGTGGCTCGCGCGGCGGACGTGGAGGACGTGTCGCGGGTGCGTCTGCCGATGCGGCAACTGCTGGAGATTTCGCACCGTCATCGCGTACTTCTGTGCGGCCGGTTTCATCGCGATCACGTGTATTGCGACCACCACGGCTGCGGCCACGCGGATTGCGGCTGTTGCTGCTGCCGCTGCCGCTTGCACTGCCGCTGCGATCGTTTCGTTGCGCAGGCTTTTCAACGACTACCGGTGCGACTGCCGCTGCTGCCTGGGCAGCAGGTTTTTTGAAAAATGCACCAAACAGCTTGCTGAAAAATCCTTCTTCTGGCGCTGCCATCAGCACCGGAACTGCAGGCTTGGGTAACTCGGCCACCTTGCGCTCAACCATCGGTGCGGGCTGGTCTGGTGTGATGGTCTTGACCATTGCTTCCTGGCGCGGCTTGGCTTCTTCTTTCTGACGCTTGCTGTAGCTGATGTCGGTTTCTGCTTCTTCCGCCATCGCGTAGCTTGCCTGCACTTCTTCCAGGCGGGCGTCGTCATGCTTGATACGCTCGAGCTTGTAGTGTGGTGTTTCAAGATGCTTGTTCGGGATCATGATGATCGCGACCTTGTGGCGGTTTTCAATCTTCAAAATCTCGCCACGCTTTTCATTCAGCAGGAACGCTGCCACATCTACTGGCGCCTGAATATGGATCGCGGCCGAATTTTCCTTCATCGCTTCTTCCTGGATGATGCGCAGGACTTGCAATGCGGACGATTCAGTATCGCGGATGTGGCCAGTACCGTTGCAACGCGGGCAGGTCACGTGACTGCCTTCGGACAGGGAGGGGCGCAGACGCTGGCGCGACAATTCCATCAGGCCAAAACGGGAAATCTTGCCCATCTGAACGCGGGCGCGGTCAAAGTGCAGCGCGTCTTTCAGACGGGTTTCGACTTCGCGCTGGTTCTTGGCGTTTTCCATGTCGATGAAATCGATGACGATCAAGCCGCCAAGATCACGCAGTCGCAATTGGCGGGCGACTTCTTCGGCGGCTTCGCAGTTGGTATTGAACGCGGTGGTTTCGATGTCGCTGCCGCGTGTGGCACGGGCTGAGTTGACGTCGACCGAGACCAATGCTTCGGTATGGTCGATGACGATGGCACCGCCTGATGGCAACGGCACCGTGCGCGAATACGCGGTTTCAATCTGGTGCTCGATCTGGAAGCGCGAAAACAGTGGCACGTCGTCGCGATAGCGCTTGACCCGATGTACCATGTCTGGCATCACGTGGCTCATGAACTGTTGCGCCTGCTCGTAGATGTCGTCGGTATCAATCAGGATTTCACCGATGTCCGGCTGGAAATAATCACGAATCGCGCGGATGACCAGCGACGATTCCTGATAAATCAAAAATGCGCCCGAAGCTGACTGGCCAGCACCTTCAATCGCGCGCCAGAGTTGCATCAGATAATTCAAATCCCATTGAAGCTCATCAACATTGCGGCCGATGCCTGCGGTACGGGCAATCACCGACATGCCGGAAGGCAGATCGAGCTTGTCCATGGTTTCGCGCAATTCCTGGCGATCTTCGCCTTCGACGCGGCGCGAAACACCGCCACCACGCGGGTTATTCGGCATCAATACCAGGTAGCGACCGGCCAACGAAACAAACGAGGTCAGCGCTGCGCCCTTGTTGCCGCGCTCTTCCTTCTCGACCTGGACCATGATTTCCTGGCCTTCGCGCAGCGCTTCCTTGATGGAAGTAGTGCGCGCATCGACACCGTCTTTGAAATAAGTACGAGCGACTTCCTTGAAAGGCAAAAAGCCGTGGCGCTCTTCGCCATAGTTGACGAAACACGCTTCCAGCGATGGCTCGATACGGGTAATGACACCTTTGTAGATATTCGATTTGCGCTGTTCGCGACCGGTGGTTTCGATATCGATATCGATCAATTTCTGACCATCGACAATGGCAACGCGCAATTCTTCCTGCTGCGTCGCATTAAACAACATGCGTTTCATTTTATTCTGCTCCGTTGACGGCTCGGTGGCCGCCTGCAATGCCGCCCGCTATATACGGGACGGCAAAAGTACTGGGATGTACGCGAGACCGGAGTGATTGGAAGGAGTGTGCATAGCCTGCTGATTCACCGACTTGGCGGCGAATTTGGCGGCGCGGCGTGGAGGAAGTTGATCGAATTGCCGCGCGCATGGCAACCTTCAGAACGGGCATCGAAATTCTCGAGCGCGGTTCTGCTGGCTGGGTACTGTGGTTGAGTAAAGCAAACCATGTGATTCAAGCGATAACGGCAAACTGGTTTCAACTTCGATTGTCAGCGAGCTGCGAGGGCACAATGATGATGTGTGGCGCAGCTTGCCAACCGGTATCCGACTATTCCAAAGACTCTGATCACCTCTCTTGCGCGCTGTCCGATGACATCAACGGTGCGACCTGGAGTCGCGCAACAGTGGTGCATACACATCTTTTCCATCGTATTTGCAAATTGGCGAGGCCGATGGAGACGCCCCTGTGTAGAATGTGTTTTTTATTCTTACACCAGCA